>NZ_PDCP01000069.1 GCF_002553505.1 Mycolicibacterium agri | reverse complement strand
GAAAGCCATACCCGACATCCCTGGGTGATTCGAAGCCTAAGGCCGACGACCCCAAACACCCTTCAAGAAAGGTAAGGATCGATGTCAATGTGCGCGGGCCGCTGGTGCTCAGCCACGGGTTCGGGGCGCGATTCCGCGCCAGAGGCCGCGGCGGCATCGTCCTGCTGTCGTCGATGGGCGCGTTGCAAGGTATGGTGCGGGTGGCGAATTACTCCGCCACCAAGGCCTACAATCTGGTTCTGGCCGAAGGGCTTTGGGCCGAGTTGCGCGACGACGGCGTCGATGTGCTCGTGAGCTGCGCTGGCGCGACGCGGACCCCAAACTACCTGGCCTCGGAACCGCAGGACGCAAACGTCCCGGTCCAGGAACCCGAACAGGTCGCCGTCGAAACCCTCAACGCGCTCGGCAAGAAGCCGACGGTGTTCCCAGCGCCCGTGCTGCGTTTCACGCATTTCGCGTTCCGCCACCTGATGGGACGCCGCACGGCGGTGCGCCTGATGGCGTATGCGAGCAACCGGACGTACAAGGAGCAGGACAGCTACAGCACCGGCGATCGCAGGTGACGGGCCCTGTGCCTATTTTTGCAAAGATAATAAAATACGGCCATGGATCGCGATCAGCTCGTCGACCTGACCCGTCGCGCACTCAAACTGGCGCGCGACAAGACAACCGACTTGGCGCCGGCCGAATACGCCGTGCGCGCCGACACCTACACCTCCCCCGACCGGCACGCGCGCGACCGCGCCATGATGATGGCAAGCCCCCAACTCGTCGGCTACGCATCCGAGTTGCCCGGTCCCAACACCTACTGCACGAAGACCGTGATGGGCCGCTCCATCGTGCTGACACGTTCGAGGCACGGCGCGGTCAAGGCGTTCGACAACGTGTGCCTGCACCGGCAGTCGCAGATCACCGAGGGGTGCGGCACGGCGCGCAGGTTGACGTGCCCGTACCACGCATGGAACTACGACCTCGACGGCAACCTCGTCGGTGTGCCGGGCAAGGAGGGCTTTCCGGAATCCACGAGTTCCGGTGCGAAACTGCAACAATTGCCCGCTGCGGAGTGCGCGGGTTTTCTCTGGGTCGGCCTTGACCCCGACGCCACGCTCGACATCCGCGGCTTTCTCGGGCCGCTCGCTGACGAATTGGAGGCCTGGGGCGTCGGCCGATGGTCGCCGCTGGGCGAGAAGGTGCTGGACTCCGCGATCAACTGGAAACTGGCGATCGACACCTTCGCGGAGAACTACCACTTCGCGACGGTGCACAAGAGGACCTTCGCGACGATCGCGCGCAGCAATTGCACGGTGTTCGACTCCTTCGGACTCCACCATCGACTTGTGTTCCCGCTCAACGGCATTCTCGATCTCGACGGCGTTCCCGAGGAGCAGTGGGATCCGTTGCAGAACATGGTCGTGATCTATGCCCTGTTCCCCAACATCGTGCTGTCGGCGACGATCGCCAACGGTGAGCTGTTTCGTGTCTACCCCGGGGAGGTGCCCGGCCGTTCGATCACAGTCCACCAGAACTCGACGCCGCTGGACCTTTCGGACGAGAGCGTGGCGGCAGGCGCGCAGGCGGTGTTCGACTACGCCCACGGCACCGTGCGCGACGAGGATTACGCTCTGGTCGAAAAGCTGCAGGCGAACTTGGCGTCCGGCGCCAAGGACCGCCTGGTGTTCGGGCGCAACGAGCCCGGCCTGCAACATCGTCACCAGATGTGGGAGGAAGCTATCGCCCGATGAGCCCTACGATTTCGTCGCGATGCGCGGGTTCCACCGCATCCAGCACATCGGCCAACTCCCAATCCCGGTACAGCGCCAAAGAGCGTTCGTAGAACGCGAATCCCGTGACCGGCTGACCGCGATACGATCCGTGATAGCGGTACGGGCCCTCCATGTACTCCAGAGGCAGGGCGTGAGCCGGCGCGGCCACCAAAGGCTCCCCCGTCAAATCCAGGCCGAGCTTGGCAGACGTCAGTCGGTGTCTGTCGGGCAGATAGCGCACGTTGGTCGGCGGCGGAACCAGGGTACGAATGGAATCAGGCCAGCGCACATAGCTGGACACGGCGACCTCGATGTCGTCGGCGTATTCCGGATCGGCGTCCGGCGCACTGACGGTCGCACCGGAGAACGGTTGCAGCGCATTGTGTTTCGTGCGGTCGAACTGCCGCCAAATACTGAGGTCGACGCCGTTGTCCAAGTTGATGGTGCGCCATTCGTGCGCGCGAGAGCGCATGTCGCCGGTCGGGCCGCCGTCGTTGGCGACCAACGGAAACCATTGCCGGTCCACGTGCCCGCGCTCACCACGCACCTCCTCGCTCACCGCACCCCAAGACAGCGTGCCCGTCATCGACATCCCAGTCTGGAAGTACGAGTAGGTGTTCGGCTGTCCGAAGCACTCGACGGTGCCGTTGTAGGCCGATGCGCCCAACGGTACCGGCGCCCGCGTCGGCGCCACCCGCAGCCTCAGCCGCATGGCGCTACCGCTCTGGTCGGTGCCGCAAAGATCGACGTCGTAGGTGTACGGCCGCAGCTCACCGACATCGTCGCGGCAGGTGCGCCACACGGCGGTACCGGCGCCGCCTACATAGGTGATGTCAAGACACTCGTCGCTGACGGAGAGCTTCGGCTGCGCGCCGGGAGGCTTGTTCCTCGACGGCATGTCGTAATCGGTGTAGGTGCCGTACGTTCCGGCGTCCAGATCGAACAGGGCGAACGTGTAGATGTCGGCGACCACGGCCTGTCCGGGCCGGTTCTTGTTGACGATGGACAGGAAGGCGAACGTGCGGCCGGACTCGCCGGTCAGCTCGCCGGCGAGAAACCAAGTATCCGACTCGCATGTCGGATGGTTGGCTTCGGCGGCGGGGAAGACGAAATGTGGGTCGTCGCGGACCAGCTCGAACGGATATCGACGCCAGTCATCACCCACAGTGACGCTCCATGGCACTCCAAGGTTGCTTTTCTTGCTATGTTAGCAGCAATAGCGCCTTCAGCGACTCGGAGTCAACGTGAGATCCCTCTTTTACGACCAGCTGCTCATCGGTAACAGGTGGTGTCAACCCGCGACGGCGCAACGTATTTCGGTGATCTCGCCGCACACCGAGGAACCCATCGGAGAGACGCCGGCCGCTGGGCCCCAAGACGTCGATCGGGCGGTGCAAGCGGCGCGCACGGCGTTCGACAAGGGGCCCTGGCCGGGACTGCCCGTCTCGGAGCGGATGGAGAAGGTCGAGAGGCTGGCCGCCGTTTACGCTGAGCATGCCGACGCGATGGCCGACCTGATCACCGCGGAGATGGGGTCGCCGCGCGCGTTCAGCAGGCTCGGGCAAGCCAACGGCGCGCTGTCGCAGATGTATCTCACCCTGGCCACCGCCAAGGAGTTCGACTGGGTCGAGCGCCGCCAGGGTCTCTTCGGCGATGTCCTGGTGCGGCGTGCTCCGGTCGGTGTCGTCGGCGCGATCGTGCCGTGGAACGTGCCGCAGGTGCTCATCATGCCGAAGCTGATTCCCGCGTTGATCGCCGGGTGCGCGGTCGTCGTCAAGCCGGCGCCTGAAACTCCCTTGGACGCAATGTGGTTGGCCGAGATGCTGGCCGATCTCGACCTTCCAGAAGGTGTGGTGTCGATCGTTCCGGGTGGTCCGCAGGCAGGCGAGAGCCTGGTTCGCCACCCCGGCGTCGACAAGGTGGCGTTCACCGGATCCTCGGCCACCGGCAGACGTATCGCGGCACTGTGCGGCGAGCAGCTCAAGCGGGTGAGCCTCGAACTCGGCGGCAAGTCCGCGGCGATCATCCTCGACGACGCCGACATCGACCACACCGTCAACCACCTCAAGATGGCCGGCTTGATGAACAACGGGCAGGCGTGTGTGGCCCAGACGCGAATCCTGGTCAGCGAACGCAGACACGACGAGGTCGTCGACGCGCTGGCCGACATGATGTCGAGCCTGCAGGTCGGCGACCCGGCCGACGAAGCCACCGACATCGGGCCGCTCGTCACCCAGCGCCAGCAACACCGCGTGATGAACTACATCAGGTCCGGCATCGACGAAGGCGCCAAAGCCGTTGTGGGAGGCGCCGAGAGACCGCGCGGCCGCGGCTGGTACGTCCAACCGACGCTCTTCACCGACGCGACGAACGACATGAAGATCGCCCGCGAGGAGATTTTCGGCCCGGTGTTGACGGTGCTCACCTACACCGACGAAGCCGACGCGATCCGCATCGCCAACGACAGCGACTACGGGCTGGCGGGATCGGTGTGGACCGCCGATGTGGCGCACGGCCTCGACGTCGCGGCCCAAATCCGCACCGGCACCTACGGAATCAACATGTACCAGCTCGACACCAGCGCCCCATTCGGCGGGTTCAAACAGTCGGGCATCGGACGGGAATTCGGCCCGGAAGGCCTGGCGCAGTATGTCGAGATCCAGTCGACGGTGACAGCAGGCCCGCTGCCCGCCAACTAGCTATTCAATTCCAGCGTCACCTCGGCCGGGCAGCACAGTTCGTCGCGCTGATTGAAGACCGAGATCTGCAGGTCCACCAGGAGTTTGGTGGCGCCGTCGGTGATCACGCGGCGCTTGTTCACCACGCTGCCGCGGCCGACCATCGAATCGTCCGCGTAGATCGATTGGTGGATGGACATCTTGCGCCGCACGACGCGACTGTGCGGGCCGGCCCACTCGGTCGCGATCCGATCGATGAAGCCCGCGATGTGCATGGTGTTGAGGAAGATCGTGGGATGGCCGTGACTTGTCGCGTATTCGGGGTCGTAATGCCCGGGAAAGTAATCCCACGTCGCACCGGGATTCATCACCACGCGCTGATAGCTGATCTCATCGACGACCTGGGCCAGTTCGGTCGGCACCGTCACCGCATCCCACGTCAGCGACCGATACGTCATTCCGAACCTCCCGGGGTGAAGCGGAACAACGTGTTTCGGTTCGTCGCGACCAGCGCCTCGTCGTCACGGTAGTAGCTGTCGCACGTCTCGACGAAGTGCCCAACGCCGACGCGGGTGCGTTTCTCCGGCGACACCGACACCACTTCTTCGACGACGTGCAGACGGTCTCCTGCGAGAATCGGCCGAACGAGCTCGACTTCGTTGGACGCATTGATGAACGTCGTGCCGGGCAGCGGCACCCGCAACGCGATCGATGGCACCGGCACGTCGCCGTTGGGCAGCCACGGCGGCGGGATCAACCACGCCATCAGCATCGCCGGCGGCGCGACCAGCCCACCCCAGACGCGAGTCGCGAAGTCGACGTCCCAGTACGCCGGGTTGGCGTCCTGCACCATTGCGGCGAAATGCTGAATTCGGGCTGGGCTGACCGCCGTTCCGGCGAAGCGCGGCTCGGTGCGCACACCCACCATGCGCAGGGCGTCCTCGTAGCTGCCGAACGCCAACTCGTAGCGGATGTCGGTGTTCACCGGCTCACACCGAGACGGCGCCGCTGGTGGGCACGGTATCCCAGGCCAGCGCGCGCGACGTGAAATACCATCCGCCGCGCTCGTAGACGAGTTGGTCGCGGTAGGTGCCGGTGCTGCGAAGCTCGCCTCCGACATACAGCAGCGCAACGCAGTCCTGCGTGGCATCGACGCCGTCGACCGAGATGTCGTGATCGACCGTCACGAGTCGTCGCCCGTCTCCCCCATCGAACGCCGCCGCCAAATCCGTGTACGTCTCGCCGTCGCGGACGAACGTCGCGCCCGCATGGCGGAACGTCGCGATCCAACCGGCGAGGTCGCCTGCGGAGTAGAGCCGGTTGTGCCGTGCGGTCAGGTTGAGAATCGCGGCCCGCCCGGCCAATCCGCTCAGCTCGTACTCCTGCTGATAGGTCATCGTCATACTCGTCTCCCGTCTACCGAGTCAGTATGTAGCCGTGCGCTTCTCGGTCCCATGCGGCCGTACCTAGCCCGCGTTGCCTAAGCAAGTCCTTGCGCACCCGGCCGATCACGTTTTTCGGTATCTCGTCGAGCTCCTCCACATACCGTGGCACGCAGAAATACGGCATGCGGGCCGAGCTGAAATCCAGCAGCTCGGCCGGATCGAAGTCGGCGTCCGGCCGCAACGTGACGACGACGAGGATGTCGTCCTCACCGAGGTCGCTCGGCACGGCGACAGCGGCGGCCTCGAGCACGGCGGGGTGGCGCATCACAACAGCCTCGACCTCCGCCGACGACACGTTCTCGCCGCGCCGCCGCAGCGAGTCCTTCACCCGGTCGAGGAAGGTGAGATTGCCGTCGACATCCAGCGATCCGAGATCGCCGGTGCGAAACCACTCGTCGTGCGGTGTCACCGCGAGGGACCCGTCGGCTTGGTCTTGGATGTAGCCCGCACTCATCGCGTGTGCAGATCGGGCCCGACAGGCGATCTCGCCGACCGATCCTGCGGGCAGCGGGCGGCCGTCGTCGCCGACGATGCGGACGTCGAAGGCGGGGTTGATCCGTCCCGATGTGCCGGGCACACCGTCGTCGGAGACGGCCTTGTAGGCGATCGGGAAGGCCTCCGTCATGCCGTACATCGTGACGACCCGTGCGCCGTACCGCTGCTCGATGCGGCGATACATGTCGGCGGCGATCGGCGCCGCGGAGATGAACCGCAGCGGCAGCTGCGCGTCACGGGGATCGGGCGGTTGGTTCCACAGCATCGACACCATCCCCCCCGCCCCCGCGAAACCCGTTGCCCCGCAAGCACGGATTTCGTCCCACACAGTGCTCGGCCGAAACGGCGCCGACAACACCGTCGTCGCACCGACCAGCATCGGCGCCAGCACCGACGGTGCGGCACTGAGATGAAACAACGGCATCGCGCTCCACACCACGTCACCGGCCGTCAACTCCCAGGCCGCCGCAACGCCCGCGGCGGCGGTGAACAGGTAGTGCCACGTCGTTGCGACTGCCTTCGACGGGCCCGTGGTGCCTGAGGTGAAGAACAGCGCGGCCGGATCGCCGGAGTCGGTCGGCTCGAGGTTTGGCGGGCTCGTCGAGGCGGTTGACAAGGCCTGCGACAGTGAATCATCGACGACACGAGGGCTTTTCAGCGTGTCGATGTGGTCGGCGACCTCGCGCAGCCGCGGCTGGCGTTCGGCGTCGGTGATGACGGTCCTGGCCCGCGACAACCGCAGGGCGTGCGCCAGGAACTCGCCCTTGCTGGCGGCGTTCACCGCGGCGGTGACCGCACCGATTCGGCCGGCGCCGAGCCAGAAGTACACCCATTCCGGGCAGGTCGCGGTGAACAGTGCCACGGTGTCGCCTCTGCCAACGCCCATATCGAGCAACGCGTTCGCCGCCGCGCGCGACCGTGTCGCCATCTGTTCGAACGTCACCGGGGTTCCGGCGATGGACATCAGCAGCCGATCGCCGAACTCCTCGACCCGTCGATCCAAGACATCGGCGACAGTGAAACTTCGGACTCCGAGCTCGGATGGGCGGACCGGCCCACCGGCGCGAGGCGCGTCAGGCACTCGCGGCCGCCGGATCCGGTTCACCGTGGACGGTGTAACCGAAGTCGTTCGGCGAGGGCATCTCGCCCGGATAGAAGCGGTGCGCCCAACGGCGCAGCGCGGCGTAATCGCGCGCCTCCTCCGGCGCCAGGTTGGGCTTCTCGAGGTATTTCATGTTCTCCCAGGTGAAGAAGTCCTGTTTGATGACCTCCTGCTGGAGTCGCAAGAACTTCGCCGCCCTGCCGGTGGGCATATCACCGGTGTCGCCGGGTTCGCGGGTGGATGCCTGGGTGTAGAAGTAGTCGGTGTAATCCTCGTCGACCGGCGTCTGCCCCGTCACCTGCACGGTCGCCACCAGTTCAGAGGGGAAACGCACGACGCCGAGCCCGAGCGAGTAGTTGTCGTAGACGATCTTCGCGTCCACCGGCCCGTTCGGCGTCAGCCACGTCTTCGCCCGTCCGCCACCGAAATTCGCATTCACCGTGGCGTGCAGGTGATACCCGGACACCTCAAACGACGCCGTGGTCGCGGGATTGGCGGCCTTGTGCACGTACTGCACGTGATACGGGTCGGCGGCGTTCTCGATGATCATCTGCGCGTGGACCTTCACCCGGTTGACCATTCGCGTGTGCGGGTGCAGCGGGTAGTACTCGCCCGTCTCGAGTTCAGGCAGCACCGGGGGCCGCCAATACGGCGCGCGGCCGTGGCGCTCATGCCAGACCAGGATGAAGCCGTACCACTCCGTGCACGGATAGGTCCGGATCCGGATGTTCTGCTTGCAGCCGATCCTGCTGTAGGGAATCAGGGCGTTGGTGCCGTCGCCGTTCCACTGCCAGCCGTGCCACGGGCAGACGATGCGCTCGCCCTCGACGGTGCCGCCGACGCCCATGTTGGCGCCCAAGTGCAGGCAGTACGCGTCAAGCACGTTGACCCGGCCGGACGCGGTGCGGAACATCACCAGTTCTTCGCCGAAGTAATGCATCCGCCTGACCTGGCCTGGCGCCAGATCGGAGGCGAACCCGACGATGAACCATCCGGTCGGGAACCGGTACTTCGACAGGCCGATGCCGCTGGGGCCGAACTCCCGTTCCGACGGATCGAGGGTGGAATCGTCGACCGTTTCCGCCATACCGTCTCCATCCGCGCCAAGTTGCCAGGTCAGAGCCCGTCCACCGGCTATTGTTACTATTTTAAGCATTCTAGGTCAAGGCACGTGGAACGGGGCGCTTAATGCCGACGCAAACTCCGATAGATCTGTCGGATTTCGCGTTGTGGCGGAATGGTTTTCCCGATGACGTCTTCACCCGGCTGCGCCGCGAACGGCCGATCTTCCGCCACGAGTTGACCGACAACGTCGTCAAAACCGTCACCCGCGATTTCTGGATGGCCACCAAGCACCGGCACGCCCAGCGCATCCACCGTGACACGGACTCGTTCACCGCAGCGGACGGACCGCTCATCCAGGGCGTCGGCGTCGTCGGCTCGGCGCCGACGATCATCAACATGGACCCGCCGGAGTTGCTCAAGAGGCGCCGGGTGCTGTCTCATGCGTTCACGCCGAAGGCCATCGGCAAGCTCGAAGAGGGCATTCGCAGGCGCGCCGCGGCGATGATCGACAAGCTGCTGGCGGCCGGCGGCGGCGACTGGATCACCGATGTCGCGGACGTGTTGCCGATGTCGGTCATCGGCGACATCATCGGCATCCCGGACAAGGACCGGCCCGAGATCTTCGCCACGCTCGACCGCATCCTGAAGGTGGGCTCGACCAAAGACGAGGCGACTCAGCAGAATTCGATGAATCTGTTCGCGAAGATCTTCGGCTATGCGCTCGAACTCACCGCGGAGAAGCGGCGCAACCCGACCGACGACATCTGGAGCACGCTGACCCGCGCGGTGGTCACCGACGAGAACGGCGAAAAGCTGTCGATACCGACCAGCGAGTTGGAGGTCTTCTTCTTCGTCATCGCCTTCGCGGGCAGCGACACCACCAAGAACGCGCTCGCATCGGGTCTTCAGGCGTTCGTCGCCAACCCGTCGCAGATCGAGCGATACCGCGAGGAGGAGGCGGTGCGGTCGAGCGCGGTCGAGGAGGTGCTGCGCTGGTCGTCACCGGTGGCGTTCTGGACGCGCAGCACGAAGGTCGACGTCGAGATTGACGGAGTGGTGATCCCCAAGGGCGAGCGGGTGGTTGCGATGTTGCGCTCGGCCAACCGCGACGAGGAGGTCTTCGACGATCCGTTCAGGTTCGACATCGGCCGCGCCGACAATCCTCACGTCACGTTCGGCGGCGGCGGGCCGCACCACTGTCTTGGCGCAATGCTGGCGCGGGCCGAGATTCGCGCGGTGCTCGACGAACTGCTGTGCAGGGCCGACGACATCGCGCTAGGCACCCCTGAGGTCACCTATCCGAACCTGACCAACAATATGTCCATCTACGACGCCCTGCCGATCTCCCTCAAGCCGCGCCCCTGAACGCCCAAACCGACACATGGGCGTGAAAATGGGGGGTTTTCACACCCAAACCGACATTTGGGCGGGGATCGGGCTTCCGGCCGGCGGGCTAGGCGCCTTTCGGGCGGGTGCCGATGACGTCCGCAGCGGCGAGCCGGCTCAGATCGCCGGCCGTCAGCCCGCACAACTGCGTCAGCACCTCGTCGTTGTGTTGCCCGAGTGTGGGTGGCGGACGCCGCAGCCAGTTCGCACCCCCGTCGAGCCGGGCGAACGGCGGGCAGGGATACAGTCCAGCGCCGGTGCGGGGGTGCTCCAAGCGCTGGAAGAAACCGCGGTCACGCAGTTGCGGGTTCTCGGTGACCAGCGATGGCGAAATCACCACCGCCGCCGGGACGCCCACCGTCACAAGGCTTTCCACGGCGGCAGCGGCTTCCTGCGTGGCCAGCCATTGAGCCAGCCGATCGGTTCCGGTGAGTTTCGCAACCGCGCCGCGTTGCTCGTCGGTGCACACGCTGACCGCGACCCAGTCGTCATCGCCGGCACACCGGTAGATGTCCTGTTGCGCCCGGCCATGCCCGCGGTTGCCGCGGCGCTCCATCGCCGTGCCGAAGACCTCGAATTCGATTGTCTGGACGGCGGTCACGTTGAGAACCGCCTCGATCATGGGCACCTCGACCAGCTGGCCGCGGCCGGTGCGGTGCGTGAAGTCCAGCGCAGCGAGAGTTGCGAACGCCGCGTGCACCCCGGCGAGCGGATCGCATGCGCCCCGCGGCGGCACGGGCGGGCCGTCGGGAAATCCCGTCACCCACGCCAGGCCCGCGATCTGCTCCATCGTCGGCGCGAAACCGACCCGATCGCGCCACGGGCCCGTCAGCCCGAAGGCAGGCATCCGCACGACGACCACCCGCGGGTTGATTTCCAGAAGCGCGTCGGCGCCGAGCCCGAATTGCTCCATCACCCGCGGCGAGAAGTTCTCGATCACCACGTCGGCCTGTGCGACAAGCGCTTTGACCAGCCCAGGACCCTCGTCGGACTGCAGGTCGAGGGTGACCGAGCGCTTGTTGGTGTTCATCGCGTGGAACACCCACCCGTATTCCCACCAGTCGTCGACATCGCTGCGCATGCCGCCGGAGTAGCGAATTCCGTCCGGGCGCTGGATCGATTCGACCTTGACGACATCGGCACCGAACGCCGCCAGCGCGTGCGTCGTCGCGGGTCCGGCCCAGAACGCGGTGAAGTCGACGACGCGCACACCGGCCAGCGGGGCACCGCCAGCGCTCGTCGGCGCCGATGACCTTGGCGCCCACAGCGATTCACCGTCGGCTTCACCGAGACGGGGAGCGCCACGGACCGGCGCCTGTCGGGCCGCCGACATCAGCCACGGCGCCCGCGGCTGCCGGAAGCCCGCAGGGTTGTCGAGGTAGACGCCCCGCTGCACCAGATGATCCATCTGCGGGATGGTGGAGCCGTTGCCCAGCGGAGCCAGCGGCAACCGGAAAAGCTGTCCCAGCTCGACGATCTCATCGACGGTGTGCTCGCGCATCCACGGGCCGATCCGCTCGCGGATCCAGTCGCGGTACTCCCAGCGGCCGATCTGAAATCGCAGCGCAGGGATTTCGGTGAACTCGGGGCGGTCGACCATCGCCGCGAAGTCCAGCCACTGCTGGCCGGTCACCATGCTGATGCCGACGTATCCGTCCTTGGCCGGCTCGATCGACGGCACCTCGACCGAGCGCTTGACGGGCGGCGTCTGCAGCAGCTGCGAGTGCAACCACTCGCCGCTTTGCATCAGCGTGATCGCCTCGAGCAACGACATGTCGAGGTGTGCGCCCGGCCCGCCGGCCCGCACGCGGCGATGCAGCGCCAAGGCACCGTAGGCCGCCCACGCGCCGCCCATGTACTCCCCCAGCTCGCCGCCGATCGAAACAGGTGGACCTGCGGGGTCGCCGCGGAACCCGGTAAGCCCGGAGTCGGCCTGCAGGGTGAACTCGGTGGCCGGGCGGTCGGACCAGGGCCCGGTCCAGCCGTAGTCGGAGATGGAGACGACGATGCGCTGCGGCCTGTCGGCGCGGAGCCGCTCCGGAACGACGCCGAACTCCGCGGCCGCAGCCTGGCCACCGGTCACCACGACGATGTCGGCCCCGGCCAGCAACTCCGCAGAAACCCTTGTCACACTGCGCTTTCCGGCGTTGAGATAGCTGAACAACGGGCCGTCGGCAGCTGCAGGCAGCCGCGCGCCGGTGGCGCTGAACGAGCGCAACGGATCGCCCGTCGCCGGCTCGACCTTCACCACGTCGGCGCCCGCGTCGACCAGGAGTTTGCCGCAGTAGCTGCCCGCGATACGGTCGCTGATCTCCACCACGCGCAGGTCCCCGAGCGGAGTGGGTGCTCCGTCGCTCACGCGCTACAACCTCCCTGGGGCCGCTTTCTTTGTCATCTTAATTACTTTTGTCGGATAGCCGTTCGGTAGACCGCAGGTCATGCGGCTATCGCTGTTAGCATTGCGATCAAATGACTACGTTGGGAATCGGCCCGGAGGCCCGTCGTCGGCTGGGGGCCCGCAGGACGGCCGAGATCGTCGCCGACGAGCTTCGCCGGCAGATCATCGAGGGTGAGCTGGCCGACGGCGACCTGCTGCCGCGCCAGGAAGTGCTCGTCGAGCAGTTCAACGTCAGCCTGGTGTCGCTGCGGGAGGCGTTGCGGATCCTGGAAACCGAGGGCCTGGTCTCGGTGCGGCGCGGCAACCGCGGTGGTGCGGTGGTGCACGCGCCGGCCAAGGCCAGCGCGGCCTACATGCTGGGCCTCCTGCTGCAAAGCGACACGGTGCCGTTGGCCGATCTCGGTACCGCGTTGCAGGAATTGGAGCCGACGTGCGCGGCGCTGGCGGCGCAGCGGCCCGATCGCGGGAAAACGCTGATCCCCAAGCTCAAAGAGATCAACGACGCTATGGCCGAACACATCGACGACGGCGCGAAGTTCACCGAGATCGGCGGTCAGTTCCACGACGAGGTGGTGCGCGGTTGCGGCAACCACACGATGATCGCCGTGGTCGGCAGCCTGGAGACGCTGTGGACCGGTCACCTCAACATGTGGGCCAAAGAGACCGCAGCGCGCGGCGAATACCCGTCGATGAGCAAGCGCCGCATCGCGCTAGGCGTGCACACCAAGATGACCGACGCGATCGAAGCCGGTGACGCCGAACGCGCCCGCAAGCTCGCGGCCCGCCACATCGCCGATACTCAGACATATTTCAGCGCAGGCGATCCCGAGCAACGGATCGTTGCGCTGTCTCCGCAGGCGCTGGCCCGCCACCCGCGCTGAAGGGTACTGCGTGCGTACGGCGTTGATCACCGGTGGCAGCGGCGGCATCGGGAAGGCCTGCGGGCGCAAGCTCGCCGAACGCGGCTACGACGTGGTGCTGGCCGCTCGGCGCGAGGAGCCGCTGCGTGCGGCCGCGGACGAACTTGGCGCGCGGTATGTGGTGGCCGACGCGACCGATCCGGCGAAATTCGCCCCGGCGGTGGAGGCGGCGGGCGACATCGACCTGCTGGTGCACGCGTCGGGCATTCTCGGCGGAACCTACGCCCGCAAGCAGACTTTCGAGCAGTGGCAGGCGATCATCTCGGCCAACCTCGACTCGTGTTTCGTCGTCACGTCGGCAGCGCTGCCGCGGATGGCGGCGGGTTCGCGCTTCGTGTTCATCTCCTCGTCGGCCGCGCATGAACCGATGATGGCGAGGACGGCCTACTCGGCGTCGAAGGCCGGGATGAACGCATTCGCAGCGGCGTTGGCCCGCGAAGTGGACCGCGACGGCATCAACGTCCACATCGTCACACCGGGCCCGGTGGAAACCGACATGCTGACCGACGTGCCGTTCGAGATGTATGCGATCCGTGCTGCCGACGTCGCCGAAGCGGTGGCATGGCTGGACACCCTCGACCCGTCGGTCGACCTGCCCGAGATCAGGCTGCACGCCATCACGCGCGGCCCGTCGGCGCGCCCACCGGTGGCGCCGCTGGGGGCCCAGCGCCGCGCCGCCAACCCGTGATTTCGGCGCGCGCAGCGGCGCTGAGCGCACGTTAGCGCGCCGAAATCGCTTTGACGGTGGCGGGTAGCCCGTACAGCGCCGTCGCATTGCCGCGCATGATCCGCTCGCGCTGCTCGGCCGGGAACCGCCGGATCGCCCAGTCCGGCGCGTCATAGCTCCAGTGCGGGTAGTCCGTCGAGAACATCAGGTTGTCGCCGAGATCCATCATCTCGATGTACTCGCGGTACTCGGCGACGTCGACATCCTCCAGCGGCTGGGTCGTGAACCGAACATGCTCGCGCACATAGTCAGACGGCTTGCGGCGGACATGAGGCAGATCGGCCTTGCGTCGCTCCCAGATCCGGTCCATGCGGGACATCACCGGCATCGCCCAGGTGAAGCCGCCTTCGACGAAGACGACTCGCAGGTCGGGATGGCGGTCGAAGGCGCCGTCGAACACCAGACTCATCAGGTGCGACACGTACAGCAGCGGCCACGACGCGAAGAAGTCGTGCCAGTGTGCCGGGTTTCCGACGGGATAGATCGGGATCAACTCGAACGGCGTCTGCCCCATCAGATGCGTCGCCACAGGAAGGCCGTTGCGTGCTGCGGCCTCGTATAGTGGGTCGAAATGCGGACTGCCGAACGGTATTCCGCGGGTCTGCGGCGTCATCAACACTTCGCACATGTACCGATGGCCCGCCCACCGCTCGATCTCGCGGGCGGCGAGCACCGGATCCTGTGCGGTGACACTGATCGCGCCGCGCCAGCGGCCGTGCCAATTGTTCTCGCCGAGCCACACGTCGGCGAGCCAATCGTTGTAGGTGGCTTTCAGTACGTGCTCGGCCTGCGGCAGTTGAGCGTCGCACATCGGCTCGAGCACCGCGATGCTGACGCCCGCATCGACCAGCAGTTGGTTGGCGGCGAAATCCGGATCGCTGCCCGCGGCGCCGCCCCGCGGCGGAGTGGCGTCGACGCGCAGCGACATCGTCTTGTACGAGTCCGGTGTGTCGTAGAAGAACGATATGGGCGAGACGGCATTACCCGTCGGCCACAGTTTGTCCTTCCACTGCGCGGGCGCATAGGACTTGAGCACCTCGGCCGACACCGGCAACGGGTGCACGTCGGTGTCGACGATCGTCACGGCGATCTCGTCGGCGACGGATTCGTCGGCGCGTTGCAGGGTTGTCATGCGCTCGCTCCTGCCGTGATCCCGTACAGCTCTGCTGCGTTGCGCCACAACACCTTCTCGCGCTGAGTGTCGCTGAACCCCGCCACCGATTCGTCGGGGGTGGTCATCGACCAGTGCGGGTATCCGGAGCCGTACATGAGCAGACCGGCCTTGTCGGTGTAGTCCAGCCAGCGTTGCGCATGCCGATCGTCGGCCGGTCCGTCCAACACCGAGGTGCAGTAGCGGACGTGTCCGGGCAGGTATTCGCTGGGATAGCGGTTTACCCAAGGGGTTTGGTCGCGCATCGACATCCAGAACGTGTCGAGCCGCCACATCAGCGGGGTGAGCAGGTCGTAGCCGCCGTCGGCGAACACGAACCGCAGATCCGGATGTCTGCCGAACGTTCCCTCGATGATCAACGTCGCCAGGTGCACGAACGAGTTCAACGGCATGAATGCCGCATAGCCCGGATAGGTGTGGGCGTGGCCTGCGAACGTCGGCGCATGGTCAACACCGTTGCCGCCGTTGATGTGTACGGCCACCGGCAAGCCGCACCCCGCGGCGGCCTCCCAGATCGGCTCGAACATCGGCTTGCCGTACGGTTCGCGCGACTGTAACGGCACCCCGATCTGCACCATCTTCGGGTGGCCCGCCAGTCGCTCGATCTCGGCGACGGCGCCCTTGACGTCTTCGGGGTTGACGCGGATCGTGCCGAGGAAGCGCCCGGTGGTGTCGGGTTCCAGCCAGCGGTCCAGCAGCCAGTCGTTGATCGCCGCACAGATCCGGCTGTTGAGCAGGTAGTCGGCGATGTTGCCGCGGGTCAGCGGATTGAGGATCGCGACGTCGGCGCCGCCCTCGTCGAACAGATGCCTGGCCACGGTGTCGGGGTCCGAACCCGGATATCCGTCGCCGTAGAGGTCCTGGCGGTAGTCGCCGCCCGGCGCCTGATACCACTGCTGTTCGACGTCGGGTATCGCGCGCAGCCGGTGCGCGGGCGGCAGGTAGCGGCGGATCTCCGCGTTGTTGCGGAAATGCGGCTGCACATTCGCGTCGATGATCATGCCGTCAGATACACCTGCCCGTCGGTCACGTCGACCTCATATGTGCGCACCCGCTGGCGGGGATCGGCGAGATTGACTCCGGTGGTGATGTCGAATTCCCAGTTGTGCCAGGGGCATCGGACGATCTCACCGTCTCGGACGAAGCGCACTCCGCCAGGGGAATCGGGTGCGAACTCGGTAGTGCCCCCGACATATCCGGCGCACAGCGGCGCGCCCTCGTGTGCGCAGTAGTTGGCGATCGCATACAGCGACCCACCGATGTTGTAGACGCCCACACCGAACTGGCCGGCCTGCACCAGTCTCATGCTGCCTGGAGGCAGGTCATCGATCGCGCACACGAGCTGACGCTGCATCGACGTCCTCTCTGGTTTCCTTGACCTAGAATACCTAAAATAGTAAAGATAAGACGCAGAGCCGCCAGCCGCTGCCGCCCGGGAGGCACTGTGACAACCAGCACGGATTCGCATGACCGGCGCGACGCCCCCGATCTGACGGTCGATCCCTATGGCTTCTTCGCGCGCATGCGCGACACCGAGCCGGTGTGGCGCGGCACGATCATGCAGAGCGCGATGGCCCCGCCCGAACTGACCGGGCTCGAACAGTGGACCCTGTTCGATTTCGAGAGCGTCTTCGCCGCCTTTCGCGACGACGAGGTCTTCGGATCGGAGATGTACAACAACACGATCGGGCTGGTGTTCGGCCCGACGATCCTCGGCATGCACGGCAAGCAGCACCATGACCATCGCAGCTTGATCGCCAACGCTTTTCGGCAGAGCGCGCTTGCGCAGTGGGAACCCGAGGTGATCGACCCGATCTGCGATCAGCTCGTCGACGAGATCAAAGACGACGGTCAGGCCGATCTGGTCAAGGCGGTGACGTTCGAGTTCCCGACCCGCGTCACCGCGGCGCTGCTGGGCCTGCCGCAAGAGGACCTCGACCTGTTCCGCAGGCTGTCGTTCGATTTGGTGTCGATCACCGAGGACATCGAGGCCGGCCTGAATGCCTCGGTCGAACTCGGCACCTACTTCCAGGAACTGGTGGATCAGCGTCGCCGCGCTATGACCGACGACATCATCGGCGATCTCGTCGCCGCCGAGATCGACGGCGAGAAACTCACCGACGAAGCGATCATCTCGTTCCTTCGGCTGCTGCTACCCGCCGGGCTCGAGACCACCTACCGGTCCTCTGGCAACCTGCTGTATCACCTGCTCGATCATCCCGACCAGCTTCGCGAGTTGCAGGAGGACCGCAGCCTCATTCCCGCGGCGATCGAAGAAGGGCTGCGCTACGAGACGCCGCTGGTCTCGGTGCCGCGCAACACGACTCGCGACGTCGAAGTGCACGGCGTAACGATTCCCGAAGGCGCACAGGTCAATTTGTGCATCGGCTCGGCGAACCGAGACGAGAAGCGGTGGCCGGACGCCGACAAGTTCGATTTCCACCGGCCGCGGCGCGCACATGTCTCGTTCGCCGGCGGCATCCACAGCTGTTTGGGCATGCACTTGGCCAGGGTGGAGACCAGCGCCATGCTCAACAGCCTGTTCGACCGCGTGACAGACCTCGAACTCGTCACGGACGAGGACACCAAGATCGTCGGCATGCCGTTCCGCTCACCAACGCATCTTCCGGTGACGTTCCGGCCCGCCGCGACCGGTTCGAGCTGATGCGAAGCCGAGCCGCGATCCTGCACGACGTCGGCGGGCCGTGGTCGGTCGAGGATTTCGAACTCGATCCGCCACGCGCGGGCGAAGTATTGCTCGAGATGGCCGCGGCGGGCTTGTGTCATTCCGACGAGCACATTCTCAACGGCGACATGTCGGCGTCCAACGAGGTGATGAAGGCCTTCGGGCTGCCTGCGATGTTTCCGATGATCGGCGGCCATGAGGGATCGGGGGTCGTCGTCGAGATGGGCGAGGGCGTCACGGAGTTCTCCCCCGGCGACCATGTCGTGACGTCCTTCGTCGCAGTGTGCGGCCAGTGCCGGTGGTGCAGTTCGGGCATGGAGTACATCTGTGACATGGGCGCGCAGGTGTTGATCCCCGGCATGCCGACCGACGGGACCTTCCGGCATCACACCGCCGACGGCCGCGACCTCGGCCACCTGTCGAAGGTCGGTGCGTTCGCCAAACACACTGTGGTGTCGACGAATTCAATTGTGAAGGTCGATCCGGGTCTGCCGTTGGTGTCGATCGCGTTGTTGTCGTGCGCGGTGCCGACCGGGTACGGGTCGGCGGAGAACCGGGCGCGGGTGCGCACCGGCGACACCGTCGTCGTCATCGGGGCAGGCGGCATCGGCACCGCGGCCATCCAGGGCGCGCGGATCAACGGCGCCGCTGCGATCGTCGCCGTCGACCCTGTCGAGTTCAAGCAGAAGTCGGCGCTGCGGTTCGGTGCGACGCACGTGGCCGCCGACACCGACGAGGCTACGGCATTGGTGCGCGACCTGACCCGCGGCGTGATGGCCGACAGCGTCGTCGTGTCGCCGTCGCTGATCGGCGAGGACGATGTGCAGGCCGCGCTCGGGCTCACCCGTAAAGGCGGCACGTGCGTGCTGACCGGCATGACGAAGCAGACGACGAACTCCATCGCGATCAACCTGCAGGAGTTCATCCTGTGGAACAAGAACATCGTCGGCACCGTCTACGGGTCGTGCAACGCCAGGGTGGACGTACCGCGCTTCAGCCGGCTTTATCGGGCCGGGTTGCTGCAACTCGACGAGATGATCACCAGGCGTTACCGACTCGACGACATCAACGACGGCTACCGCGATCTGCTCAACGGCGAGATCATCCGCGGCGTCATCGATTTCTCGCTGGACTAGGTTGGCTGGCTAGCCCCCCCCCCCGCAGACTGGCACCGAAACCGACAAAATGGCGCGATCTACTCGCACTTTCACGCCCAAATGTCGGTTTGGGCGTACTCAGCGATAGCCTTTTCGGTCGTGATCGTGCTGTTGCCGCCATCGGAGACCAAGCAGCCCGGCGGCGACGGCCGTCGGCTCGACCTCGACGCGTTGAGCTTTCCCGCACTGCGCCCGCTGCGCGCCACGCTGGTCGACGAACTGGTCGCGCTCAGCCGCGACGAGAACGCGTCAAGGACCGCGTTGGGGTTGTCAGCCAAGCAGGCTCACGAGGTCGAGCGCAACGCCGCCCTCCGCCAGGCGCCGACGATGCCCGCGATCAACCGGTACACCGGCGTGCTGTACGACGCATTGGACATCGAATCTCTGCGTGGCGCAGCGGTTTCGCGGGCGCGGGCCCGCCTCGCCCTCGGCTCGGCGCTGTTCGGCCTGCTGCGGGCCGACGATCCGATACCGCCATACCGGCTGTCGGCGTCGTCGAAACTGCCCGGGCAGCCGGCACTCGCGGCGCGCTGGCGTCCGGTGCTCGAACCCGTGCTCGCCGAGATCGCGTCGACGGAGTTGGTCGTGGACCTGCGCTCCGGCTCGTATGCGGCGCTGGGCCGCCTGCCCGACGCCGTCGACGTCGACGTGGTCGCCGAGCATCCCGACGGCCGGCGCACCACCGTCAGCCATTTCAACAAGGCGCACACGGGCAGGCTCGCGCGGGCGCTGGTCAGCAGCAGGGCCGAGCCCGACGACGCGGCCAAGGTGGCCGCCATCGCGCGGCGCGCAGGGATGCGCGTCGAGCGCGACGGCAACAGCATCACCGTCGTCGTCGACGCCTGAGCCCTCAGTCCCAGACGCGCGCCAGCACCGAATCCGAACCAGGCGTCAGCGGCGCTGTCAGCATGACCGGCGACTGCGCCATGAACCTCGGTGTCGCACCGCGATGTTCGTCGGCCGCGTGCGCGGTGAACGGATGCACGACGTACATGTCGCCCGACCTGCCCGTCGCATACGCCACCGGGCGTCCCGCGCTCGCACCGTCGATGAGCAGCCCGGACTCCTCGAACGCCACGGGTTCGGCGTTCAGCACGCGTGCCACGTCGCGATGGGAGCCGACGCGGATGCGGGTCGGCGCGTCGTCGGGTCCGACATCGGAAAGCAGCGTCAACAGCAGCAGCGTGTGCGGTCGGCCGCTGATCGCCCAGGATCCGTCCGGCGCAGGCGTATTGGCGTCGATATGCCAGCCGCGGTCGTCGACGGTCGGTGGCAGCGGGAACCGAATCGGGATGTTGCCGAGCGAGCCGCGCGGAACCCAGCCGCCTACGCCCGCCACCTGATCGAGCGCCGCTGCCAGGGCCTCGCTGCGGACCAGTGTGCCGAACGGCCCGGCCCCGGTCATATCCGCCGCCCATCGCACCGGCTCGGTCCACGACGCGGGGTCGTCGGGCGCCAAACCGATCTGCCGCCACAGCAGCGCCCTGGCCTCGTCGGCCGCGCCGCGCAGCTCGGGTTGTTCGATCTTGACGAATCCGTCCCGCTCCAGCGCCACCACATCCACCACGCCGCAAGATTAGGGATTTCGGCGCGCTAACGTGCGCTCAGCGCCGGTTAGCGCGCCGAAATCGCATGCTTTTCCTCGTAGCGCCGCCGCCATTCGGCGCGCGAGCGGATCGACACGTCGACGTCGGTTGCCTTGGCGCGCAACGCTGCGACAGTCGCCTGCTCGCGGGGCGTCCGCGCGAACGGGTCCCAGCTGAAGAAGTTGCACGCGTTCTGCCACGTGATCTTGTTGATGTCGGAGTCGTCGGCACCCGCGGCGGTCAACTCGGCGTGCACCTGCTCGGGCGCGTCGGGCCAGAAGCAGTCGCTGTGCGGGTAGTCGCACTCCCAGGCGATGATGTCGATGCCGATCTCGTGGCGCAGCTTCAGCGACGTCTTGTCGGTGACGTAGCAGGCCAGCGAATGCTCGCGGAACACGTCGCTGGGCAGCTTGTCGCCGAAGTCGCGGCGCAGCCACTTCTGGTTGGTGTAGTGGCGGTCGCTGCGGTCGAGATAAAACGGGATCCAACCGATTCCGCCTTCGGAGAACGCGAATTTCAGGTCCGGGTAGTTGCGCATTGCCGGGCCCCACAACAGATCCTGCGCACACATCGCCGACACCTGCGTGGCCAGGATGATGAGGTTGTCGATCGGCGCGTTGGGCGCCATGCTGATCGCGCCGAAGCCCGTGCCGATGTGCAGACACATCACCACGTTCTCCTCCGACAGCGTCCGGAACACCGGGCCCCAGTAGTCCTCGTCGTGGTAGCTCGGAAGGCCTTCCAGGTGCGGCAGTTCCGGCATGGTGACCGTGCGGCACCCCTTGGCCGCGATGCGGCGGATCTCGGCGCACATCGCATCGGGATTCCACGTCGGCAGGATGCCGATGGGAATGAAGCGGTCCGGATAGCTGCCCGCCCATTCGTCGATGTGCCAGTCGTTGTAGGCCGACACCATCACCAGCGTCACGTGCTCGCGGTGCAAGTTGAGGTGGCGCGCGGAGAACCCGGTGAAGGTCGGAAAGCACATCGACGCGAGGATCCCGTTGCGGTTCATGTCGCGCACACGCTCGTGCACGTCGTACACGCCGGGGCGCATCTCCGCGAAGCCGGCCGGGTCGCGCCCCCACTCCTCAGCAGGCCACGACACCACGGCGTTGAGCCCGCTGACGCCCTGCGGCCTGCCCTGATACATCCACTGGTCGACGCCCTTCTCGTCGGTGACGACGATCGGCGCCTCGTCCCGGTACTTGGCGGGGACGTGGTTGAGGAACATGTCGGGCGGCTCGACGACGTGGTCGTCGATGCTTACCAGGATCAGCTCGTCGGTGTGCATACCTAACAAGTACCGTGTAACGCCATGACCGGCTCTGCGCTATCGGACAGAGGTTTAGCCGGATCGGCCAAAGGGGCGGGCCGCGTCATCGAGCTGCGACGCGGCGGCCGCGCGCTGGGCGGCAGCTACCTCTACCAGGGCGAGGGCCTGATCACCGGCTGGCACTGCCACGAGGTGCACCAGATCGAGTACGCGCTCGGCGGCGTCGTCGAGGTCGAGACGTCCTCGGCGCACTATCTGCTGCCGCCCCAGCAGGCGGCGTGGATACCGGCCGGGCTCGAGCATCAGGCCACGATGGCGCCCGGCGTGCGCACCGTCGCGGTGATGTTCGACCCGCAGCTGATCCGCACCGGTGGCGAGCGCGCGCGAATCCTGGCGGTATCGCCGCTGATTCGCGAAATGATGGTCTACGCGCTGCGCTGGCCGATCGACCGGGCCGACGGCGACGAAACCTCCGACACCTTCTTCCGCGCGCTCGCCGACCTGGTGATCGAGGCGTTAGATCATGAAGCGCCGCTGAGCCTTCCGTCATCCGAGCACCCGATCGTCGCGGCCGCGATGGCCTACACCAAGAAGCACCTGCAGTCGGCGACGGCCGAGTCGGTCAGCCGCGCGGTTGCGGTGTCGGAGCGCACACTGCGGCGCCTTTTCCACGACGAGCTCGGCCTGTCGTGGCGCACCTACCTGTTGCACGCCCGCATGCTGCGGGCGATGGCGCTGCTGGCGTCCCCCGGACAGTCGGTGCGCGAGACGTCGACCGCGGTGGGGTTCGACAGCCTCAGCTCGTTCACCCGCGCCTTCACCCAGTTCTGCGGCGAGACGCCGTCGACTTATCGCAAAAGGATTGTCGGCGAACAGGTCTGAACAGGTTTGACGATGCTCAGTCGCTACGGCGGAACAGCCCCTCGCGTAGCAACGAGTTCACCGACGCCTGCCAGCGCTCCAGCTGAGGGGCTGTGATCAGCGGCTCGGGCAGGTGGCGATCGATGTGCGTCCGCAGCATCAGGGCGCCGAGGGCCAGCACCAGCGCGTTGATCGCCGCCCAGGTCAAGTCGAGGTCAGGGCGGGTCTCGCCGCGCTCGCTGCGCCGGTGCCAGCGCGCCATGCCGGAGTTGAGCAGGGTGTCGAAAAGCATGTCCCCGACCGGCCGCCCTTCGATCAGCGCACGGCCGAGGTAGTCGGCGATGTCGGGGTTCGCGGCGATCATCCCGGTGATCCGCTTACCGATCTCGGCGACCGAGTCGGGCGTGGTGTCGGGCACCGGCTGAGTGATCGCGGTGACGACCACCTGCAACGCCCAATCGTCGACCGCCTGCACAAGACCAGCCTTGGTGGCGAAGTGGTGCTGCACCGAGCCGAGGGACACCCCGGCCGCCGCGGCGACGGCCCGCAACGACATTCCCGACTCCCCGCGGGTAGCCAGGATCTTCATCGCCGCGCTGCGGATCCGATCGATCGCCGCCGGCTCGTCTCTGGTCGCCCGGCCCGTCCCGGAAAGCAGGGTCATCGATGTGTGCCCTCAATTGTCACAGACGTAACTTAGACAATACACATGTACCGTGTCTACAATACAAACGTATTGTCGCCGGAAACGGAAGGCCACACTCCGTGAACCTGATGGTGATCGACGAGCCGTCGACATACGCGTGCACGCGTGACCCGGATCGATGGACGACCACAGCCGACGAGGGCGCCAAAGCGCTGTGCCGCGCGTGCCCGCGCCGATGGGCGTGTGCCCGCGAGGCCTGCAGGACGCCCGGCGCCGAGGGACTGTGGGCAGGCATCTTGATTCCCGAGGCCGGCCGCGGCCGCCGCTTCGCCCTCAAGCAACTGCGCGAACTTGCAGAGCAGAACGGATTTCCCGTCACGAAGTGACCTAGACCGCCCGAGATTTCGGCCGCGCCTACGTTTCAAGGCGCGCCGGATGGGGCAACATGTCTCCACCAAGTTCGGTGAGCCACTAGGAGTTCGTGATGGGGGAACGGCCCTCGACCAGCGATGAGCCCGTATCGGAAGCGATTGCCACAACGGGGTTGATTCTCAACATCGCCTCGGCGATCGCACTCGTCATCTGCCTCGCGGCGTTCAGCGCCGAACAGGTTGGACTAGCCCTGATCGCCGGCGTCGGCGCCGCCTTCACGTTCACCGCCAGCCTGATCTGCTTCAGCAAGCAGGCCGCCGAGGCCGAGGCTCCCGTCGCCGCACAGGCCGCCAACGCCTAACGCCTGATCACGCCTAACCACGGTCGCGCGGTACCCGCAGGCCGTATTGCGCGATTTTGCGGTACAGCGTCGCGCGGCTCATGCCGAGTTCGCGGGCGACCTCAGCCATCGTCAAACCCTCGATGCTCAGAACCCGGACGATCTCGCCGCGCTCGAACGCCTCGATACGTGACAGGCGGCGGGTGTTGCCCGCCAGCACCTGCGGCGGAAGCAGGCCGACGTCGATGACATCGGCGCGACCTGCCGCAGCCGAGATCACCCGCGACAGTTCGTCGACGTTGTCCGGCCAGTCGTAGCACTGCAGCGCGCGGGCCGCGGATGCGCTGATCGGGATCTCCCGGCCGCGAGTCCGCATCGCGATGTGATTCGCCAGCGGCAGCACGTCGCCGGGCCGATCCCGCAGCGGCGGCACCGGTACCACAGCATCGACGAGTACGGCCAGCGCGGCTGGGATGTCCTCGAAGCGTTCAGCCGTGACCGCCACCGGCACCGCGGCCGTACCCGCGTTGCGGGCAATGAGATCGCGCAGTCGCTCGGCCACCCATGCGGGCAGCATGTCGACCCCGCGGACGATGACGGCGGTGTGGTCCTTGCCGAGTTCGGGCGCCCACAGCCCCAGCCACGTCGAGATATCGGTCGGCGCGGGCGCGCTGGCCGACAGGATCCGGTCGCGCGGGAACAAATGGCGGGCCGCCTGCGCGAGCGCGGTCGCCCGGCCCGATCCAGGCTCACCGACAGCGGCGACCAACTGGCCCGCGCGCATGCTGCGCTCGGCATGCCCGACGGCGCCGTTCCACGCGTCCGACAGCGAATGAAGGGTCCCCGATCCCGGCTCAAGGCGCGGCACCTCGACGCGGAACACCTGGCCGCGCGGCATCTGCCGGGGCAGCCGCCCGCTGGAGCGGGCCAGCATCAGCGCCGTGGTGTTACTCGCCGCGGAACGCGCCAGCGCCAGCAGAAGATCGCTCGACGACCGCGACCATGTGGTCAGGTTGACGCTGCCCTCCACCCGACCGGTGGCCGGATCCAACACCGGCACCGCGGCACAAGTGAACGAGCAGAGGCTGCGCGCATAGTGCTGATCGGCCCGCACGAGTGTCGGCGCGCGGTCGGCCAGCGCCAGGCCGAGGCCGTTGGTGCCGACCTCGCGTTCGGAGTAGGCGAACCCCGGCGCGAGGTGCACGTCGTCGAGGGCCTGTAGCAGCGCGCGGTCGCCCGACAGCCGCGACAGCACCACCCCGTCGGCGTCGGTGAGCATCAGGCTGACCGGCTCGTTGGCCAGCGTGCGATGCAGATCGGCCAGCACTTCGCTGCCGCATTCGAAGAACAGCGAATTCAAGTTGTCGGTGCCGGTGAAGGCCGGCTCGACCATGTCCAGCGGGATGCCGTAGTCCTCGCTGCGTTGCCAGGACGCGAGCAGTCGTTCCGGCACGCTGCCGTGCTGAATTTGCTGCAGGTTCGCCCGTTCGGGCAGGCCGTCCGGCACGTGATCCACGTTACAAACCATCGCAATGCCCGCAGGTCAAAACAGCCCTGCGGGCGTCTCAGATTGAGACGGCATTCCTCTCGGCGGCCGCGGCCGTCGCTTCTAGGCTCGCCCCAGGTTGTGATAGCGGTCACACGGAGAGGGACAGCCCGCATGTACCAGAAGGACGGCAACAGCTACTTCATCGTCGACGCCCACGTAGCCCTGTGGGACGCCCGGCCGGAGAATCAGCGCAACATCCACGGCAAGCAGTTCATCGACTGCTTCTACGACTACCACCGCAACCTCTCGCCCGAGTCCGAGGTGTGGGGCTACGAGGAGTACCTGTATCAGGGCGGCGACCGGCTGATGCAGGACCTGTTCGTCGACGGCTACGTCGACCACGCGATCTTCCAGCCCGCGGCGCTCAACGAGTTCTACTACAAGGGGTTCGGCCAGACCGACGAGGCGGCCGAGCTCGCCGCCAAGCACCCCGACAAGCTCACCTACAACCACAACTGGGATCCCCGCAACGGCGAGGCGGGTTTGGATCAATTGCGTTTGGACGCTCAACGTTTCGGCCTCAAGGGGGTGAAGCTCTACACCGCCGAGTGGCACGGCGACTCGCGCGGCTGGCGGCTCGACGACCCGTGGGCCTACCGGTACTTCGAGCTGTGCCGCGAGCTCGGCATCCGCAACATCCACATCCACAAGGGGCCCACCATCCGGCCGTTGGACCGCGACGCCTTCGACGTCGCCGACGTCGATCACGTCGCCTCCGATTTCACCGATCTCAACTTCATCGTCGAGCACTGCGGACTGCCGCGGCTGGAGGACTTCTGCTGGATCGCCACCCAGGAGCCGAATGTGCACGCCGGTCTGGCGGTGGCGATGCCGTTCATCCACACCAGGCCGCGGTACTTCGCGCAGATCCTCGGCGAGCTTCTGTACTGGATCGGCGAGGACCGCATCCAGTTCGCGTCGGACTACGCGATCTGGACGCCGCGGTGGCTCATCGAGGCGTTCGTCGACTTCCAGATCCCGGAAGACCTCGGCGAGTACGCGCAGATCACCGTCGAGCAGAAGAAGAAGATCCTCGGCCTCAACGCCGCCAAGATGTACGACATCGACGTGCCCGCCGAGTTGGCGCTGCCGTCGGCGAACCAGCCTGCGGTGGGCCCGCGCGGCGCCGACGACCTCGTAGGGGCATGACGTGGGCCGCTACGAATTGGCTTATGCCGCACTGGCTGCCGTGGTCGACCCCGAGCTCGACGAGCCGATCACCACGCTCGGCTTCGTCCGTTCACTCGTGGTGTCCCCCGGCGGAAACGTCAAGGTGCACCTGCGGCTGCCGACGTCATTCTGCTCGCCGAACTTCGCCTACCTGATGGCTTCCGACGCGAAAGACGCTCTGCAGCAACTGGACTGGACGCGGCGGGTAGTCGTGGAGCTGGACGACCATCACGACTCGGCGGTCATCAACGCCGGCTTGGCCGCCGACGCCGGGTACCGCGGCACGTTCGGCGACGAGGCAGAAGAGAGCCTCGACGAATTGCGGGAGACGTTTCGTCGCAAGGCCTACACCGCGGCGATGGAGCGCTGCCTGACCGAGTTGCTTCGGGCTGACCCACAGCGATCCGAGGCGTCGTTGTGCGATGTGCGGCTGGCCGACCTTCCGGACGGCCCGACCAAGCAGGCGCTGCTGCGGCGTCGCCACGCGGTCGGCTTGTCCACGGAGCCGCAGGATTTGGCGATGGTCGATCACTTCGGCAACGGGTACCCGGCCGAGGACGTGCCGCTGGCGCTGCGCAGAGCGCGGTCCACACGAATCTCCATCGACGGCAACGCGCACTTCTGCCGCGGTTTGTTGAAGACGCGCTACGGGGAGGCCGCGGCCAACACCTTCATCCCACTGAACACACTGATGACCAAAGAAGGAGCATTGCGATGAGCACCATGCGAGCCGTCCAGGTGGTCGGCTATCACCAGAACCTCGAGATGAGGGAGGTGCCCGTCCCGACGCCTACCGGCCCGTTCGACGTCATCGTCAAGATCGGCGGCGCCGGGGTGTGCCGCACCGACCTGCACATCCTCGAGGGCCAGTGGGCGGAGAAGTCACAGGTGCAGCTGCCCTACACGATCGGCCACGAGAACGCCGGCTGGGTGGACGCGGTCGGCTCGGCGGTGACCAATGTGCGCGAGGGCGACAAGGTCATCGTGCATCCGCTGATCACCTGCGGGCTGTGCCGCGCCTGCCGGTCCGGCGACGACGTGCACTGCGAGTCGAACGCGTTCCCAGGCATCGACACCAACGGGGGCTACGCCGACTACCTGAAGACCTCGGCGCGCAGCGTGGTGAAGATCGACGACTCGCTGGAACCGTCCGATGTCGCCGCGCTCGCGGATGCGGGACTGACGGCCTATCACGCGGTGGCCAAGGCGGCACGTCGGCTCACGCCGCGCGACAAGTGCGTCATCATCGGCGCAGGCGGTCTGGGACACATCGGAATTCAGGTGCTCAAGGCGCTCTCCCCCGCAGAACTCATCGTCGTCGACCGCAACGCCGACGCGCTCAAGCTGGCCGAGGCAATCGGCGCCGACCACGGCGTGCTGGCCGACGGCTCACAGGTGCAGCGGGTGCTGTCGCTGACCGACGGCAACGGCGCCGAAACCGTCATCGACTTCGTCGGCGAGGGCGGCGCGACCGCAGAAGGTGTGGCGATGTTGCGGCGCAAGGGCGACTATCACGTCGTCGGCTACGGCGAGAACATCAACGTGCCCACCATCGACATCATCTCCACCGAGATCAACTTCATCGGCAACCTCGTCGGCTCCTACAACGACCTGTGCGACCTGATGGCGCTGGCTGCGCGTGGCAAGGTGAACCTGCACACCCAGAAGTACTCACTCGACGATTTCCAGTCCGCGATAACCGATCTCGACAACGGTAATGTTCGCGGTCGGGCCATCCTCACACCGTAAGGAGCGCATGCATGATCTTCATCGTGGTCAAGTGGAAGCCGAAGCCGGAGTACGTCGACAGCTTCATGGACCAGGTCGCAGAGTTCACCGCAGCCACCCGCAACGAACCGGGCAACCTGTTCTTCGACTGGTCACGCAGCGTCGAGGACCCGTCGGAATACGTTCTGGTGGAAGGGTTCCGCGACGGCGAGGCGGGCAAGGAGCACGTCTCCAGCGAGCACTTCAAGAAGTTTGTCGCGCAGGCGCCGTCCCTGTTGGCGTCGACGCCGTTGATCATCAGCCAGGAGATCGACGCGACCGGCTGGGGCGAGATGGGCGAGATAAAGGTCGGCTAGCTACGGCTCCCGCGAGCAGACGCTCATGCCCGCAAAACCCCAGGGCGATTTCAGGCAGTGGATGCAACAGCGGGTGGTTTTGGCGGGTTTGAGAGTAGCTCGTCGAGGACTTCAGCGGGTTTCTTCCAGCCGAGGGTTTTGCGGGGTCGGGTGTTGAGTTGGGCGGCAACGTAGTCGAGGTAGTCGGCCGGGAACACTGATAGGTCGGTGCCTTTAGCAAAGTATTGGCGCAGCAGCCCGTTGGTGTTCTCGTTACTGCCGCGTTGCCATGGCGAGTGCGGATCGCAGAAGTAGATATCGAGCTC
>NZ_PDCP01000068.1 GCF_002553505.1 Mycolicibacterium agri | reverse complement strand
GCACGGCAACTCCAGCCTTCCCCGGGCGGGGCCACTTCGAACCGCCCAGCCGGGGCCAATTCGAGTTGACATAGCCAATCTCACGTTCGGCACCGTGAACTTGAAAGCGTTCAAGTACACCTCGTCTGGCGCGGGCACGACGACCCCGCTGCGGGTCTCGGTGGAGCTGTTGCAGGACAGCGAGTTTGACATTCAGGGTTTGGTGGCCCGCAAGCTCGGTGAGCGGATCATGCGTAAGCAGGCGAGCGACTGGGCCGTTGGTACCGGCACCACGTTGCCGCTGGGCATCTGCCATGCCGCGCTGACCCCTGACCACGCCCTGGCGACCGGCACGACCATCACATATGCGGATCTCATGGACCTTGAGGCCGCGCTTGATCCTTCGTACGAGCAGAATGCGCGGTGGGTTTTCAACAAAGCAACGTGGACCTCGATCCGCAAGATCGAGGATGGCAATGGTCGTCCGCTGATCTTTGATCAGGCGGTTAGCGGCGCGGGCCAGGAACCGCAGAAGACGCTTCTCGGCTACCCTGTCGTGCTTGATCAGAGTTTCCCGAATCCGACCGGTGACGCGACGAATTTTGCTGTTCTGGGCGATCTTCGGGAGGCGTACGTCATTCGGCGCGTCGCTCCGCTGACGGTTGTCGTCAACCCCTATACCCGCATGAACAACGGGCAGGTCGAATATGTCGCGTGGGAGCGCGCTGACGGCACGATTCAAAACCGCAAGGCGTATGTCGTTCTGGCCACCGAGGACGTGGCGTAACCATGCCGTGGCAGCCACCGTATGCTTCGGCGGCTGACCTGGCTGGCTGGCTCGGGGTCGAAGTGGACCCCGAGTTAGCCCTAGCCACCGAGGCAGCTTCGCGAGCTATCGACCGGGCCTGCAACCGCCAGTTCGGTCAGATCAGCTCAAGCGAGTTCCGGTATTACACCGCCGAATGGCACCACGACCGCTGGCTTGTCGGCATCGATGACCTGATGACCGATACGTCGTTGACTGTGGAAGTTGACAACGATCAGGACGGCGTACCAGAGGCCGAAATCACTGAGTACCGTTTGACTCCGATCAACGCTGCGGCGATCGGCAAGCCGTGGACAGCGATTGAGATTCTGCCGTCATCGCCCGTCAAGCCCAACGGGTTACATCATGGTGTGCGCGTGTCGGCGCGGTGGGGCTGGTCCGCCGTGCCCAACGCGATCAAGCTTGCCACGATGATCCAAGCCAGCCGTCTCTACGAGCGCCGGCAAAACGTTGCAGGTCAGTTACGTGAAAAGGAAGTGGACGACGTACGCCTTCAATGGGGACTGACCGGCGGCACAGTCGAACTCGACGCCGATGTGCTGGCGTCCGTTGGCGCGTATCGACGGGTCTGGGCGGCGGTCTAAGTTATGACCGCCCCCAACACCCCGCAGCAGGCGGGCGGCATCTATTGGTGGGCCGCCAGCTTTGTCTCCGAACTAACTGGTATCCCCTCCGAGGAAGCCGTTGGCACGCCAACTCTCGCTAAAAGGGCAGTCGTTGAAGGCATTCCCTCCGAGGAAGCCTTCGGCGATGTCTCGGTTGTCTACCCACAGGTCATTTCGCCCTTGGGGATTGGCCCGGGGGAAATGGGGGAGCCAATCGTCGCGTATGCTGCCGAAAAGGTTATGCGCGCCGATTCCATCGAATCCGGTGAGGCATTCGGAACCACCGAACTGATTCGTGGATGGCTACTCGAAATGCAGGGCATTCCCTCCGCAGAAGCGTTCGGCAACACCAGGATTCCATCACCGCCGCAGTTCGACGCAGTGGGCGCCGGTCGGTCGCAGAATACATTCTTTGAAACGTCGATCTCGTATTCGCACAATGGGACGCAGAGCGCCTACCTGATCGTGGACGTGTGCGTGGGGTCCCCGTGCCCGGGTCTCTCGGTCACCTACGCTGGCACCGCCATGACGCAGTTGGCTGTCGTGGAGGAAATCGGCGCCTTTACGCTCCCTGGGCAGTTCTACCGCTTCGGGCTGGCCAATATCCCCGGGGGAACCCACACCGTGTTTGTCGAGCTAAACCGCTCCAGTGTGTATGTGGCGTCAAACTCGGTGTCTTACCTGAATGTTTCGTCCATCAGCGCGGTCGAGAAGACCGATGTGACAATCGCGTCAACCAGCCAGCCGACACATGAGATTGACGTTGCCGCAGCAGAGATGGCCGTTCAGGCGTTCGCCGGCAGAATCGACAGCTCTGGCGGCTTCCGCAACCACGATGGCGGAAACCTGCGATACAACGCGCTCAACAGTGTGTCTCCATTGTCGATCATGGACAGCGAAGCTCCAACCACATTTGAAGCAGAGGTCTTCCGAACCGATCAATACTGGGTCAGCGTCGTGCACAAGCTGATCGCTTCTATCCTGGTCGTCGAACCTACAGGCATCGCCTCTGACGAGGCGTTCGGTACGGCGAAGTTCGTTGTCGCCACTGATGAAGAGATCGCGCCTACCGGCATCGCTTCGGCCCAGGCGTTCGGCACCGCCAACGTCGGTATCGAGCAGTTCGTCACAGCCAACGACATTGAGTCTGCTGAGGCGTTCGGCACAGCGAAGACGCGCATGAAGGTCACGCCTACCGGTGCCTCATCGGCAGAGGCCTTCGGTTCCGCTGAAGTTGCGAAGGCTGACGTGCTGGCTATCGACGCACTTGGTGAAGGTTCTGTCAACAACACTGCAACCCCATCGTGGTCGCACACCGCGACAGAGGGCGCGGACGTGTTCGTCGCAATCAGCGTCAACGGAAACACCTCCGTCTTCGCGATATCGTCCGTCACCTACGGCGGCGTTGCGATGACCAAGATCGCGCAAGAGGAAATGAACAACCTTAGTACGCAGGGGCGTGTCGAGCTGTGGCGTCTGACCGGCGTCGCTGGCGGAGCTGCAACAGTGTCGGTCACATTCAACAACGCACCGTCCGGCAGTGGCGCCACCTGCCAGTCGATCTCGTTCGTCAACGTCGCGTCAGTCGGCTCTGCGCAATTAGACTTCGGCGACGGAAGTTTCTCTCACGGGCCGATCACGGTCGACCCCGGGCAAATCGCACTGCAAGTGTTCGGCGGCAACAACGTTGGTGCCGATAAGTTTTCGGGCCTGTCGGGCGGAACGAACCATTACAACAACGGTTTCGTCCTATCTGGCGATTATCGTTCTGCACTTGCGGTCAACACCGCTGACGAGACGACAACATTCACGACAACAGACGGCGGCCCCTGGGCCGGTATCGCCGTGGTCATCTCCTAACCCGAAGGACACGACAAATGACGCACGAGCATTGTTTCTGGGACCACCCCGAGGACCTTGTAATAGCGCATGTGCATGCGTATGCGGCACGGCTGTTGAGCGCCACCATGGAGGGAAATCGATACGCAGCCGATCTCGTCCTGGCTCAGATTGGCGACTGCGCCGCGTGCTTGAAGATTCTTCTCGGCGTGATCACCGCAATGTTAATCGACACCATGTTGTCGGGCCGAAGCCGCAAAGCGGTAGAGGCGCAGGTTGACGAGCTGCTGCTGCGAACGCAGCGACGCCTCGCTGAAATGCTTTAGGGAACGTCTCAGCAGCTCTCAGACGAACGAAAAACCCCTCCCCGGCGTAATCACCTTCGGGGAGGGGTTTTCGTCGTTCTAGGGAGGCGCCTAGTTCATCCCTCCGAGGCCCCGGGCGCCGTACACGTCGCGCGCCATTGTGATCATGCGGCGCCGGTGTTCGTCTTCTGGATCGGGAAACTGACTCAGGAATGCGTAGTAATACCCGTCCCCGAACAACAGCTCCAAGCGAACGCCGTCGTCCCAAGCTGCGAGGTCTGCGACCTGCTCAGGCGTGAGCAGGTGGGCGTAGTCGCGCCAGGTCGCGGCCATCATCGGTCACCCCTTGTCCTGTGCGACAGCGGATCGACTGACGGAGTGATTGTCATTTGCTAGCCTTCCCTGTTTGGGGTCGGAAAGTCAGCTCAGGCGCTCGTGTCCACCTATGAGCAAACATGCCTCGCGATATCCGGCATGTGGTGCATATGTGGTGCAAACCCTAGTAAGACTATCTAGATACATACTCTTACCTGCATCGGACGTGGTGCGCGATACTGGGATTGAACCAGTGACCTCTTCCGTGTCAGGGAAGCGCTCTCCCGCTGAGCTAATCGCGCCTTAACCGCCTGGTTGGAGGTGGAGACGGGAATCGAACCCGTGTGCACGGCTTTGCAGGCCGTTGCCTCACCACTCGGCCACTCCACCGTCGGGGTTGATGCGACTGCACCTCGAGCGGATGACGGGATTCGAACCCGCGACCCTCACCTTGGCAAGGTGATGCGCTACCAACTGCGCTACATCCGCGCGCCACGGACGAGATCGTCGCCCGTCGCGAAGGACGACGATAGTCGACCACAGCGGGAAGGTACAAATCCGTTCCGCTACAAGCTGAGCAGGTCACGCCAGGTGGTATGCCTGGCGTGACAAAGAGAACTCTCCGCCGTGCTGGACGTCCCGGCAGGAGATGCCCATTGGCGCGCTCGTGCACTCGATCGAGCCGGCCACGATCGTGTCGCCGAACGCCAGCGGATTGCCCGACGTCAGTGCTGTGTCCCCGGCGCAGACGACCTCGGCGGGCTTGCCCGCCTCGAGCTGCAGCCCCTGGCCCCAGTCGGTGTAGTCCGGGCAGCTCGCCGGCTTCGGCGGGGGCGCCCAGTCGCGCTCCTTGATGTCGCACCGCACATAGTCGGTGTCGATGTAGCAGCCGATGTTGCCCGACGGCGACGTGAAGCTGGTCAGCTCCGAGACCTCATGGACCGTGCGGGGGAGCGGCTCCCCGGGCGCAGCCCCGGCACCCCCGGCCGCCATGCCCATAGCGAACGGCCCAGCTACCGCAACACCCGCCAGCAAAGATCGCCACATCTTCATGCCGCCAAGATAAGCTCACTGAGATGTGCTCGTTCGGCGAATCCCCAAAACTGGCAAACCCTACATAGCAGATCGATGCCCCGCGAGGCCGCCCGCGAGCAGCGCATCGGATTCTCGGCTCATCGCCGCCGCGTGCTAACCTTCGACGTCGATCCCGGGTCTCGTAGCTCAGCGGGAGAGCGTCCGCCTCACACGCGGAAGGTCACTGGTTCGATCCCAGTCGGGACCACCCTCGATTGCGTTGGTGAGCCGCCAACGGAAGTGGATACCGCACCGATGACGCCGACGGCCTCATCGAGTCGCGTGGGCCACGCCCCTACACCCGATATACCGCACGCGCGCCGTCGGCCAGGCTGCTGAACGGATGCCAGCAGTGTGTGCAGTAGCGCCGGTTGACCGCGGGCTGTAGGTGGTGCTCGTGACACGGATCGCAAGCCAGTGCGTGCCCCCCGCAGCACTTCATCACGTAGATCCATTCGGCCGGTTTGGAGCACGCACTGATCACCCGGAACGGACGCACCCTGTTGTCCACCGTCTTGGAGTCACAACAACGTTCGTCCTCACCGATGTCCAGGATCTCGTCGATGGGGCGTCCGATGATCACTGCGTTGCCACCGCGATCGGTGACGCCGAGCGTGGCTTGGCGCTCCATGCCGCCGACGACAAGGATTTTCTTCCCGTCGAAGTCTGTGCCCATCAGTGACCCGTTTCTCGGATTCGACCTGCTACGTCCGGTTTGAACGTTTGATTGTGGGGCGCCGAATCGATCGCTCCGGCGCGCAGGTCTGTCGAAAGTCAAGCCTGGCGCGCTGCGGGGTGAGCTGTCTTCACCCGCGCAGCACCAATCACCCGGGTGAGCACGAACTGACCCCCAGCCCCGCCTCAGCGCTGACTGGGTGAGCTGTGGCCACCGCGAGATCGCCGCGGCGACGGCGTCATCCGATGGTCACACGTAGACGCCTTCAACTCGCGGGCGCTCCGGATACGGAAACGACAGACTAGGCGCGGCCCGTCGGCGACAAACTGATCTCGGAAATCTCGGCCCGGCTTGCGCCGTCAGTGCTTCCCAGCGTTGCGATCCACACCAGCAGGTTCGGCGTGGGAGTCCGATTGGTCAATGCAATGCGATTCGTCCCGGGCTGCATCGGGGTGGGCGCGCTCAACTCCACCGTGTCGGCCAGCGTTGCGGGATCACCCGACGCGCCGCGAATCTGGATGACCGTCCCCGAGCTTCTGAGGTCGACCGTCACCGCGTCCAGCGCCGTCGGCTGCGGCAGCTTCACCAGCAGCCCCAGCCCTTCCTTGAACTTCGGGAACGGATCGGCGTCGAAGTAGCGGTCGGTCGCCCACGCGGTGCCGGGGTCGCCGTCGATCACCTTGGCGGCGTCGTCGGGATTGTCCGGTCGACCGTCGGGCGAGAAGACCGACGCCGAGACCGGAATTAGCGGCGCCGCGGCCTGCGGCGGCGGTGCTACCGGTGACGGCGCCGGAGCAGCCGGAATGTCCGGGTTCAAACCCAGCCGTTGCGCGTCGAAGGCGGCGGTGTTGTCGCCGGAGAACACATCGTTGAGCGTCGAGCCCAACATTGCCACGCCCGCGACGATGATGACCGCTGCGGCGATGAGCATCGCCTGCACCAGCTGCTTGCGGGCCCGCCGCGCCTTGTCGGTCGGATCGACGTTTCGGAAGTCAGCGTAGCCACCGGGCGCGGGCGCCGTTACCGGCGGCATCACCTCCGCAGACGAATCCCGCTGAGAATCAGCCGTATTGACCTCACCGAGCGCCAACCGCAGCAGACCGAGAAGCTCGGCCGCGCTGTCGACGCCGTTGTCCGGGCGGACCAGCCCGGCGGCCGCGCTCGACAGCAGGAACGGGACACGACGGTCGACCGCAGCCGGTTCTTTGGGCCAGCCCGCCTCGTCGAGGTCGGCCGCGACCCACCCGGCGGGTATCGGGTCATCCGCCAGCCAGCGGTCGACGAGCAGCGCGTAGAGCGCCCCGCCGATGCCGCGCAGATCGTCTCGCACGGTTGCCTCGGGCAGGCACGTCGGAAACGCGAGCACAGCGTTGCCCTCGGTGCTGATCCGGATTCGGCCCGGGTGGTCGATGCTCAGCCTCAATCCGGCGCGGTGCGCCGCATCGGCGGCGACGATCAACGACTTCAACGCCATGGCCGCGGCGGTCGGCGACGGGGACGTGTCGGCGACCTCCCGCAGGCTTCCGCCATGCACCCACTCACTGGCCACCAGGCCGAACGAGCCGGTGTGCATCACGTGCAGGATGCGGGCGACACCGACGACGTCGAGCCCTCTCAATCGCATTGTGAGCGACAGGATTACGTCGACCTGCGAGGCGTTCAGCTGCCCCTCGACGTCGACCAGGCTCAGCCCGACAGCCGTTCCGGTGACGAAGTCGATTCCCTGCCAGAACTGGACGTGCCGGCAGGCGCCGTAGAACGTGATGAGCCGGTAGCGCCCGGCCACCATCGCGCCGGGCACCAGGGTGGTCGGGTCGCCGACGGCGGACAAGACCCGCCTCGCCTGCGCTATCGGCAGCGGGGCAGTTACGTCGTCGAGTTCGTCATCGGTCATGGGTGTGGCGGGCGCATAGGGTAGCGATTCGAACGAAGTAGCCGCATCGGGCCCCGCCTAAACGGTACCGCGTCCGCGGCGTCGGTCAGCTCTTCGGCCTGCCCGAGTGAATCGTCTTGGAGGCGGCCTCGATTTGGTCGTTCATCGACTTGAGGTCGTAGGCCTCGCGCCACTGCGTGATGCGGCCCTCCTCGTCGAACTCGAACACCGCCATCACCACCGTCGATATCGGTGTGTCCCCGACCTTGGCCCGGCTGACCTGTTCGAGCATGACGGTTCGGCCCTCGCGCACCATCGTCGTGATGTCCACCGTCACACCGCCGAGCGACTTCAACTGTTCGGCGATATCCGTGGCGATCGCGTCGGCACCGCGGCGCACGCCGTGCGGCCCGTCCACCCACACGGCTTCGTCATGGAAGAAGGTGCGCAGTACATCGGCGTCGGGTTCGGCCCAGACGTCGAAGAACCGCCGTACCAGTGACTCTGGCGATTCGCTCATGGGACTGCCCGCCGCCGAAAGTAAATCGTCGTTGAACCCGCGTCCCTTTAAGGTAGCTCACCAGCGGCGTTAACGGGGCCTGTCGACCTCATACGTGCCGTCGTCGTCTTCGAACAGCACCAACACCTGCCGTTTGCGGCCGTCGACGACGACATCACAGGTGAAGGTGGCGCCCTTCTTGACCACCGGGTCGTCGCCGCCGTTGCAAACGACGTCGCTGACGCTGGTGGCGCCGTAACCCTCGACGGGGTCGACGAGTATGCGTTGCACCCCGGCTTCGGCTTTCGACACGTCGAGCACCTTGCCCGTGAACACGTCCAGTTTCGACATGCCGACCCAAAGCCCCAGTGCCCCCACCGAAATCGCGACGACACCGATTGCCACCAGCATCGGGAGCTGCACGCCGCGACGTCGCCGCGGCGACGGCTTTGCGCGGTGACTCTTCGCGGTGGGGCTCGGCTGCTTCTTGCGCGGGGGACTCGGCGCGGCCGGTTGGGCCAGCCGATACGGGTTGTCGGCCGGCGGCCGCGGCGCGCGCGGCGGGGGAGAGACGCGCTTGTTCGCGTTCTTCCACCACGGCTCCTCGGTGCTCGGCGGTGGCGTGCTGCCCCCTGCGCCTGGGCGCAGCGGGATCTCCACTGTCTTGTCCTCAGGCCCTGGCCGGTGGGGCCGATGGTCCCGCGGTCCGCTCACGAGCCGATTCTCTCAGGCGAACCGCTGGAAGCAGCCCTCAGCATCACCGAGCAGCCCGGTGCGGAACGCCAGGATGCGGGTGAAGCCAGAGGGCACCGGGATGCCGTTGACGTCGGTGGCCGCCACCGCGTTGGTGAGCAGTCCCGACACCGCCTCGTCGAGATCGCCGGCGCCGATGACCAACTGGTTGCCCGACGGCCCTTCAATCGGTTCGGCCATTTTGCGCTGGGCGACACCGGTCAGGCACGCGGTGCGCATCGCCGCCACCGGCGAATCCAGCGGCAGGCCCCGATCGCGTTGCAGCGCAAGCACATACCGCGAGATGACCATCGACAGGGCGGTGTTGTCGCCCTGCAGCAGGACGAAGTCGCTTTCGTCGGCGGGCGCGCCGGCCTGCTGCAGTGCCGGCATGTCGACGGCGATCGTGTTCGAGTCGGGGCAGTACGCCACCGGCCGCTGCCGGCCCACCGGGCAACCGCTGCCGTCGGTCGCAAGGGTCGGCGGGTCCGTCATCGGGAAAATCTGACCCATCAGTTCCATCAGCGTCGCCAGCGTCTGGTCGTCGATCGCGATGTCGCTCTGCGGGCTGGCCGTGTCGAACAACGACGCCGGGAGACCGCCGCGGCGCTGCTCGATCTCGGCGGAATCGATTGCGGCACAACCATCGGGACCGGCGTCGAAGCCCGTCTGAATCGCGCTGACCCGCTCCAGCGCGGTGCCGTGCGACGGAGGGTCGAGCGCCAGCGTGTCATAGGTGGAGATCGGGTCGCGCCCGGCGATCGCCCCCGCCAGTACCTGGTCGAGCGCTCGGCTGGTGTTCAGGGTGAAGCGCGGCGAGTTGCCCTCGGCCACCCAGCGCAGGTAGACACCGGCCAGGCAGTCGGCCTGCTGCTCGCGCACCAGAATCGACGACGTCTGCTCACCGACCAACCCGGCCTGCCACTGCAGCGCATGGCCGTATTCGTGGGCCAGCAACCCGTTGATCGTCATGTCGCCGAAGAACTCTCTGGCCACGGGCAGCAAATTGACGCGGTCCCAGGCGATCAGGTCGTCGGGCACGCAGAACAGCGCGTTGAACTCGAACACCGCTGACTGTTCGCCGCACACCGTCATCGGCGTACGCGGATCGACCGAGATGAGCCGGGACACCGGAACGAACGAACCGGCGAACGACTGGGAGTAATGCTTGGTCCAGAAGTCTTCGATGTCGTCGATCGCCAGCAGCGCGGTGCGGTCGATATCTCCGTCGTCGGTGTTCTGCACGCGGCCGAGCGCCGACGGGGCGGGCACGCGCGGTCCGCTGGGGCCATCCGTCGTCGGCAGGCCCGCGACCCGGTACGGGTCGTACTGCATCGACACCGCGCGGCCATCGACCTTGGTCGGCTGGCTGCAGCCCGCGACGGCCAACGCCACGCACAGCGCGGCGAGGACGGCCCGGACAGACAAGATCACATCGCGACGGTACCTGCCCCGCTGCACGATCCCGGCCTGCATCAGTTCAACGCGGTGGTGCCTTTGCGCGGGTGCGTGGTGCTGATGAGCTTGGCGAAGCAGTAGTTGTTGCTCAGCCCCTGATCCCGGCACCACTGCAACGCGCCGTCTGAGGTGGGGAAGGTGAAGGGCGCGATCGTGACCCAGAAGTCGGGCGCGTCGAACACCGACCAGTCACCCGACCACAGCAACAGGGCTCCGTACTGATCGCGCAGGCGCAGATGCTCCTGCAGGATCTGCGAGTTGTCCCACGTGTGGCCCTCGTCGAAGACGCCTGGCCGTTTGGAACTCAACTGCGGAACCCACAGGTTCTCGCCGTCCCGCTTGACGATGTAGCGGTCCTGGGCCGCGATCGCGCGCAGCTGCGCGACGGCCGCGTCCACTGGCGGACGGGCCGTCGCGGGCACCGAAGCTCGAGCCGTAGGAGAAGGTGGCGGCGCCGCCGTGGGCTTCGCGGTCGGCGACGGAGCGGGTGCCTGCACGGTGACGGTGGGTGGCGGTTGCGCGGTGACCGTCGTCGGCGCAGGGGTGTTATCGGGCGTCGACCTGTCGGACACGAGCAGCCCGATCACGACTCCCAACGCGCCGAGCACCAACGCCGCGATCACGCCGATGATGAGGATCGGCACGGAACTGCTCCGCGTCACCGCGTCCTCGAGCGTCACCGTCGGCCCCGTGCGAGTGGCCCGCCCCGGTGCCGGTGGGTCGACCGAGTTCGGCAGCGGTGAGATCCACGGAGCCATCTGCGTATTCACATCCGGCGCGGCGACCTCAGCGCTCGCCCGAACCGCCCGCTGTGCCGCGCGACCGAACGCCGACGCGGTGCCGTACCGGTCGTCGGGATCCTTCGCCATGCCACGAGCGATGACGGCATCCAAAGCGGCGGGAACCCGTTTGTTGGCTTCACTCGGTTTCGGCGGCGGAGACGACACGTGCGCCGCGATCAGATGCTCATAGCTGTCGCCGGGGAACGGCAGATCGCCCGTCAGCGCCTCATACAGCAAGCACGCCAACGAGTAGATGTCGGAGGCCGGCGTGCTCGGCTCGTCGTTGAACCGCTCTGGCGCCATGTAGGCGAACGATCCGATCTGCGTGCCGGCCATGGTCAGCCGCACGTCGCCGTGCGTCTCAGCGATGCCGAAGTCGACGAGGTAGGCGAAATCGCTTCGCGTGACGATGATGTTCTGCGGCTTGACGTCGCGGTGGATCAAGCCCTCCTCGTGCGCGGCGTCGAGCGCTTCGGCGATCTGCTGGACGATGGCCACCGCCCGATCGGGTTCCAGCGGCCCCTTGCCGATCAGCTCGTGCAACGTCTGACCCTGGACCAGACGCATGTCGATGTAGAGGTTGCCGTCGATCTCGCCCCAGTCGTGGATCGGGATGACGTGCGGCTCCTGAAGAATTGCCGCCGCGTGCGATTCGCGGAGGAAGCGGGCGCGGTATCGCTCATCTTGCGCGTACTGGTCGGGCAGGATCTTGAGCGCCACTTTCCTGCCCTTGTCGGTGTCGTAGGCCTCGTACACCTCGCCCATGCCGCCCTTGCCCAAGAGCGCTGTCAGCTCGTAGTGGCCGAATCGTTGGCCCACTCGCGTATCGATCGATGTCACTTTGCGCGTCCCCGTTGCTCGAGACTTGAATACCGGCTGCTTCGTACGGTTGCTGGATACGCGGTAACGCAGGAGAGCCGTACTAATTCAGTGTTGCGAGCATAACTTCGCCGGGCGACAAACGCGGCGAAACGGACAGCTAATAGAGTTTGCTGTAATGATCTTGCGGCGGGGCGCCCATGATCAGTTCGGGTAGATGATCGACTGGTATTCGATGTAGGGGTCGATGCCCTCCGGTCCGCACTCGCGCCCGATGCCCGACTTCTTGAATCCGCCGAACGGCGATTTGAAGTCGGCGAGCATCGCCGAGTTGACCGGCACGGTGCCGGTCCGCAGCCGGGCGGCGACCTGCGCGCCGTGTTCGACGTCGGCCGTCCACACCGAACCCGACAACCCGTAGTCGGAGTCGTTGGCGATGCGCACCGCGTCGTCCTCGGTCTCGTACGGGATGACCGACAGCACCGGCCCGAAGATCTCCTCGCGGGCGATCCGCATCGCGTTGTCGACGTCGTAGAACACCGTCGGCTCGATGAACCAACCCTTCTCCAGGTGCGCCGGGGTACCGCCGCCGACGGCCAGCTTGGCGCCCTCGCCCTTGCCCGCCTCCAGCAGCCCGACGATCTTGTCGCGCTGCCGTTCGGCCACCACCGGGCCGACGGCGGTCTCCGGATCGTTGGGATCGCCGACCGTCATCGCGCCGACACCGGCGGCGAGTGCGTCGACCAGTTCCCGATACCGCGTGCGCGGGGCCAGGATTCGGGTCTGTGCGGCGCAGGCCTGCCCGTTGTTCAGCAGCCCGGCCATGATGATGTTCTGCAGTTGCGCGTCGAGGTCGACGTCGTCGAGCACGATGGCCGCGGATTTGCCGCCCAACTCGAGGGTGACCCGCTTGATCTGCGCACCGCACAGTTCGCCGATACGCGCGCCTGTCGCCGTGGAACCGGTGAAGCTCACCTTGTCGACGCCGGAATGGGTGACGATGTGCTCGCTGGCTTCGCGCGACGCGGCAACGATGTTGACCACGCCCGGCGGCAGGCCCGCGTCGAGCACCGCCTCGGCGAGCAGATAGGGGTCGAACGCGGACTCGGGCGCCGGCTTGAGCACCATCGTCGACCCCGACGCCAGACACGGCCCGAGCTTCATCGCCATGATGTACAGCGGCACGTTCCAGGGAACGATCCCTGCGCACACGCCCACGGGCGCCCGGCGCACCCGCACCTTCTGGCCCATCGCGCCGACACGCTCGTCGCTCCACGGATAACTGCGGCGTGATGTCGGCGTAAATATCGAAGAGCATGGTGGCCGACAGCACCTGCACCCCCAACGACTGCTGCGCGGGTGCGCCGTTCTCGTTGGTGATGACAGTGGCCAGGTCGGCGGCGCGCGCCTGCAAGGCCTGCGACAGCGCGGCGATCGCGTCGGCGCGCTCGTCGGGTGTGAAGTGCGGCCACGGGCCGTTGTCGAACGCGTCGCGGGCGGCGGCCACGGCGCGGTCGATGTCGGCCGGTGACCCGTCGGGGGTGCGCGCGTACACCTCTTCGGTGACCGGCGAAATGACGTCAATCGTGCGGTCGGTGGCGGGTGCCACCCATTCGTTGCCGATGAACAGCCGGTCACGTGTCTGCATGGGGCACTCCGATCACGTTGAGGTGTGCGTCGATCGTAGGTCTGTAACGCATTCGAATATCCGAAGCGATTGAACTGTTGGAACCGGTTGGTCGCTCCGCCACTAGCGTCCCTCCCGGGCCCGTAGCACCGCGGCGCCTGCTGGCCCTTGGCCAGAGTCGGGGGAGTTGCTGCATAGCAGCGGTGGCGGCTAGCCGCCCACACCCTGACCAGAGGAGTCGAGACAAAAAATGCGTGTCCCCCTTCGAACCTGCTTCCACCGGAGCACCGTTGCGGTGTTGGCGTCGGGAGTCGTCATTTCCATGAGTGCGCTCACCGGGGGAGTAGCGCCGGCCCTCGCCAAGCCAGACAAGAACGATCCTGGCCCGCCGATCGTCCCGACATGGGTCCCTGAGGCGCCGAAGCACGAGGCGCCCCGTGAGGCGCCGCGTGCGCCGAAGCAGGAGCGTGCGCCGAAATGGGAGGCGCCGCCGCAGCAGGCGCCGCAAGCGCCGCGGTTCGAACCGCCGGCACCGCGGCAGGAAGCTCCGGCGCCACGGCAGGTAGCCCCGGCACCCGTGCAGGAGGCGCCCGCGCCGAAGCCCGCCCCAGCGCCCGAGCCGCAAGCGCCCGTCGTTCAGGCGCCACCCAGGCAGGAAGCTCCCCGCGTGGTGGATCCGCCCAAGGAGCAACCCCAGGTCGAGGCGCCAAAACAGCAACCCCAGGTCGAGGCGCCCAGGGAGCAACCCCAGGTCGAGGCGCCGAAGGTGAACGCGCCCAAGCCGGACGAGCCGAAGGCACCGAACGCAGATGCGCCCGACGGACCGACCAGCGAGCGGCCAAACAGCGAGCGGCCGAACGCCGGGCGGCCAAACGTCGAGGCGCCGAAGAACGACGCCGCGCCGGGTGATTCGCCCAAGGGGCCGAACGCCGACGGGCCGGCACTGCTGCCCGGCACCGACGGGGCGGCCAAGCCGGACGACCCGAAGCAGGAGTCGCCGAGGAACCAGTTCCCCGGGCAGAAGCCGGACGGCGAGAAGCCTGATGGCGAGAAGCCGGGCGCAACCGGCGAGAAGCCCGGCCGCAACGGCGAGACGCCGGGCGCTCAGCAACCGCGCAACGAGCAGGAGAAGCCGGGCTCCGGCGGCGACGAGCAGCAACCGTCGAAGGCCGCCAAGCGGATTCCGACGATTGAGCCCGAGACGATGGACGCACCCGAGCCGGACATCGAACTGGCCAAGAAGGCCGAGCCGATCGAGGTGAAGCCCGAACCGGCGAAGAAGGACGATGTCGCCTTCCTGTCCAGCGCGCTCAACCTGTCGAGCAAGACGAAGCTGGGTCCGTTCGAGTCCGAATTCCACGTGGGATCGGAGTTCAAGATCGACGACCGCCACCGCGACTGGGACCACGATCGCGACTGGGATCGCCACCGCGACCGTGATCATCACTGGGATTGGGATAAGAAGCACTGGGACAAGAAGATTCGCCAGTGGGACCGCCGGTGGATCGAATACGACCGCTGGTATCGGCCGGTGTTCTTCAACCCGTACCGGGCGCCGGTGCGGATCGTCTACGTCTACGACCGGGCTCCGCGCATCGTCTACCTGCCGCCGTTGAGCCGGGTGGTGGTGGACGCCGCCGCGCTGGCCGCCTACAGCTTCACCGCGGTGGTGCTCAATGCGGCGAACCTGGCCGCGGACGTGGCCGTGGGCACCTTCTTCGGCGGCGGATACGTCCCGCCGATCGGGGCGCCGTTCGTGCCGCCGCCTCCGCTGCTGCGCTACGACAACGTGCCCGTCCAGGTGCGCTACTCGAACGCCACCTACGAGCCGTTCCGGGTCCGGCAGATCGTCGATGTCGGCGACGACGTGCAGTACGGCGGACGCAAGGTGTTGCTCGACGGTGCGACACCGGTTTGGGGCCAATGGGCCACGGCGCCCAACGGTGAGCGGCAGTTCGAGGTGCACCGCACCCAGCAGTACCCGGGCTTGGGTGAACCGCAGGAGGCGCCGCTGCCCGGCGACTACCAGATGCAGCTGGCTTCCGACGAGTCGGCGGGCATCGACCACACGCAGCTGTATCTGGTGGCGGCGGCCGGAGTGGTCGCGGGTCTCGGCATAGCGGCGCTCGGCCTCGCGTTCTACCTCGGGCGGCGCCGCCCGCAGGCGTAACGGCGCCAGCTGGAGTGCTGGACAGATGTCCGGCACTCCAGCTGATCAAGCGGTCTCCTCGTCGTCGCGTGCCGGTGCGCGCCAACGACCAGCCTTGTTCGGCTCGGCGCGCATCCGATAACTTGGACAGCTGTCCAGCCGCGGCCTTGAGGAGACGACCATGGCGATCCGCGTCGCACACATCGGCACGGGCAACGTCGGAAGCATCGCGCTCAACCACCTGATCAGCGATCCGCGTTTCGAGTTGACCGGGGTGTGGGTGTCGTCGGACGAGAAGGTCGGCAAGGACGCCGCCGAACTCGCCGGTCTCGACACCCCGACCGGCGTCGCCGCGACCAACGACCTCGGCGCGCTGCTCGCCGCCAAGCCCGACTGCGCCGTCTACTGCGCGATGGGCGACAACCGCATCCCCGAAGCCGTCGCCGACGTGCTGCGCATCCTGTCGGCAGGCATCAACATCGTCGGCACCTCTCCCGGGGTGTTTCAGTACCCGTGGGGCGTGATGCCCGACAAGTACATCGCGCCGGTGGAACAAGCTGCGCAACAGGGCAATTCGAGTCTGTTCATCTCCGGGGTCGACCCCGGCTTCGCTAACGACCTGATCCCGTTCGCATTCGCGAGCACCTGCCAGAGCATCGAGCAGGTGCGGTGCATGGAGATCGCCGACTACGCCACCTACGACGGTTCCACCGTGATGTTCGACGTGATGGGCTTCGGCTGGCCGTTGAACGAGACGCCAATGTTGTTGCAGCCCGGCGTACTTGGCATGGCGTGGGGCACCACGATCCGTCAGCTGGCCGCAGGCTTCGGCATCGAGGTCGACGAGATCAAGGACTCCTGCACCCGGATTCCCGCGCCCGATGCGTTCGACGTCGCGGCCGGCCACATCCCGCAGGGCGGCCAGGCCGCGCTGCGGTTCGAGATCCACGGCATGGTGAAAGGTAAGGCCGCCATCGTCATCGACCACGTCACCCGGCTGCGCGAAGACCTGTGTCCGGACTGGCCGCAACCCGCACAGCCCGGCGGTTCGTACAAGGTCGAGATCGTCGGCGAACCGTCCTATACCGTCGACATCTGTCCGACCAGCCGCAAGGGCGACCACAACTACGCCGCGATCGCGGCGGGCGCGGGCCGGGTGGTCAACGCCATCCCCGCGGTCGTTGCCGCGCCACCGGGCATCAGGACGACGCTGGATCTGCCGCTTATCACCGGCAAGGGACTGTTCGCCACCAATTAGGTTGTGCGACAAGGCGCTAGCAGCAGAGGAGAACACGCATGGGACGGGTGGACGGAAAGGTCGCACTCATCAGCGGCGGCGCGCGGGGCATGGGCGCCGCGCACGCCCGGATGCTGGTCAAGGAGGGCGCCAAGGTCGTCGTCGGCGACATCCTCGACGAGGAGGGCAAAGCGCTGGCCGAGGAGATCGGCGACGGCGCGCGCTACATCCACCTCGACGTCACCCAGCCCGATCAGTGGCAGGCCGCCGTCGACACCGCCGTCGACGAATTCGGCAAGCTGAATGTGCTTGTCAACAACGCGGGCATCGTCGCGCTGGGACCGCTCAAGAAGTTCGATCTGGCCGAGTGGCAGAAGGTCATCGACGTCAACCTGACCGGCACGTTCCTCGGCATGCGCGCAGCCGTTGCGCCGATGATCGATGCGGGCGGCGGATCGATCATCAACGTGTCGTCGATCGAAGGGCTGCGTGGCGCGCCGTTCGTCCACCCGTACGTCGCGTCCAAATGGGCCGTCCGCGGGCTGGCCAAGTCGGCCGCACTCGAATTGGCGCCCAAGAACATTCGCGTAAACTCCGTGCACCCGGGCTTCATCCGCACACCGATGACCTCACACCTGCCCGAGGACATGGTGACGATCCCGCTGGGCCGTCCGGCCGAACCGGAGGAGGTCTCGACCTTCATCGTGTTTCTGGCCAGCGACGAATCGTCGTATGCGACGGGCAGCGAGTTCGTCATGGACGGCGGACTGGTCACCGACGTGCCGCACAAACAGATGTAGCGTTTCAGCTCCTGCGCCGCCGGATCAGCCACAGCAGCGCGACCATGCCGACGACGACGGCGGCCGCGGTCGGAACGGTCACCTTGGCTCGCCCGTCGTCGATCGCGGCGTGCTGCACCGCGTGCGCCTTCTCGGCGACCCGCGCCTTGGTCTCGGCGGCCTTTTCTTTCGTCCGCTGCTTCACGTCGAGCTTGGCCGACAGGTCCTCGACCGTCTGGCCGAGTTCTTTGCGGGTCTGCGCGATGTCATCCTGCAGTTCGGCGATGCCGGCATCGGGGCCGGGTTCCGGCCGAACGGGTTCGGGCTGGCTCATTGACGCGCTTCTTTCAGTTGATTGATGTCGGCCTTGACGCTCTCGACGCTCTGCCTCGGCGGTGGGGCCACCTCACGGGCCTGCTTGCGGCTCAACAGCGCGGCGATTCCCGCGAAGATGAACAGCACCGCGGCCACGATGAGCGCCGCCGCCCACACGGGCAGGACCAGCGACAGCGCGGCGACTCCCGCCGCCACCACGGTCATCAGCCCGAGCACCGCGAGCAGACCGGCCGCACTGATCAGGCCCGCTCCCTTGCCGGCGTGCTTCGCCGACTCCTGTAGTTCCTTGGTGGCCAGCCGCATCTCGTCGCGAACGAGCCGAGACGTCTGCGTCGACAACTGACTCATCAACTCGCCGATCGACTGACCGTTGGTCGACTTCGTTTCCACACTCATGCCCGGTGGGTTGCCCCCGTCACATGAGACGAAACACTCAGCCGGTCGTGCCCTGCTGCTTTTCGATGAGATCGGTGGCTATCCGAATCAACGGCGTGTTGCTGTCCTGGGACAGCTTGCGCAGCATGTGGAACGCCTGGATCGCGTTGACCCCGTAGCGCTCCATCAGAATGCCCTTGGCCTGGCCGATGATGTCGCGGCTGGCCAACGCCTTCTTGAACTGCTCGTCGCGGCGGGCGGCGTTCCACGCCACCGACGAATGCGCCGCGAACACCAGCCCGACCGCCTTGGTCTCCTCGCTGAACGCGTGGGGCGTTTCTGCGTAGACGTTCAGCGCGCCCATCGTCTCGCCGGCGATCCACAGCTGGAACGCCATCACCGAGCGAATCGGGGTCTGCGCCAACGCGTCTCGGGCATACAGCGGGAACCGCTCATCGGTCTGCAGGTTCGCGACGTGGACCGTCTTCTGCTCCCACGCCGCTGTCAGGCAGGGGCCCTGGCGGTGACGCTGCTGGATCTCGTCGAGCAGCAACGGCCACCGGTGCGTCGCAGCCGGAGTGTCTATGTGCTTGGCGTTGCGGGTCACCGTCACACCGGCGTACCGGGCGCCGGGAATCTCGACCGCCGCATGCTCGGCGAGCTCGGCGATTACGGTGTCGGAGTCGGCGTCGGGGCGCCCGTAGAGCTCCTGCACGATCTCCGCGATCCGCCGGTGGGTGGCATCGACTGCGACATTGTTGTTCACGTGCACAATCCGATCGTCGGGGCGTAGTCAGCGTAAGGCTAACGCGGGCGTAAACGGAGGGAGTATGCAGATACAACGGCGCCATCGGCACGGGGCGATCACGCGCAGCGCCACCGGACCCGGTGCGGCCGAGGCATTCATCATCATTGCCATCGGCACCATCCTGATCACCCGCCTCTACCTGGAGTTGACCGGTTATCCGCAGGTCGGCGGCGGTGAGTTGCATATCGCGCACGCGCTGTGGGGCGGCGCGCTGATGATGCTTGCCCTGCTGATCGGCTGGATGATGCTGGGCCTCGGCGCCCGGGTCACGTGCGTGGTGCTCGGCGGAATCGGGTTCGGGTTGTTCCTCGACGAGATCGGCAAGTTCATCACCAAGACCAACGACTACTTCTACGGCGCCGCCCCCGAGATCATGTACATCCTCGTGGTGCTGATTCTTGTCGGCGCCCGCGTCGTCCGCGACTTCCGGCCGCTGAGCCCGCAGGAGTGCCTCGCGTCGGCGGCCTTGATCGCCTCCGACGGGATCGCGCGCGGCCTGGCGGTGCGGCGCCGCGAGATCGGCTTGAGCCTCGTCGAGCGCGCCCGCCGCGGCGGCGTCGACCCCGACGACGCGGCCCGCGTACAAGCACTGTTGTTGTCCGCCGACACCGCGTCGGATCGGTTGTATGCGTTGCAGGTCAAGGCATTACGGTTGATCCCCGGCTTCTTCCGCAGTCCGCGGTGGGTGCCGGTGATCGGCTGGCTCATGGTGATCAGCGCATTCTTCAGCGTCGTGTTGGGGGTGCTGGGCGGCGCGCTCGGCCGCTGGTACTACGTCGAAGAGGACGTCGTGCGGGAACTCGCCGGGTGGAGCCTCGCGTCGGTCATCCTGCTTGTCAGCGCGGTGCTCACGCTGGGCATGGCACTGCCGGCGATGATCGCCCGGCGCCGCACCGACGGCGTGTGGCCGCTGGTGTGGCTGCGCAACGCCGCACTGGTGTCCACCTTGCTGAACGCGCTGGTCGACTTCGCGACGAAGGGATTCGGCGCGCTGGCCAACGTGTCGCTCGGGCTGTTCGCGCTGGCCGTCCTGTCCTACCAGCTCGACATGGCCGCCAGGGCGGTTGGGCGTCCGCAGCAGCCGGCCGCTACAGCGCGCTCAGGTAGCGCCTCGTGACGACGCGCTGCGCCAGCGACGTGACCGGGGAGCCCAGCTTGCTCCACCAGGTGGCGTGCCGGGAGAACGCCGCCACCTCGGCGTGCACGTCGCCGGTGGACGGGTCGTAGCGCACGGCGAACATCTCCTCGCCCGACTCCGGATGGCCCGGCAGCGTGCCGTAGGCGAAGCCCCGGCGGTCGTCGTCGTCGATCACGTACACCACGCGGCACGGAGCGCGCAGCGGCCCGATGCCGACCAATACCTCCGAGCCGACGGCGGCGATCTCGGTGCTCGGCTCGACCCGCACCCCTGCGCCGCGCAGCATGCCCCACCGCATGACCTTGGCGGCCGCGTCGTCGAACCGGGCGCGTCCGCGGCCGATCACCCGCGATTCGCGCACGTGGTGGTACCCGTCGGGCAGCGGCCCGGCCGTCGCGCCGACTTCGGTGTAGGTCAGCGACAGGTTCGCCAATTCGTCCAGTCTCACCCCCACACCATGGCACCACCGGGCGTACGGTCGGCAGATGACCACTCCAACCGTCGCTCAAGCAGCAGGGTCGTTCGCCCTCGGCGGTGACCTCACCGTCAACAGGCTCGGCTTCGGCGCCATGCGCATCACTGGCAAGGGCGTCTGGGGCCCGCCCGACGACCGCGACGAATGCATCCGTGTGCTGCGTCGTGCGGTGGAACTCGGCGTCAACTTCATTGACACCGCCGACTCGTACGGTCCATATGTGTCCGAGGAACTGATCCGCGAGGCGCTCGCGCCCTACCCCGACGACCTCGTCATCGCCACCAAGGCCGGACTGCTGCGCACCGGCCCGGACATCTGGATCCCGCTCGGGTTCCCTGGATATCTGCGCCAGGAGGTCGAGATGAGCCTGCGGCGGCTCGGCGTCGAGCGAATCGACCTGTTTCAGTTGCACCGCATCGACAACAAGTTCCCGCTCGAGGATCAGATCGGCGAACTTGCCGCGCTGCAGCAGGAGGGCAAGATCCGCCACATCGGGCTCTCGGAGGTCGACGTCGTACAGCTGGAAGCCGCGCAGAAGGTGGCGCCCATTGTGTCGGTGCAGAACATGTACAACTTGTCCGCCCGCACCGCCGAACCGGTTCTCGAGGCGTGTGAGGCCAAGGGGCTGGCCTTCATCCCGTGGTTCCCGCTGGCCGCCGGGCCGCTGGCCGCACCCGACGGCCCGTTACAGCGCATCGCCACCGACCATCGCTCCACCCCGTCGCAGTTGGCGCTGGCTTGGCTGCTCAAGCGTTCGCCGGTGATGCTGCCCATCCCCGGCACATCGAAGGTCAGCCACCTCGAACAGAATGTGGCCGCTGCCCAGATCCAGCTCTCCGACGAGGAGTTCGAGACGCTGAGCAAGGCCGGCGCCGAGACCGACTGACCACGGCAACGGGTCGAACGGGACAGGCAATACGGTGATCAGGTGGCCACCGATACCAGCGAGGCGCATCCCGGCGGCGGGTTCAACCCGCCCGAACCGACCACCCGGGGCGGACCCGACTACGGCCGCTTCGTCGAGGCCGTCCGCACCTTGCAGGACCACACCCGGGCGGTCGACGCGCCCGACGACGTGATCACCAGGGCCGCCGACATGGTCGAGGCGGTGTGCGCGCTGCTGGCGCCGTTCGAGGCCGACGAGTGGACATCGCCGTCCGGCCGACGCATGGATCTGCCCAGCCGCGGCAACATCCTGCAGGTGCCCGCCGAGTTATCCGTCACCCCCGACAACACGATCGACGGCACCGTCCGCTTCCGCCGCTATCACCTCGGCCGCAACGGCGCCGTGCACGGCGGCGCGGTCGCTCAGATGTGGGATTCGGTGCTGGGTTTCGCCGCGTTCCGGCTCACCCGCAGCGTCGGGCAGCGCACCGCCTACCTACACGTCAACTACCGCAACATAGCGCCCATTCAGAAGGACCTGCGGGTCGAGGCCGAGGTCGAGCGCACCGAGGGCCGCAAGATCTTCGTCGCCGGACGCCTGCTGGACGGCGACGCGGTGCTCTCCGACGCGGCGGCGCTGTTCGTCAAGCTCAAGCCGGGCCAGCCGTGAGCGACGACCAATCCGCCATCCGGTCGAAAGTGTCGGCCGTCAAGCGGGGCTGGGGCCACTGGCGTGACCGGCTGCGTAAGCGGCCCAAGGCCGAGTTCACCTACCGCATCGGCGTCGCGGTGGTGGGCCTGACCGTGCTCGGCGTGGGCATCGTGGCCATCCCGTATCCGGGCCCCGGCTGGGCAATCGTCTTCATCGGGCTGGGAATTCTGGCCACCGAGTTCGAGTGGGCACGGCGGCTGCTGGCCTACGCCAAGTACCGCTACGACAAGGTGATGGACTGGTTTCACAGCCAGGGCCTGTGGGTGCAGATTCTCGGCGGTGCGGTCACGGCGTTGATCGTCGCCGTGACGCTGTGGCTGGTGGGTGCGCTGGACTGGACCGCCGAACTCGTCGGCGTCGAACATCCGTGGCTGAACAGCCCCATCGGGGTCGGGGATTGATGACGAGCCCCGATAGCATGGTCGCGTTCGTAAACACACCTGCCACACCCCGGAGAGTGACCGATGAGCGCCGCCCCCGACACCGCCCTAGCAGCCCCGATCAGGGTGGCTGCCGGGACGACCGCGGCGGCGGCAGTCCGCGAAGCGGGACTTCCCGGCCGGGGCGCCCCCGACGCCATCGTCGTCGTCCGTGACCCCGAGGGGCGGCTGCGCGACCTGAGCTGGGTGCCCGACTCCGACGTCGAGGTGACGCCGGTGCCTGCCAACAGCGAGGAAGGCCGCAGCGTGATCCGGCACTCCGCGGCGCACGTGCTGGCGCAGGCGGTGCAGGAGATGTTCCCCGAGGCCAAGCTCGGCATCGGCCCGCCGATCACCGACGGCTTCTACTACGACTTCGACGTGCCCGCGGCGTTCACCCCCGAGGACCTCGAGGCGCTGGAGAAGCGGATGCGCCAGATCGTCAAAGAGGGCCAGCTGTTCTCCCGTCGCGTCTACGCGTCGAAAGACGAAGCGCGCCAAGAGCTCGCCGACGAGCCCTACAAGCTCGAGCTCGTCGACGACAAGTCCGGCGACCCCGAGGTGATGGAGGTCGGCGGTGACGAGCTCACCGCCTACGACAACCTCAATCCCCGCACCCGCGAACGTGTTTGGGGCGACCTGTGCCGCGGCCCGCACATCCCGACGACCAAGTACATTCCGGCGTTCAAGCTGACCCGCAGCTCGGCCGCCTACTGGCGCGGCGACCAGAACAACCCCAGCCTGCAGCGGATCTACGGCACCGCGTGGGAGTCGCAGGAGGCCCTCGACCGTTATCTGGAGCTGATCGAAGAGGCGCAGCGCCGCGACCACCGCAGGCTCGGTGCCGAACTCGACCTGTTCAGCTTCCCCGACGAAATCGGTTCCGGCCTTGCGGTTTTCCACCCCAAGGGCGGCATCATCCGCCGCGAGCTCGAGGACTACTCGCGTCGCAAGCACAACGAGGCGGGCTACCAGTTCGTCAACAGCCCGCACATCACCAAGGCGGAGCTGTTCAAGATCTCCGGCCATCTCGACTGGTACGCCGACGGGATGTTCCCGCCGATGCATCTGGACGCCGAGTACAACGCCGACGGCACGGTGCGCAAGCCGGGGCAGGATTACTACCTCAAGCCGATGAACTGTCCGATGCACTGCCTGATCTACCGGTCGCGGGGGCGGTCCTATCGGGAATTGCCGTTGCGGCTCTTCGAGTTCGGCACCGTTTACCGCTACGAGCTCTCCGGGGTCGTGCACGGGCTGACCCGGGTGCGCGGATTGACCATGGACGACGCGCACATCTACTGCACCCGCGACCAGATGCGCGACGAGCTGACCTCGCTGCTGCGCTTCGTGCTCGATCTGCTCGGCGACTACGGCCTGACCGAGTTCTATCTCGAGTTGTCCACCAAGGACCCCGAGAAATTCGTCGGCTCCGACGACATGTGGGAGGAAGCCACCAGCGTGCTGGCCGAGGTCGGTGAGGCGTCGGGACTGGAACTGGTGCCCGATCCCGGCGGCGCGGCGTTCTACGGCCCGAAGATCTCGGTGCAGGTGAAGGACGCGCTCGGGCGCAGCTGGCAGATGTCGACGATCCAGCTGGACTTCAATTTCCCGGAGCGCTTCGACCTGGAGTACACCGCCGCCGACGGCAGCAGGCAGCGGCCGGTGATGATCCACCGCGCCCTGTTCGGTTCGATCGAGCGGTTCTTCGGCATCCTCACCGAGCACTACGCAGGCGCCTTCCCGGCGTGGCTGGCGCCGGTGCAGGTGGTCGGCATACCAGTCGCCGACGCACATGTGCCGTATCTGGAAGGTGTTGCCGAACAGTTGAAGTCGCGCGGGATCCGCGTCGAGGTCGACACCAGCGACGACCGGATGGCCAAGAAGATCGTCAACCACACCAACCAGAAGGTGCCGTTCATGCTGCTGGCAGGCGACCGCGACGTCGAAGCCGGCGCGGTGAGCTTCCGGTTCGGTGACCGTAGCCAGATCAACGGGGTGCCCCGCGACGACGCGGTCGAGGCGATCGCCAATTGGATCGCCAACCGGGAAAACGCGGCTCCGAGCGCCGATCTCGTCAAGGTGGGCTCTGCGACGTGACGAACAACGACGAACACAAGGTCGTCGGCAATGACGAACGCACGGTCGTCGACCACGGGGTGGGGGAGCCCGACCATCTGCAGCGGCTGTGGACGCCGTACCGGATGAGCTACATCGCCGAGGCTCCGATGAAGGGCGGGTCGGCGGCGTCCGGGAAGTCCGAGCAGCCGTTCACCGACATCCCCACGCTGCCCGACGAGGAGGGTCTGGTAATTGCGCGCGGCGAGCTCGTCTACGTCGTGCTCAACCTCTACCCGTACAACCCCGGCCATTCGATGGTGGTGCCGTATCGGCGGGTGTCCGAGCTCGAGGACCTCACCGCCGAGGAGAGCGCCGAGCTGATGGCCTACACCCAGAAGCTGATTCGCGTCATCAAGGCGGTGTCGCAGCCGCACGGCTTCAACGTCGGGCTCAACCTCGGCAAGTCGGCGGGCGGCTCGCTGGCAGAACACCTGCACATGCACGTGGTGCCGCGGTGGAGCGGCGACGCGAACTTCATCACGATCATCGGCGGCGCCAAGACGGTTCCGCAGCTGCTGCGCGAGACGCGCGAGCTGCTCGCCAAGGAATGGGCCAGACAGTCGTGAGTGACTTCTACCTGATGACTCGGGCGGCGTACGCGAAGCTCTCGACGCCGGTGGCCAAGGCCGCGCTGCGCGCCGGCCTTACCCCCGACAGCATCACGATCATCGGTACCGCGGGCACCGTGATCGCCGCGCTGACGCTGTATCCCATCGGACAGTTGTGGTGGGGCTCGGTGGCGGTGTGGTTCTTCGTGCTGGCCGACATGCTCGACGGCGCGATGGCCCGCCAGCGGGGCGGCGGCACCCGGTTCGGCGCGGTGCTCGACGCGACCTGCGACCGGATCGCCGACGGCGCGGTGTTCTGCGGGCTGCTGTGGTGGGCGGCGTTCGGGCTGCGCAGCACCTCGCTCGTCGTCGCCATCATGATCTGCCTCGTCACGTCGCAGGTGATCTCCTACGTCAAGGCCAGGGCCGAGGCATCCGGGCTCAGCGGCGAGGGCGGCCTCATCGAAAGGCCGGAACGACTCATCATTGTGCTTGTCGGAGCGGGACTTTCGGATCTGCCGTTCTATCCGCTGCCGTGGATACTGCACATCGCGGTGTGGGTGCTCGCGGTGGCCAGCCTGATCACGCTCGGCCAGCGGGTGCACAGCGTGCGAACGTCGAACGGCGCGATGGATCCGCTCGTGAAGCCCGAAACAGGCGCGACCGACTCGGGCGACACCACCGAAGCCAAGGAGCATCACCCGCCCGCAGGTCAGGGGGACTGACCGTGATCACCACCCCGGCGGGACGACAGGCAGACGATGCTTCTGCTCCACGCGCGAGCGGTGGGGACTCCGGTGCCGGGGGCGGCTTGTCGCTCGGCGGCCGGCTGTCCGATCTCGGGTACGCCACGGGGTGGCGTGTCGTTCGGGCGATGCCGGACGCCGTCGCGCGCAACATGTTCGACGCGGGCGCGCGCTACTTCGCCCGCAACGGCGGGCCCGTGCAATTGCGCAAGAACTTGGCGCGTGTGCTGCGGGTGGCCCCGGGCGAGGTGCCCGACGACTTGATCCGCGCGTCGCTGGCCTCCTACGCCCGGTATTGGCGGGAGGCGTTCCGGCTGCCGTCGATGGACAAGGAGAAGCTGCGCGCCAGGCTCGACAACTGCCTCAACGGCCAGGAGCACCTCGACGGGGCGCTGGCCGACGGCCGCGGCGCCGTCTACGCGTTGCCGCACAGCGGCAACTGGGACATGGCCGGCGTGTGGCTCGTCCAGCACTACGGAACATTCACCACCGTGGCCGAGCGGCTCAAACCGGAATCGCTGTACAAGCGGTTCATCGACTACCGCGAATCGCTGGGCTTCGAGATCGTGCCGTTGACGGGCGGTGAGCGCCCGCCGTTCGAAGTGCTGTCGGAACGGTTGCGCGCCAACAAGTTCGTCTGTCTGCTTGCCGACCGCGACCTGACCCGCACCGGCGTCGAGGTCGAATTCTTCGGCGAGCCGACCCTGATGCCCGCAGGCCCGGCGAAGCTGGCCATCGAGACCGGCGCGCACCTCGTCCCTGCGCACATCTACAACACCGAGGACGCCTGGGTGTTCGACGTGTTCCCGCGACTGGACACGTCGTCGGGCGATGTCCAGGCCATCACGCAGGCGCTGGCGCATCAATTCGAGAAGGGCATCTCCGCCCATCCCGAGGACTGGCACATGCTGCAGCCGCAGTGGCTGGCCGACCTGAGCGAGGAACGCCGGGCCAGACTCAGGGGTGAGCGCTGATGCGCATCGGCATGGTGTGCCCCTATTCGTTCGACGTCCCCGGCGGCGTTCAGTCGCACGTGCTGCAGCTCGCCGAGGTGATGCGCGTGCAGGGGCACGAGGTGAGCGTGCTGGCGCCGTCGTCGCCGCACGCGGACCTGCCCGACTATGTGATCTCGGGCGGCAAGGCCGTCCCGATCCCGTACAACGGGTCGGTCGCCCGATTGCGGTTCGGCCCGGCCACCCACCGCAAGGTCAAGCGCTGGCTTCTCGAGGGCGACTTCGACGTGCTTCACCTGCATGAGCCGAACGCGCCGAGCCTGTCGATGCTGGCGCTGCAGGCCGCCGAAGGCCCGATCGTCGCGACATTTCACACCTCGACCACGAAATCGTTGACGCTCAGCGTCTTTCAGGGAATTCTGCGGCCCTATCACGAGAAGATCATCGGCCGCATCGCGGTGTCGGATCTGGCCCGGCGCTGGCAGATGGAGGCGCTGGGCTCCGACGCCGTCCAGATCCCCAACGGCGTCGATGTGGCGGCGTTCGCGACGGCCCAGCCGCTCGAGGGCTATCCACGGCCGGGCAAGTCGGTGTTGTTCCTCGGCCGCTACGACGAGCCCCGCAAGGGCATGGCCGTCCTGATCGAGGCGCTGCCCGCGCTGGTCGACCGGTTCCCCGATATCGAGATCCTCATCGTCGGCCGCGGCGACGAGGACAAGCTGCGCGAGGAGGCCGGCAAGCTGGCCGGGCATCTGCGGTTCCTCGGCCAGGTCAGCGACGAGGAGAAGGCCTCGGCGATGCGCAGCGCCGACGTGTACTGCGCACCTCACACCGGCGGCGAAAGCTTCGGCATCGTGCTGGTGGAGGCCATGGCCGCGGGCACCGCGGTGGTCGCCAGCGATCTCGACGCGTTCCGCCGTGTGCTCGAGGACGGCAAGGCCGGCAGGCTGGTGGCGGTCGACGACCCCGACGCGCTCGCCGAAGGGCTGATCGAGGTGCTCGAGAACGACGCCCTGCGCAACCGCTACATCGCGTTCGCGTGCGAGGCGGTGCATCGCTACGACTGGTCGGTGGTCGCCGACCAGATAATGCGGGTGTACGAGACCGTGACCGGTGCGGGGGTCAAGGTGCAGGTGGCCGACTGATGACGTGGATCGTCGTGACAGTTCTGGTGCTGCTGCTGGTGGCGCTGCTGCTGATCGCCGGCTGGGCCTACCAGACCGCGCACCGGCTGGACCGGCTGCACGTCCGCTACGACCTGTCCTGGCAGGCCCTCGACGGCGCGCTGGCCCGCCGCGCGGTGGTGGCGCGTGCCGTCGCCGTCGACGCCTATGGGGCAGGGCCCGAGGGCAAACGGCTGGCCAAGCTGGCCGACGCCGCCGAGCATGCGCCGCGGGCCAGCAGGGAGATCGCCGAGAACGAGCTGTCCGCGGCGCTGTCGCTGGTCGATCCGACATCGTTGCCCGCGGCCCTGGTCGCCGAACTCGCCGACGCCGAGGCGCGCGTGATGCTGGCCCGCCGGTTCCACAACGACGCCGTGCGCGACACGCTCGCGCTGCGTGAGCGACGGCCGGTGCGCTGGCTACGGCTGGGCGGAACCGCCGCACTGCCAACCTATTTCGAGATCGCCGAGCCGCCCGACCGCGATATCGGTGTGGTCAGCCGCCGCACCTCGGCGCGGGTCGTTCTACTCGACGAAACCGGGGCGGTGCTGCTGTTCTGCGGCTCCGACCCGGCGACCGAGGACAGCACCGGCCAGCCTGCGCCGCGTTGGTGGTTCACCCCGGGCGGAGCGGTGCAGCCGGGCGAAACGCTCATCGAGGCAGCGGTGCGCGAGCTGGAAGAGGAGACCGGGCTGACGGTGCCCGCCGCCGAGTTGATCGGTCCGGTGTGGCGACGCGACGCGGTGATCGACTTCAACGGCTCGGTCATCCGCAGCGAGGAGATGTTCTTTGTGCATCGCACCAAGCGGTTCGAGCCGTCCGGGTTGGGACGCACGGCGCTGGAGCGCCGCTACATCCATGGCCACCGCTGGTGCGATGAGACAATGATTGGTGAACTGGTCGCCAACGGCGAAACCGTCTACCCGTTGCAGCTCGGCGAGCTGCTGGCAGAGGCGAACGCGCTGGCCGATGCGCACGGAAACGAACCGCAGCGGCAACTGCAATCGATCCGCTGATGTGCGGATTTATTGGATTTGGCACCACCCTTAGACTGGATCAGTAGCCATTTGGAGGAGATAGCAGTGGAAACCGCAGCCGCACCGAACGGGCCAGGCGGCCAGACGGGCACCGGCACCGCCCGCGTCAAGCGTGGCATGGCCGAAATGCTCAAGGGCGGCGTGATCATGGACGTCGTCACGCCCGAGCAGGCTCGCATCGCCGA
>NZ_PDCP01000067.1 GCF_002553505.1 Mycolicibacterium agri | reverse complement strand
ACGGCAACTCCAGCCTTCCCCGGGCGGGGCCACTTCGAACCGCCCAGCCGGGGCCAATTCGAGTTGACATAGCCATCGACATGATCGGCGCTGGCCATCTCCGCCCGCAGCTCAGCCGCCAGAGTGGGTTCGTGCGGCGAATTGGTCATTAAAGCTGCATCCGAGAATGGCGTGGCCGGCCGCGGCAGCCTCCCCGCGGTGAGCGCTTGGGCATCCGCAAGTTCTTCAAGCCGAGCGATCTTGCCGGGTGACCATGGGTGCAATGTTTCTCGGTCGACTTCTATATCGGGCAAGACACTAAGGATCCGCTTCGTTAGCTCCGCTCTTTCGTCTGCAGTACGCGCAACACGCATCGAACGCTCGATGATCGGTACTAAGTGACGGGTAATCGCCAGGGGCTGCTCTGCCTCGTCGACTACCCGATACTCAGCCCGTACATGGTCCGCCGCAGCAATGGCCTCGAAGAGCTTCGCCGTCAGTAGCGACTCGTATACGCCCAGCTCCATGGCTGGGGACGATAGCCTACGTACCCGACATACTTGAAGAAGAATCGGCGGTCAGTCACTCCGGGGGGTGAGTAATGTCGCCTGGAGGCTGCAGAGCGCGAGGCATAAAGGTGCGACGAGCTGAACTGAATAACATCGCTTGACTCCGCGGGCGACAGCAGAGGCATCTACGGCCCTGCCGTAGCAATGGTCATACGGTCGATGTCTACGGCTCCGCGCTCGCCAGGCGGCTATCTAACCTCCGATGACTCGGAATCCGATGATCGACCGACACGCCTGACGAGACGGTGGCCCCGCAACTGCACACCGCATCGGTGTAACTCTGCTTCCCATCCGTCTTCAAGACCGATAATTGTCGGATTCTCGTACAGTCCAGCGCGAACCTCAGAGATGGTCAAGCGGCGAAATTTGTCGTAGAGGGGGTCCTCGCGATCTAAGAATTCCTCCTTGCGATGGAGTAACGGGCGGTTCGGACGATCACCGAATCTCTGGAATGTGGCTTCGAGCGAGGTCATCTCAACACCGTAGGTCCAATCAAGAGTCGGGTGAGGGTCGGTATCGAAGGCAGGGTATGACGACCACGAGACTCTTCTTCCTCGATGGTCGAGCTTAAGGATATTCCAATCTGCAGGCCTGCCAGCTGCAACGAATCCACAATACTCGTAAAGTCTCAACACGACCGGTATCTTTGGCACTGCGCGACGATGGACGTATAAGGCGCTAGCCGTAAGTTTCCCTGGTGAGTTTCGCATCGCGCCACGGATATACGTATCGTCACGAATTTTTGCCAACAGCCGGTCAGCGCGTGCGCACGCTTCACGATAACTCTTGAAGCAGTGTTTAATATCTGCTTGTACGGACAGCGGGAGGTTGTTGAATGCTGCGCGTCCGTTGAAGATTGACGTGCCGAGGTACAGGAGCGTATCCAGGGTCGAGCGTTTGAAACCTTCAACGACTCGTTCCGGGGAGGCACCCTTGTTGATTACCTCAAGCATGGAACGCCGTGAGAGCGTACCGAGGACGGGTAAGAGCTCATCGGGGATCTCTTCGAAGAGGGGCGGTCGGCCGCGCTGTTCTGTGAAGGAGATGAGCTCCGCGACGGCCGAGGCGTAATCTTGACTGTTCGCCCATTCAAAATCGGCGATAGTTCCACGAGCCAGGTACGCGAAGCGATCATCATCGCAGCGGAAGGCGTAAACGACACCGGGAGCTGGTGACACACAACGTGTTCCTGTCACAGCTTCGACGAACTGCCGAAGGTCGCTAGGACTGTACAAGTGCTGGAATGTATTGCGGCTAGTAACAAGTCCATCTCCGGACTCAACTCCGTTGATTGAATTAAGCTCCCACTTCAAACGACTCGATACCACCAATACTCGCGAGGTAAGGGCCCAAGCCGCCTCGAGTGTTCGGCGCCGTTCGTTGGCGTCTTCGATCACGTTGAGGACATAATTGAGCAACACAACATCGCTTACTCGAAGCTGCGCATCTGGAGCGTAGAAAGGGTCCCACCCCACTACCTCGAACCCCATCCGACGCAGACGATCTACATCTTGGCCGCGCCCACATCCGTAATCCAGAACCGACGTTCCCGTCCGTATTAAGCCATCACGCAAGCTCTGCCTTAAGGGCATCGAGAGATCGCCCCGCCCGATGGCTGTTCGCTGCCTGGAGCTTGCCCACTGTTGCACCGGCCGACTCCCTTGGGTCAATCGTCAGTTAGATTTGGTCAATTGATATTCCTCGGGATGCATGGCGCTACTCCTCAAATGCGCGATGGCCTCCGAGGACACTCTGAAGCTGGTCGTCGTGATGGTCTGCCGCGCGGGCCAACGCGGCTAAAGCTGTCATCAACTCATTTTCTTGAAGATGATCGCCTAGGAGGTCGTACTCAACCGAAACCGTCCGCGAATCGCGATAGTAGACCCATCGCCCAAACTGCGACGCCATGTTCAAGCGATTCATCTGTTTCAGCACAACCTTCGTAACAGCTTGGACATCTGACAAAACATCAGCACTGATCTGGATGAGCGTCTGCTTCCCCCAATTGCTAAGCTCAATCGCGACGCCTGCGCTGCTGAATCGGAGGAACATTCCGCCCGTTGGTGTCTCAGTCCACGTCAAGGCATTAGCTTCTAGGATTGCGGCTACCTGCTTGTATACCCGCTGACGCGTCATTGCGTGGCCTCACGGTCATGGCCCGAAATGCGGGTGATCACCTCCGAATGCCGCCGAACGGTTCGGGAATACCGAGATGGAAGGAATTCCAACATCCATCTCATGACCGTCTGCCAAGCGTCGTCGGAATTACTACGGTCAAGTCCAGTCAGTTCTCCGATCATCTGACGTACCTCACCGAATCGCCTTGGTTGTTCGAGGAACGCGTCGATAGCCTTGAACAGTCGTTCATTCCGCAGCCGGCGACCAACAAGTAAGCGGAATTGACTTCGATCTAGACCCGCCGGCAATTCCAACACAGCGAGATCCGTTACAGCGGCCGATGCCGACCGCGAAGCCAATACTTCCGCGCCCTGAAGGTAAGCGATATACAAGTCTCCTGGAACCCGCAATGACGGAATCCATAGGTCCCCAACGGATGACGTTACGGCCACTTCAGGAACGTCGGCTTGCCGCGGTAGCAGACTGGCAACATCCTCAACCTCTCGAGCGATCGCATCTGTCGCCATGTAACTTTCTGCCGCCAAGTGGTTCTCGATATCTTGGACCGCGCCGACGCCAGACGCAATCAAGAGTTCAATATTCGGGTTCGGCGACCACCCGAGTGCGGCTCCCGTGAGATTCGCGGACCCAATGAGGGCCCCGCTTTCGTTTCGGTAATACTTTGCGTGCAAGCGATCGTGGAGATACACGACGCCCTCGTGGGAGCGTAGTAACTCGAGGACCTCGGTATCTGATACGCCTGCTGCGACTTCATCTGGTCGCCATCGCGTGTACAAAACCGGCTTCACCCCCCGAGGCGCAGCAGACAAGAGCTGCGCAACAACCCTTTCCTTAACAAACGGTGCACACATGACGAAGTATTGCTGAGAAGCTGCAGCGAGCTCTAGCAGGGCTGCGCCCGGCGTAATCATGAGTGTTGTTCCCTAAGCATTTCAATTGCGCGCCGGCCCCAAAGGATCCTCGCGTCTTCAGTGGCTCTCTTTGTGGAACCACCCGGCAGGCCATCTTCGTAGAGAGCCCACGCGCTCAGTAGTACTTCACACAACGCCTTGTAACCGGTTTCCCCCGTGTCGCTTTCGAAGGGGATAGGCAGGTCGTTGAACAGCTCATGCGTGGAGTTCAACGTGAGAGTTATTGTATTTCCGGCCGAGCGGACGGTGAAGAACGCGTCTGAATCAAGTGGCCGGCGGTTTACGGCGATTGTGAGTCCGCTCGAAAGCGTCAGCGCGCGTAGCTCTTGTGAACTATTCGCAGACAACATATTCGGTCGGGCGTCAGGGGCATCAGGTATCCGTCCACGCGTTGCCCTCGACTTCGGATTAGCCACAGTCCATTTGTGCTCTGGCTGCCACACGAAGCGGTCCGGCGATTGCCAAAGGATCGCATCGACCTCTCGATTATCGCCCCGAAGCACTTCTGCAATCTCGCGCACTGAAAGTGGTACGCCCGAGCTTTCGAGGACGCGTGCGATGTCGTCCGGCGTCACCATAACCGTGACCTACAATCGGCTGCTCAGGAATGCTTCGGCCATACGCCCCCAGTCGTAACGGATGTTTTGTGCGATGCGGCGCTGATCGCTCGGCTGCTCGTCCTCATATCTTGCCCATGCGAACAACATCATTTCGAGACCTGATTGCGCGGACAAGAGCCTCTCTTTCAATTTGTCTGGGTCTTCGGGTAAATCTTTCGGGTCCCGCGCTCCGAGAAGAAGCGAGTATGCGGGGTGGTCTGTATTCAGGGTTACCAGCAGGACACCGCCGCGCGGTTGTACCGAGAAGAATGCGCCTCCCTCCAAGGACGCTACTTCCATGCGATACTTCAAGCCTTTGTCGATCGTCTCGGCCGCAAGTTCCTTTGCGAGCTCCGGAGAATGACCCAAGTGTTCCAATTGTTCAGCTACGTCGGCTTTTCGCTCGGCTGCGGGACGATCTTCATCGGCATCGCTCCGACCTCGGTGACCCTCCTGTTGACGCTTCCGTACCGCATCAGTCGCTTGTGCCTCCACGGTTGCTTCAGCATGTCTGACGCGTCGGCGGCGCCCCTCCGCCTGGGTCTGGATCATGTTCCGCATTTGCTTAATATTTGTCTGGACCCGGTGGACGATTTCGAGGAGCGGCTCAATCGGGTCTTCCTCATCTCTCAGCGCAGCGCGTGCGGCAGTGATTGATCCACCGTGCTCCTTGATTAGCGCCCCGGTGTCAATCTTGGCTGCCTCGGCGAGGTTTCGAGCAGATTGCTTGTTGTTCGACACGCCAAACAACTCGTCTAGCCCCGGTTCGAAGGCGATTTCAACACCCCACCATCTTTCCCGTGGTTCGTATGACGTAGCCCAGGCCGGATCGAGCTCAAGTTCTCTGCCAGCTCGAACAACCGAGACACCGAGGTTTCGGCCGGCATGTTGGCCAAAGGGTAGGCTACCCGTGGATTGACCTCCGCCACTATCGCGCGCCTCCTCCGTTGCGATCGAGAATTTGACCTTGACCGGATGGTCTTGATTGCGAAAGCGAACTGTCAGCGCGACTTCATTTTCACCCTCGTTTGGGAACGGCCGAAACATGGGTTTTGTATCAAATGGGGCGGGACAGCTCGTATTACTCATCAAGTAGAGCGGGTCGTTGGGCTTTGCGCGACGCTCATGAAGAATTAGGTCGGGTTCCTCATAGAGGAAACTTTTCAACAGAATCGACACTCGGCCATCGTTGATCCAATACCGGTACATCCGGCCGATCAACTCTTCCGAGTTGTCGATTAAAGCTCTTGATGTACGCCAAAGTACGCGATCCACGTTGCTCCACACCACCAAAGTGCCGCTGGTTCCGAACGCATCCTTGCCTGCTGCGGTCCGCCAAACGCTCGGCAGAGGTTCCTGTTGCGGTTCGGGAAGGTGACGCAGACGTCCCGCATTGATCTCAGGGAGGTCAATATAGCTATGTAGAGCACTCTCGACACCGTCTGTCCAGCTCCACACATCAACCCGCTGGCATTGAGATATTGAGGCGCTTGGCAGCCCCATGCCGAAGCGTCCCATGCCGGTCTGTTGTTCGGGATTTAGATGGGTTCCATTGCCGAACTGTAGGGCGATCTGCAAAGTATCAGCGTCCATCCCGGAGCCGTTATCGAGCACTGCGACTTGGTGCAAGCGCTTTCGAGCGCGCTGTTCTACCTGCGCCTCACGATCCGCGCAAAGCAGCTGTACGGTAGTCGCACCGGCCTGAATTGAGTTATCCATCAACTCCGCTATTGCGTACGCCGCGTTCTTATACCCGTTATCGCGCATCGCTTTCACGGCCAGTGAGGTCGGAACGATATCGAAGTCCTTGACTGTCCCAGTCACCAGACATCCTCCCAATTGTCATAGGCATCAGCCATGTTGCAGAATCCCGGCAGGCGTGTGTCGACCACCGTGGCGATTTCGGCCCGTGCGTTTCCTCCGGCCCTTTTACCGCGCGTGGCTCGCCCCACCATCTGGCTGAATAGCACCAGACTCTTGGTCGGCCGAGCAATCACCGCGGCGCTCGTTTTGGGAGCGTCGAATCCTGTCGTCAACACGCCGTAGTTGACAATGACCCGGGTTTCGTCACTATCTGCTCTGTAGGTCTCGATGATTCGTGACCTCTCGCTCGACGGTGTTTCACCCGTCACCGCGTAGGCCCACGTCCCCCGGGCGCGCAACACTGTCGCTAGCACGAGCGCGTGATCTTTCGTGGCAGCGAAGACGATGATGCGGTGGTGTCGCCGACACATTGTCTCGGTTCGACTGAGTATCAGCATATTTCGCTGCACGTCGGCAGCGAGTAAGTTGATGATGTCTTGGGGGATATCTAGAGACTCGCGTATTTCCTGCAATTCTCGCGGGGATGGATCTCGTCCACCGGCGTATTCCAGCTGAACGAACTCCGTCTCCGCCAGGTACCCCTCGTCCACCAGAAATCGAATTGGACTGTCATAGCCCTCGACTTCGAGTGAAACCTTCTTGCGGTAGAAGAAATCCGCAAGACGCTGGTCTTCGTCGATGTCGCTCCACGTTCGGCCCGGCGTTGCGGTGAGGCCGAGCAGAGGTGCGGGCCGACCTGACTCCGTCAAGACGTCAAGTATAAGCCTGTATGTAGGCGCAATCGCTTGGTGCGCTTCATCCATTACTACGAGGTCGACCCGACCTGCCATTGACCCGATCTCTGTGAGAGTTTTGCGTGCAGACGAGTAAACCTTCTGAAGTCCACCGACGATTATTCCGTCCCTTATCAGCGGCGATTCTAGAGAGTGAGGCCCCCACCAACGATGTACTGCGACTGGTCGATTACCTTGCGCTGACCAGGCTTTCTTGAACTCCTCGACCGCTTGTTCGCAGAGCTCTTCCGAGTGAGCAAGCCACACAATCAGTTTCGGCTCCCCTTGATTCAATATGTCCGCTATAACTGACATAGCAGTACGGGTCTTTCCGGAGCCTGTAGGCATGTGAAGTACCACCCGATGAGGCTCTTCCATTAGAAGCGCGGTAACGCGCTTAGCCGCGAGACGTTGATGTGGAAATAGCGGATAGGCGGGCGCAACCAACTCATTGGACGGGGGAATCTGATACCGATCTACCTCATCGGCTACCGAGAAGAAATCGAGCAGTTCGGCTGCCCGTGTACTCCCTCGTCGTACCGTCATGGACGTCAAAGCGTCATAAGCATCACCACAAAGTTGGAGCCGTTGGGCGAGAATCTCAGCTGCCGTTTTGGGCAGTAGGAGCATGAGCTCCGGCCGTACGGATGGATCTAGAAGCATGTCCGCCGGCGACCGCAGGCCCGTGACAATCTCACTGAGACGTTCTGGACGTGCAAGGGAAGCGTCAAGACTAGCAAGGAGGCGAACTATGTCTCGACCAACTAGCTGCTGTAATAGTTGATCGGAAGCACGACTGATCAGTTCACCGAATGTGAACATCTCGCTGCCCAGCGGCCGTGGAGGAAATCGGACCTCCACTTCGGGACGGGCTCCCGAAGATCCTCCGACCCCCGCGGCAGCGCTCTATCTCCCAGCCGCAAGTTGGGCCTGAACAATCGAATAGGTCACCCGTTGCCAGCATGTCGCACGTACTGTAACTATGCCGCGGGCTCAGGATGACTGAAATTCGCTAAAAATGCTCATTGGGTGCGCTCCTTAAACCAAGGTCGTATCACGTCACAGTGCGCACACCGAGCACTGCATCGAGTCGTCATCGTCGTCAAGGGCGTCACCAAGAACCTCCCAGATCGGGCGGTTCTTCTTGCGCTTTCTCGCCTGTTGTTGCGCCTCGGCATGGCGTGCGATGATCTCTTCCCGACGGGCGAGAAGCTCGGGTAGGGACTCCCCGCCTGACCAGGTGTATTGCCGGCCCTTCATCGCGAACTCACCGAAGGAGGCGTCCCCGTCCGCACCGGCATCCTGACGTACTTTTGCTTCGATGGCGACGGCTCGCTCGAATAGCTCGGGGTGCCTGTCTGCTAGGCCGACCCACTCCGCTTTGCGCTGGTAGAAGCAGAAGTAACACCCAGACCGCGTGCGCCAGTCGTAGTACTTTGGTAGGCCGATACCCGCATCTTCAAGGATTCGGATCACGCCATCGTGATCGATGTTGTCCTCGACAAACGGGAGAACTGTGCGGATATTCGGCTTCGTGCTCACATATCCTTTGCGACCCGACTCGTCAGCCCTTATCGCGACATACGAGACGGCCTGGTCACTGCCGATCCACTCTTCGAGAGGCTCGATCTTCATCTTCTTGGTGCACCAACGCATCTGGGGAGACGGCAAGGTACCGCGATAGACGTCGAACCAGTGGTCAAAACCCTTCCGAGCATTGAGCCGGGCAATGGGCTTTCCGAGAGCTGTCTCTAAGCGGTCGAGGTATTCGTATGTTTCGGGAAGTTCAGCGCCCGTGTCACAGAAGAAGTACTCCATCTCAGGAACGCGATCGCGCAAATACACGGCTAACGCACTGGAGTCCTTGCCGCCGCTTATGCCACATATGTGACGGATCCCGCTAGCCATATCTCTGGTCCTCCCTGCCGAAGCCGTGTTCATCTGTGGGTAGAGAAGCGGACTCGAGCTCTGTAGCTAACCTTGCCATAAGCATCCGACAGGCCGCAGACCGCGAGAGGCCACTATCCATTAGCGTGTCAACAAGGCGTTCGAAGTGCGGGTCAATGGCTGACTTCTCCGCCTCAGTCAGCACCAACAATTCGATCGATTCAGAACCATCTGGTCGAGTGAGTGTCATACGACTCGCTGAATAGCTCTGCTTTATATTCGCAGCGAGGCGATCATGGAGTAACGCGGAGGTTCGACGGAGAGCCCCGCCAAGTTCGGAGACCCGCATCGGGAATCGGCCGGCAATGTCATCGGTCCACACTCGAGGTGCCTGGCCCTCGCACACAACCATTGCAACGTTCTCTAACCATGGTTGGTCGTCGAGAGGACGCACCAATGCGCCGACGAAGGCTTTCAGCCGTGGTTCCAACACGTGGCCTTCTAACCTCGTCGCATCCGCCGTTAGTGCATGTCGAAGATCCGAAAGTCGGCCTCCTGACGCCGTCGCCTGTGCAAGTTGTTCTTGAATGAAACGCAGCAGCCGCGGATAGGTCTCACGTAGTTCGGTAATCGCACCAGCGAGTTGATCAGCGAAACGGTCAGCTGTTCCAGGGTCTGGTCGACCACGCCCCTTGAATGGAGCAAGTCCGAAGACCGCAGGCAGTGTTTCGAAGAGAAGAGTATCCGGCTCCGTAGCGTGATGGAACGCTTCTCGTACAGCGAGCGCTTCCGTTGATAGCTCGCGACGAGTCCTCTGGGCGTAGGGAGGTAACGTTCGCAGCTCGCGATACAGCGCGGTTGCCACATTAAGGAAGGTGGGAAATTCGCCTTTCGGTTTCGTTATTCCCAAACGTCTCACGAGACTCTGCACGACGGCGAGCCTTGTACCCGCGCGCGTTTGTGTGTTCTTGATTGCGAAGTGACCCAAATTCTTGGTCAGCCGTTCTGCGACAGCATCATCGATGGACAGAACTAGGCTTCCATGCTCATAGAGAGCTACTTCATCGCTTCGTGCAACGATTGCCGTGATCAGGAGAAGGGGAACGATACCGTCCTTTATTCCATAGGGCGGCCGTGTTAGGCGGGAAGCAAGCTCCCCTAGGTTCAGCCGTGACCCCACCGAGTGGTCGATGTCCGAATTTAATTGTGCCCAAAGGGGTTTCCAACTAGGATCGGTGGGCCGGTGAAGCTTCCAAGTCCCATCATCAGCAATTCGGTGTAGACCGGTCTTCCGAAAGATCGCCTCATACATTGCACGCTCGGGCCCATAGCCTTTGATTCCGAAGGCTTCGATGGCTTGGCTCGCGAGTAGCGCGTCTGTTAAGAACCTTCGAGCTTTCGCCCCTTGGCTCGTCAATTCTCGCCGAGAAATCATCTCGTTCGCAATATGAGGCGTATAGGGATAGGCCTCATCTGCAACATCCGAGAGGATGGCTGACAATCCCTGATGTGGATCAAGGGAATCCTTGGCGCCAGCGACGTACCAACCGGCATCATTATTCCAACTACTGCTAATCGCTGAAAGCAATCGCTGTTGCGCACCAGATGCGCGTTCGATTAACTCGCTTCGGGCCACCCAGTCGGCGCCTTCCACCTCAGCGCTCTTCAGCGCCGACTTCAAGGCAGCTGCGTCAACCGCAGCTTCGCGCACCTTGGAAAGCTCGCGAGGAACAACGTAGATTGCTGGTCGTCCGTCAGCTGGCCGCGGGGCTAGCTCTGCGTTCAAAGTCGAGTACGTTGCGTAATAGACGATGCCATCCCAGGATGGATCGAGGTCATCTACCTCATCCCAGTCTTGGCCAAGGAATTGTCGGGCGAAGACCCGAAGAACCCCAGTGCGTTGACTATGACGGCCAGCAACGAGTGGTTCAAGATTGGTTGCCTCCCTGAGGAGATCAACAAGCTCACTGTTTGCATAGGTCTCCCTCGCGTTCTCAATAGCCTTGCGCAAGTTGTAGTCAGATCCCTGCCAGATTCGGAATTCATCTGAGAATGCTCGATAGGTGACTAGGCCCGCATCAACCAACGACGCAAGCACTACGTCAACGTCCTCAACGCAATCGGGATCCGCTGCTAGGGCCAACTCAAGCAGCGGGCGGGACGCGCGGATCCGACCACCGCTTGATACGAGGTTAAGAAGACCAATAGCTTTCAGCACCTTCAACTGTCCGTTGGTCAGGCCGGCGGCATCACGGATCCGCGTTTCGATCTCGATCCAACGACTTGCACTATCGGCCACACCGATCATGCTGCTCGACGACTCGAGGAAGTAGTCGAAGAGAAGATCCAGGCTCGCCATAGGAACTGGCGACTTGGAATCCCACCGTGTTCGCGCAAGGTATTGGGGTAAAGCCGATGGCTCAGTACCAGTCAGGAACGAAAAGAGCGTGCGCTCATTTTGGCCGTACCGACTACAAAGATCGGGCAGAACAGCCAGTGCCAAGGGATGCAGCGGGATGGCAGAGGCAGCATCTTCAGCGATATCACGCAGTCCCTGTGCGTCGAAAGTCTGGCGGTGAGCTATTACCCACTTTTTAGCTGCGCGCTGCAGGTGCTCATCCTGCTGCAGCGCGGATGAGATTAGTCGACGAGATTGAGCAGGAGCTTCTGTGTAAGAGATATCTTGAAAACGCCCCTGCACCTTCGACCACTCACGTCGGCGAGCGGTCGAGCTGCCCTGCACATATTCATCGAATGACAGGTGCTGCATGGTAATGATAACCAGGCGTACCGCGTCGGCGCCTTGTGTCATCTCCGCTAGTTCCTGGAGGAGGAATGGATCGCCATCGGCACCTGAGCCTGCGAAATACTCTAGGTTCTTGCCGAATTCGTCGATGACCAGAAGTACGGGATGCTTCTGCGTGATCCTTCGGATGCATGATTTGACTTCTTCTACGGACGGCGTCGGACGCTTCGATGAAGCTAACTCCGTTGGAATTAGCCCATTTAGGCCAATGCGATTAGCGCCGGCGCTAACAGCACGGGCGATCGTAGCGGCCACAGGTTCCCTTCTCGCCGTAGCGGAGGCACGCACGAATCCAGAGCGGCCCGCTCTCACCGCGCGCATTCCTGCGCGGAGCGAAGCATCGACCGACGGATCAACAGATTCTAAAATCGCATGTGCACGTTTAAATTCCGCGGTCGAAGGGCTCGCGAGCAGACCATCGAGGAACACCGCCAACGACGACTTGCCACCACCGTGCGGTCCCGTGATCGAGAATGTTCGACCGGAAGCGGGATCTGTCAATCCGCGGGCAATTCGAGAGATTACGTCGAGTGCACGGCCTGTCGGCATGTATCCATCAATCGCATCGCTACCGTGGTCACGCTCGACATTGGCAGAGCGACTGAACCTGCTAACTAACGAGACGTGTTCTGCAAGCGGCTTTGTCATGCTGCATCCCCACCCTTTCGGGCGCGCGTACGCTCCGCCTTTCGAAGGGCACGCACAAGCTCGGAATCCGACCTGACAGGTTCTGTGGCTTTCCGCCCAACTAGTGCGTACTCCTGCAACTCCAGGAGATTGGAGCTTCGCTGCGCTTGTCTGGCCGCGAGCAGTTCAAAAGCAACATCCCCCGGAGACGCACTGATAGCGAGTTGCCTTGATCCTGCTGGTCTTACGAGACGAAGATGACCAACTACAGCAGCTGATTCCTCGATCGCGTCGGCGATGTCCTGCTCCGTGATCTTCATCAGGCGTCCTGGACTACCTGGATCTGTTGCGAGCCGACTGACGGTTATCGTTTGAGTGCCGTCTGCCGTGCGGCATAGAACGTCGAGACACGCATAGGTAATGGCCGCCGCGGGCAACGTCGGCTTGCTGCCCCGAATGATGCGGTAAGTATTCTTCTTTGCCCCTTGCGAAGGTCTGATAAGACCTAGCTCTCGAAATGGCGAATCGAGGAGGTCGTCCAGACTCTGCCGGCGCTGGGCGTCGCGGCGCGAGTACATCCGAAGCAGACAATCAACGTCTTTCTCGACACTGCTCCTCATTGGTTGGGACCACGTAGTGGCCGCGATTTCATCAAGACAAAACTTCAGCAGGTCGTCATCAGTGAACTCAACAGCGCCAAAGTCATTGAAGGCCAAGCGCCAAACAGGCAGTATTGAGCGCTCAGAAACTGCGAGCCAGTGCAGTATCCATAGCGTTGCTGTGTCCTCCATGTAGGGATCTAGCCCCACTTGGTCGTCGAGTAGCGCCCGACCGATGCGGGTCGGGGTATAAACGTGGATCCGCGGTCGGTCTGGATGAGGACGACGAGCAATCACCTTCGTCGCAAGAGCCCAGAAGCGGATCGCCTCGACCATGTTTTTCCCGACACCTAAATCGACAGGTGCAGATTTCTCATTGAAGACGTTTGGGTTAAGTTCAGCTGCGTCGTATCCCTTCTTGAGCCAACCGAACCTGGGGTGAAATGTCTGGTGGTTCGCAAACATTGGAGCCGCAGCTTGTTCGAGCGTCATCGCATCTCCCTAGTCTGACGTCAGTTGGCGCACACGAGATACGGCCTCGACGATGGAACGGCCGGCCTGTCGAATCTCTTCACCGGTTGTGGGGCGGCCAAGCGATATCCGAAGAGACTCTGAAGCCTCACGGCGACTCCTGCCCATCGCTAGGAGGACATGCGACGGCGACGGCACAGCGGACTGGCAGGCGCTACCCGATGACACTAGGACATCGGGCATGGAGGCCATCACGGCTTCTGCGTCGGCACCCTCGAATCTCACATTAAGTGTGTTCGAAAGACGTTTGGCCTTACCGCTATTCAAGCGGACACCCGACAGCTCGCTCATCAGAAAAGCGAGGAGTTCCTCTGCTAGCTGTCCAATGCGTGCTTCATCTGCGGCTTGCTCCTTCATTGCGAGTTCGGCAGCGAGGCCAAACCCGACGATAGACGGTGTGTTTTGGGTGCCACCTCTAATGCCTCGCTCCTGACCACCACCCGGCATCAGCGGAACAATCGCCTTCTGTGTAGTGCGACTCGCGACTAGTGCTCCGGCGCCTTTCGGCCCATAGATCTTGTGACTGCTGCAAATCATTAAGTCAGCCGCACTCGCCGCTTCGTGTAATGACCCCTTGCCGACCAACTGGGTCGCATCAATAAAGACGAGACACTCGGATTGATGTGCAATGTCAACGACATCAGAAACAGGCGCTATAACGCCGGTTTCGTTGTTCGCCGCCATCACCGCCACCAAGGAGACCGACTCATCGACAAGCTCCGCGAGGTGCGCCAGATCGATGATCCCGTCCTCGCCAACTTTCGCTTTGCGAATCTCGCCGCCGGTAAGCCTAGCCCCGAGCTCGGCTGCAGCGAGGATCGCCTTATGTTCCGTAGTGGAGACCACCGCGTTCGGGCGACCCCTAGCCCCTAACATGGCACCAACGAGACCGAGGACAGCGGCCTCAGTCGCTCCGCTGGTGAAGATGATGTCTTGACTCCGTCGAGTGAACAGGCAGGCGACCCTGTCCCGTGCCTCCTCAATAAGCTCCGCGGCCGCGTGCCCCAACTTGTGGTGAGAACTTGCCGGATTCCCGTAGGCCTCATGGGCCTCCGCGACCAGCGAGAGAACCCGCTGATCGACGGGAGTCGACGCGTTGTAGTCGAGGTACACCATCAAGGAACGATCCTATTCTTATGTTTGCGAAATCTTGCGAGCCACGCTGCGACACCAGCATTCCACGGACATATGACAAGTCTTTGCTTCGCGATGCCCCAAGCACGGCGCACAAGCTTACGGACGTCAACCACACCGACTCCGCTTGGCTCGTTCGGGCCATATGACAGCCGCTTAGTCGATCACACCACTTCAGGACGCAGGCGCGTACAAACAGAAAGGACTCGAGTGGGGGCAGAAGATGGATCCTGCACCGCGGTCGCAAGCGGAGCAATAACGCAAAACCCGGCGAGCACATACCCCCTATGGCTCATCGTCAAGTTCGGCTAGGTCGGAATCGGTGTTTAGATCTGTCGCCGCGGTGGCGGGAACTTTCGAAAAGGCCTCATGCATGGCATCTCGGTTCAACGGCTCCGCGCCAAGATTTCGCAGCAGCTCATTGTACGGCGCCAGAGTTTGCTCGAAGACTTCTTTGCGCTCGCCAGAAGTCAGCTCGTCCTTCAACTTGGCGAAATTTTTACAATAACTTGTCTCGTAATGGTCGTGCAGTGCCGAAAACACTTCACGTCGACACTCGGCACGTTCCTCATTCACTACAGCGGCTAACGCCATATGCGCTGGTCGCCACAGTTCAAGTAAAAGGTACCGGTATTTCGGCCACTGGTCCGGCTGCATCTCGGCGCGGAAAACAACCTCTCTAAAGGTGTGCGTGCTCGGGCGAATGGGAGCCAGTTGGCCCTCTTCAGTAGGCTCACCTCTGAAAACACGAATTAGATTCTTTAGTTTAGCCACTGTGCGGGGAACAAAAAATCCATTAAGCTGCCCGATATATTCATCGAATGCATCATTCCGAATAATATCGCCTGCTCCTGAGAACTCGCCTCGCTTTAACCGAAGCTCTGCTTTCTCAACTAAGCCCAAAAAACCACAAACAATAGCCGTCTGAAACGCGACAGTGCTGAAGATATCATCATACATGCGGTTACATAGATCAACTGCCTTTTGCTCGATGTCATCGCCATCCCGGATTACTCTCTTATCGTTCAGATTGTTAAAAAAGCGAGAAGCACGTTCTTCATGTAGACGGGCGACAGCGTCAGTAATCCGCGCGGCGGTGGCGTCCAAGCGCCGAGCGCTAGCCTCTATTTCAGGAACATCTGTCCTGAAATATCCGCTCTGCAATTTCTGGCGCAAGTTCGTCCTGTGCGCCTCGAATACGCGACCAATACCTTGTCCTTCGAGCAAAATCGGCTTAAGCTGACGGTCATGCTCGCGCTCGAGCTGCTCACCAATTTCAATTACAGCTTCGTTGTGCCTATTGATAGGTTCGAACTTCTCGAGCATTCCAATAATATAGGCTCCGTACAACTTATCGAATGCTTGCCCGAGCTTCTCCGCGGCGTCGGAGCTAAAGAGGTTCCGTCGGATCGCGTCGGCCGTCGCGGCGCCGAGTAAATCTCGCCCCTCAAGGCGAGTCAACATGTCATCTAGTCTCGTACGGTTATAAAACGTACCGCTGCGGGGCTTCACACCTTTGACCGACTCACCATTATCGAGCATCATATGCTCAATCATGTAGTAAATGTGCGGCACGCCAGTGATTGCAACTGGAGTTTGAATTCTTTGCCGACTTCCGTCTTGATCGAGTTCGACATTTACTATGCGTAAGGCTCTTGATGATCGCTCATCCTTCGCCTTGATGTGCGAAAGCGTGCGACGCATGAGCGCACTTATGAGATCATTGTCATCGAGCAGCTTATTCCGCGAATCCGATACCTGGCGTGCGGTTTTGTTCAGAGTCAAGAATATTGATCTCGCAGCTCTCTTCATGTCGAAGTCGCCGCCATATTTTTCATCCAGCTCGGGCACCGTGCATAACAAAACAGGAAGATTAATATCTGTAAGGTTGAAGCGCTCTATGTACGACTTAGTCCAAGCCGAGTAGTACTCTTTGAAAGGCGCTCGGCGCTCATCTGACCACTGATCTTTAAGATTGCGATAAATAGCGAGGAGCGCCATTGCTCGGTGCTGACCATCGACAATAATCAGCCGTGTTCGGTGTGTGTTTAGGCGAAGACGAACGAGGTCGTGCGCCAACGGCTGATCGTCAATAATTGGCTGTTCGAACTGAAAAACTTCATTCCCAATTGCGCCCGAGCGGATCACCAACCGTGAGTGGTCGTGGTCGCTGTCTGGAGCCAGCTTCTCTTCGACAACTTCGGGGTAGAAATTATCTGGTTGAACCCGCCCTTGTTGAATGGGCATCACAACGACAACAATCGGCGGGAACAGCTTAATCATGTCTTTCGATGATTCATCAAGTAGATACGGCACCAGCTCCGCAGACACACGCGCGTCGTCTATGTCCCGCTGCATGATTTCATCAAAATCTAGGCTTTTAAAATCGAAGATTTCCCTAACTGGAGCGAGCGCAGTCAGCAACTTGTCGTTTGATGCCGAGGAAAAGTTTAAACCCACGTGTGTAAGCAAATACTTCACTCGCAGAGAACGGTCATCGCCTCTTCCCACGCCGAACGATCCGACTGTTCCCTGTAACGTCAGATCTAGCGCCGTTTCTGTGCGAAGGCGGAGGCTCATGTTAATTCCTTCCTAGAAGCGGACAATGAATCCGATTCAAAATGTTTTCAATGTCGATGTACGTCCCGGGCGCGTCATTAATAATCCTTGTTATAACGAATAGACGTGATGGCGGTATCTTTCGGGCCCTGATCTCACGCGCAAAGGTGTAATCTCGCTGGGTCCCCTCTTGCGGCTGCGGGCCTGATATCTCTCCAAATTTCTCGATTAGAGATTTGTGCCGCCGTAGACGTACTCGTAAGCAATCGGACATACCTATGTAAATTGGGCTGGCGAATTCCGGGGCTGACGCTGCCAGCACTGACCGGATGGTAACTAGGCGTCGCGGATCCTCGAGAATCCGCTCTAGCATCGAGTCGGACAGCACTGGCACATGGTGTATTCTGCCCTCATACCGAGGTTTCAGCGGCCCACGTAACTGCGCTTCATATGGCTGTTCCTCGAAATATTGGAAGACGCGCTTCTCGAGAAATGCCTTGACAACTGCTTTGGCGGCAGACGATTCGCCCAACTTCAGTAATTCTTCTATTTCGTTGATTATATTCTCAAGGTCAAATGCTGTTATTTCCGGAGTGTAATACCATGCATATACCCCCGGGCTCGCGGGAGTATCTCCTATTTCGTGCCAAGTGAATATCGCCATGTATTAGTTGCTCCGGAAAGCTCCCATCAAAGATGTGGTCCAGCACATATTTATAGCACTCTATGCCTCCGTTCACAGAACTTCCGCGAATCCCGGGGGAGGACATGTGTTGGCCACCCGATTGTTTTGTTACCTCGCGTCGGGGCAGCGGCTGGAATGTACTAGCCAACCGAAAAGGCTAGAAACCGCCAACTCAGTCGATGCGGACCGCGCAGCTATCGTACGGGTGGGGCCGGATCGGGGTGCATAGGGTTCAGTTATCGCGATACGAATGAAGCTCTTGCAGCGATACGTTATGTGTTCGTCTGTTCGAGTGAACCTCGTTCAGGACTTCCTCTAACTCTGCCCGTGCAGATGTACGTTGTCGACAACGATCGGACTTCGTGTATCAACGGAGGAAGGTCTGGCCCTCCGACGGATAGCCGCCGCCCTTGGTCGCGACGTGAACGTGGTCGTAGTGGTTGGCGGTGTCCGAGCCGCGGCTCTTCATCACTCGCTTTGAGCCGTCCGGCCTGTAGATCGTCTGGCGCCAGATGGCATGCACCACGCCGAAGCGCTCGGCATTCGCCAGCACGTAGGCCAGCACGCTGTCCCCGAGCGCCTTGCCCTCCTCCGAGCGCGCGTTCGGGATCATCACGTCGATCGCTAACCCGTGCGGATGCCACTTCAACGGATCCGACCGCACCCCGCCGATGTCGAGAATCTCCGGGAACGCCGCACTGACTGCCCGCGCCGCCAAGATCGTGTCGACCTGCAGCCCCTTCTCCTGCGCGACGCCCTTCGGCAATACATCCGGAACCCTCGGCCTGGCCGGCTCGGCTGCTGCCATCGGCTGCACCGCCGGAGCCGGCGGGCTCGGCGGTGCTGCCGCCGCGACATCGCCACAGCACCCCGCCGCGTCACCCAACTGCGGATGACTGTCCGCACCGACAACAAACACCACAGCGGCCGCCACAGCCCCCGCCACGACCGTCAACCGCGGCCAGCGTCGCTCCTTGGCTAATGAGTGCCTTCCCATCGGCAGCGCACGCTACCGACCGCCCCCACGGGCTCGCCAACCGAGGCAACGGCGACCCAAACCTCCGAGCGGCTCGACTCATCCACAAACCCCCAGGTCACACGGGCCAGAGCCGCTCCCGCGGGCCACAACCGCCGCCCGCCGACCGTGTCGAGCGTCATCTGCGGCGCCGAATGTGACCCCACCGGACCTACCCCTTCAGCGCCTCGTCCGCCGGGCCCAGATCGAAGAACTGCGTCTCACCGCTCGCGTCATCGAGGCCATCGTTGTCGGTGACCACGTACAGCTTCCCGTTGCCCGCGATCGCGAAACCCTCCACCTTCTCCTGCACGAAGCCGTTCGTCGCCTGCAAGTCCGGTAACAGGTTGTGCCCCAGCGTCTTCCGCAGCACCCTCGGCGCCTCCTGCGCCGACATCGCTTCCGTGTCGTCCGGCATCTCCACCCGATAGATGCCCTTCACCCGCGCATCGGGCCCGTTCAGCTTGTCGCGTTCCAGCACCAGGAGCGCGCCGTCGTGCACCGCGATCTCCGACAACCCGATCCAGTCCCCCTCCGCGGACGTGTTCTCCAGCTGATAGCCGAACCACTCCCACTTATCGCCGTCCGGGCTGTAGCGCCCCAGCCGGACCACCCCCTTCGGGTCCCCCTTCACCTCACGCTGCACCGCCACCCACACGCTGTCGCCGTCGACGGCCACCCCCTCCAGGCCCTGCCCGCCCAGCCCGGCCGCGACGTTCACGGGCAGCGGAACCCGGCGCTCGATGCTGCCGTCGGCCGACACGTACACCAGCTGATTGCCCGGCCCTTCCTCGCCCTCGACCGCGAGCACGAACCCGCCGTCGGGCCGTGCGGCGAGACCCTCGATGTCGAGCGTCACCGGCTGCCCGTTCTCCGTCACAAGCAACGAAGTGTCGATCACCGCCGGCGTCGTCGAGACGTCCACCCCGAGCACCCGCGACGGCCCGTACGCCACGTCCGTGGACGTGAACAACCGCTCCCCGTCAGACGGGTCCGCGCTCAGCGCGCCCAACGCACCCCAGCCGATCGGCGCCCCGTCGACGTCGCCCGACACGATGGATGGAAACGCCAGCCCGCCGGCCTTGGCGTACGAGTCGCCGTAGCCGTAGACGCTGACCGAGGCGCGCACCCGCTTCTCGGCGTCGTCCTCCTCCGACGAGATCACCAGCAGGTTGCGCGACGGGATCGGCAGGATCCCCTCCGGCCCCGGAGTGGTCGGCATGATCTGCCGGAACTTCGGCGCGGTCGGATCGCTGACGTCGTACGCGGCGACGAAATTGCTTCTCTCCGAAGCGATTAGCGCGGTCGGCTTCCCGCCGATCTCGGTGATCGCCAGCCCTTCCGGCTCAGGTCCCTTGGCCTCGGCGCGGCTCTCGTTGTGCAGGCCGGTGCGCACGGCGAGTTGCTCGAGCGAGTTGCCCGCGTCCCAGACCACCTCGCCGGTGGTGGCGTCGAAGATCGTCCAGCCGCGGGTGCCGCCCTTCCAGTCGCCCTCGTTGGCGGTCGCGACATGGCCGTCGTCGATCCACCCGATGGCGTCGGGCTCGCGGGGCGTGTCCGGGATCGACCCGGTGTGGTCGATGACCCCGTCCTCAGCGGTATCAATGCCGGAGACGGAAACGCTTCCGGCACTGAAGATCTTCGACACCTCGCCGCTGCGGCCGTCGATGATCGCGAACCCGTTGTTCTCCTGCAGCGTCACCGCGACCTGTCCGCGCGAGTTGATGCTCAGGTATTCGGGTTCGAGGTCCTCCGGCGTGTCCAGACCAGCCGCCCGTGCCGCCGAGACGTCGAAGTCGACCCGGCGCGCAGTCCACCTGTCCGGGGCGCCCGCCAGATCGACAAGTTGTACGAATCCCGTTGGGGGCTGCGGCAAGTCACCTTCGTCGCCACCGGGTGGAGTGGCCTCTTCGTCGCGCTGGTTCTCCATCGCGATCGCGGCGAATGCGCCGTCCGGGCTGATCGCGATGGAGTCCGGTTGACCGCCGAGGTCGATGCTGCGCACGCGGGTGCGGTCGGCGACCCGTACGACGTCCACGCGGCCCGACGGGTGCGGAAAGTCGCCGCCGGTGGTGTCGACGACGACCAACACGTACTCGCCGATCGCCGCCACCGAGGTCGGCTGGTCGTCGGCGTGACCGAGTTCGGCCAGCGAAAGTGTGCCTTTGCCAACCGGTTTCGCCGGATCACGGATGTCGAGAAAGCCGATGCGCTTGGCGGCGGCGTCGGTGTAGATGACGGTGTTGCCGTCCGGGGTGACGGTGGAGATCTCGGCGACGGTCTCTTCGGCCGGGTCCTGCGCGTTCAGGTAAACCGGGTAGGTCGCCAGCCGGTGATAGCGCTCCGAAGCCGGCAGGTCGAAACCGGTCGGAGCGCTGACTCTCGGAGCGCCTGGGCGCTCAATTTCGTCCTGACCGCCCGTCGAACACCCCGCCACCGTCAACACCGCAGCCGTCGCCGCTACTACCGCCCGAACCGTGCTCGTCGCAAACACCCGTCATCCCCTGAAGTCGTCCGATGAGTCGAGTGAGTGTGACGTGGGTAAGTGTCTAGACAGGGAACGTCCGGTTAACGGCTGCGATCCGGTGCAAACCGCGTCGTCGCCGTGACGCCCGGCGTGACAATGGTCTTCGCCCAAGGAGGTAGAGCATGACGAATAACCCTGTAGCGGTCGTGGCGGGGGCGGTGCTCTTCGCTGTCGGCGCCATCGGGATGGCGATCTGGCTGTGGGTCAAGCGGAGGAAGGTTGAGCGCGCGGCGCAATAGTCAGACGTCGACGTCCTGCGCTGTTTCACCCCGGCACACCCGCAGAAACTCGGGATAGTCCCAGGTGGCCAGGAACTCGTCGGCGGCGTGCAGGCCACGCTGGTACAGCGCGTCACGCTCGGCGGCGGAGATGTCGAAATCCAGTGGGCCCACGCCATCGGACGGCACGAAGATGGTGCGCCGAACGGTACACGGGTCGTCGACATAGGCGGCGTCCTGATCGCTGATCAACGTTTCCAGCGCGCCGAACGCCAGCGACAACGGACCCCGGATCTTGTGGGTCGGCGGCTTGCCGGGCGGCGCCGAGAGCCGGATACCGAATGTCGGCCAGCCCGGCCGGTTGCCCCGGTCGAACAACTGCACGGGGAAGTTCGACAGCAGACCGCCGTCCACCCATGTTGCTCCACTGACCTGTACGGGTTCGAACGCGAACGGCACCGCCGAGGACGCCCGCACCGCGCGGGCGACCGAGAACTCGTCAGGATCGATCCCGTAATTCGGTAGATCCCACGGGATGCGAACCAATCGTCGCCGCGACAGGTCACTCGCGGTCACCACCAGCGACCACGCATAGCGTTGCGGCTCTTCGCCGGTGCGCAGATCGCCGAATGTCTTCACCCCGAGATCACCCAGCAATCCGGTCAGCAGGTTCTCCAGGTAATCGCCCTTGTACAGCCCGTCGTTGGCAGCCAGCGACAGCGCCGGGCCGACGATCGGTATCCGCGTCAGCAGTGTCGGGTCGGCGAACTTGGAATAGTCGATGGTCTGTGCGAGCTCGTCCAGACGCGACAGTGGTTCGCCGGCCGCCTGCAGCGCGGCCACCATGGACGCGACGATCGCGCCCGCGCTGGATCCCGCGACTCGGGGGAATGTGTATCCAGCGGCGGCGAGCGCGTGCACGGCACCGACCAGTCCGATGCCTCGGATGCCACCGCCCTCGCACACCAGATCCGCCCGCGTCACCACGGCGCACCCTCCGAGGTGGTGAGCGACCGGCGTGGGCGCGGGCGTTTGACGGCCATACCTTCAGTCATACGCGGATATCCGCAGCTGTACCAGAGGTGGACACACGCGCATAGCCATCAGCCAACAAGCTCTGCACACGACCGCCGTCGTGACCCACTCGGTTTCGCCGTCGCCCCCGAAACCCGCAAAACCGCGGCTCATCGGCGCGTAGCCGCATCGCCCTCACAAACTGAAAACGATCCTGAAATCTGCTCCCCTTCAACGTGAAAAGCGACGACTATGGGTCTTGCGAAGCCAGTTGCAGCTGAAGGAGTGGGTCGAATGGTCAGAACGCATACGGTTGTCCCGAGAGAAACGCTGTGGGCATTGGCGCTGCGCTACTACGCCGATGCGGACCTCTATCATTTGATCGCCGCCGCCAGCGGCATTCCCAATCCCAACGTCCTCAGCGTCGGGCAAAAGCTCATCATGCCCGACTTCACGCGGTACACCGTTGTCTCCGGAGACACGCTGTCCGGTGTGGCGCAGCGCTTCTACGGTGACGCGCAACTGGATTGGCTGATCGCGAGAGCCAGTGGGATTGCCGATCCCAACGCCATCAATGTCGGGCAGCAGCTCATCATTCCCGAAGTCACGAGATACACCATCGCCCCCGGCGACACGCTGGCGTCACTGGCACAGCACTTCTACGGCGACAGCTCGTTCTATCGGCTGATCGCCACCGTCAACAACATCGCCAACCCCAACCTCATCAACCCCGGGCGAGTGCTCGTCATATTCGCCGGGCGCAGCGACGGGTTCGGCCTGCGGATCGTGGAGCGCAACGAAAACGACCCTCGCCTCTGGTATTACCGATTCCAGACCGCCGCCATCGGCTGGAATCCCGGTGTCAATGTTTTGCTGCCGGACGGTTACCGCACCAGCGGGCTCACCTATCCCGTCCTCTACATGCTGCACGGCGGCGCCGCGGACTTCCGCCAGTTCGACTTCCTGGGCATCCGCGACCTGACCGCCGGAAAACCGATCATCGTGGTGATGCCCGACGGCGGACAGGCGGGCTGGTACTGCAACCCCGTCGGCTCCTTCGTCGGCCCGCGCAACTGGGAGACATTCCACATGGCGCAGCTGATCCCGTGGATCGACGCGAACTTCCGAACGTTCGCCGAGTACGACGGCCGTGCGGTCGGCGGATTCTCCATGGGCGGCTTCGGCGCGCTGAAGTACACCGCCAAGTACTACGGCCACTTCGCCTCGACGAGCTCGCACTCCGGCCCGGCGAGCCTGCGCCGCGACGGCGGCCTCGTTGTGCACTGGGCAAACTTGAGCTCGGCCGTCGTCGAACTGGGCGGGGCCACGGTCTACGGCGTGCCGTGGGACGAGGCCAGGGTGAGCGCCGACAATCCGGTCGAGCGCATCGAAAGCTACCGAAACAAGCGGATTTTCCTGGTCGCGGGCACCAGTCCGGACCCGGTCAACTGGTTCGACACCGTGCAGGAGACCCAGGTGCTTGCCGGGCAGCGGGAGTTCCGCCAAAAGCTCGACGAAGCCGGCATCCCGTACGAAGCCCACGAGGTCCCCGGCGGCCATGTCTTCCGGCCCGAGATGTTCGTCCGTGACCTCGACGGCATCATCGCGCGGCTGCGCCCGGCCAGTGCTGCTGCGTCGGCCAGCGTCGCCGGGCCTGGGGCGGACGCGCCGACCGACTGACTACGTTTCGATTAGATCCGTCGTCGTGTCGCGGAGGGTGGCCTTGAACTGCATTGCGCGGTAAGGCCATCCGGCGGCCGTGTTCCACTGGGAAACGACGAGACCGACACCGCCTGTCACGTCGAGTCGCGAGCCCGGTAGCACGTAGCCGCCGTACAACTGGGCCACCTGACTGTTGGCGTGGTCTTCGCGGTCCCACGACGTGCCGACCACCGGCAGCTGAACCGGCGCCTCGTAGAGGTTCGCCACCGGTGACTCGATTACGCGGTATCCCAACGCATATCGGGATGACAGGAACCCGCCGAGGATCCACTTGTCGCGCTTGAGCCGACGCAGGCACAGCTCGCCCCACGTCTCTCCGGCGGGTGTGATCGGCGTGGGCTCGTTGCCCCACGCCCACCGGTTGTTGGCCCATCCCCAGCCTTCGTACTTCCACATGTCGCCGATGTCCTCGGGGCGAACGCGCCGCAGGATCATGCCTTTGTCGCGCTGAAATCCCGTCGACACGACGTACACCCAGCCGTCGTCGGGGTCGTAGTCCCACGACCAGCACTGCGCGTAGCCGTTGTGTAATGGCCCGGGGAACTTTGCCTTTTCACCCATGTGCTGCCACGAGATGCCGTTGTCGTCAGACGACCAGATCTCGGTCCAAATCACGTTGCCGAAGCCGCGATTGACGATCGCGTGCAGGTACAAAAGCCCGTCCACCCGCAGCACGTCGGAGGGGATCACCGTGCTGATACCGCCGAAACTCCAGCCGGTGCTCGCGTCGTCGTGGATGTAATGCCAGAGCTGGCGCGCGTAATTCGGGTCCGCGCCGCCTGCGCGCTCGTAGCGGATCTGGTGGTTGGCGTCCCCGGTGCCGATCAGCGCGATGGGTGAGCGCCAGTCGCCCTGTCCTACTCTGTTGCCGGAGAAGGTGTCTCCGAACAGCGACACCAGCTTGCCGTTGGGCGCCTCGACCGACACACCGAGATCCGTGCATGTCACTCCCCATTGACTGGTGATGCCTGGGCCGGTGATGTCGGCGACCTTGCCGTCGACCGCGGCCAGTCGCGGCACCACCGCAGCCGCGGGTCTCGTGCGCCGCCGCCGTGGGGCCCTCGTGCTTTCGCTTTCTCGCAGCCACCGGTACAACGTCGAACGACTGATGCCGGTCTCCGCGGAGACTGCGGCGACCTTCTCGCCGGACTGCAGTCGCCGCAGTATCCGACGGCGCCTGGCCGGCGTATCAGGGCCCGGCATGTGGCCTCCCTGGATTCGGATTGTCTCCACAGCAGCCTAGGAGGGAATAGACTCAGGTGGTTGCACTTTCGACGCAACCGAAGAGGTCATGCGGGTGAGCAGGTACATGCCGCTGAAGGCGGGGACATACCGCCTGTCCTCCCCCTATGGCCCGCGCGACCGGCGGATGCACTGGGGCCAGGACTTCGCCGCTTCTGACGGCACGCCCATCTACGCCGCGCAGGCCGGAACTGTTCAATATATCGGGGCAGCAACGGGTTTCGGTCAATGGATTGTGCTCGATCATCCCACTCCGGCCGGAGGCGGCACGACGGTATACGGCCACATGTGGGACGCCTTCGCCACCGGTCTGAGGCGGGGCGACAGCGTCGAGGCCGGGCAGCACATCGCCTACGTGGGAAGCAACGGCCAATCCACCGGCCCGCATCTGCACTTCGAAGTGCACCCCACCGTCTGGCGGGCGGGCTCTCAGATCGATCCCATCCCGTGGCTGGCGGGCGCGTTGGAGCCGGACACGACGGTCAAGGCCGCGGCGTTCCCGGTAACCGACACCCTGTATGCCGATGTGTCGGAATGGCAACGCCCAGTGGATGATTCCTACCCATATCAAGTACTGGCGATCCGGTCCAACGACGGCACGTATCGAGATAGGAACTGGGCGACGAACTACCCCTGGTGCAAGCGGCGCTGCGACGAAGGTGCGCTGGTCTTCTTCATCGTGTACTTCGTGTGGCGCAAGAACTGGCAGCAGGCCGTTCAGACGTTAAAGGCTCAGGTTGGGCAGCCCCATCCGCGGATGGCGGTGATGATCGACGTCGAGAGCTGGCAGGGGCAGATCACCGGTAACCAGTCCGAGGGATTGAATGCCACCTTCGACGCGATCGCGGACTGGCTAGGCGATCGGCGACGAGTCATCGCCTACGGCAACAGGACTGACCTGAACCAACTCTGGCCGTCCAAGCCCGCGGGCCTGCGGATCGTCCTTGCCGCCTACGGGTCGAACCCCGACTATCCCGGCAAGATCGCCCACCAGTACACCAACGGGGACGGTTTCGGCGGCGGACTGCCGGAGGGGTGCCCGCCGTTCGGCAAGTGCTGCATGGATTCCGCCGACGGGCTCACCCCCGAACGGTACGCAGCGGCCTGCGGTATCGACGCTGGCGACCAGGTCATCCTCGCGGCCCAGACCAAGCCGGCGAAGAAGGCCCGTTCGCGGCGTGCGACCAAGAGGACGTCGCGAGCCGATGCCGACCGCAAGACAGAGAAATGATGCACCATCACGAAACGTGCCTGCTGGCGGACCGAGCAAGGCCTCAACTCGTTATCCGAAGCTAGCTGGCGACCGACCGAGTCGCCAGCTACTCGGTTTCTGAGATCGCATCAAGTCGGCCGCAGCTTCGTCCGCCCACCTCTCCTTGAGGCTCTTCGGTGGCCGCGGGGCGAGCATTTCCTGGACTCTCTTGCCTACGATCTTCGGATCAGCCACGCGAGGGCTGACGACCTTGGTGGTCCGCCTCTTGCCCGAATTAGCGGGCGTACGCCGCTGCTTGGGCTTGGCAGCCTGCGCGCTGCCCGACTTTTTGCGCACGCCCTTTCTGCGGTTCTCCCACTGTTGCTGAAACCTGGATAGTTGATATCGCTGCCTGTTGAGTTGCTGTTCAAGCTTGCGGTATCTCTGTTGCAGGTCCCTCAGCTCTTTGTCGGTGGCGAGACAACGACGGCGCCACCACTTCGCGTGATACTCGGCAAGCCGTGATTGACACGCTTGACATTCCGGCGTGGCCCCATCGGGTTCGCGGTCAGAGATGCCGAAGCCATCTTCGAGGCCACACAGGGTTTGGTCGCTGCGGTCCTTTAAGTAGTTCTTGTGGTGGACGACGTTCGAATTTCTCTCACGCAGGTAGGCGTGCGGCGGCTCTTGAGAAGCCATTGGTGCACGAGCTTTCCTACCAGGTTCGCCTCGCTTAGGTGGCGCAGATTTCGCTTCCTCGTACACCTCGCGCAGTCGACGCACGACCGGCGCGCTGAGAACTGCAGACGCCGTTTCAACGGATTCGCCGTGTTCAGCAAGCGCAGCCAGGATCTCCTTTGTCGTCACACCCAACTCTTTCGCAAGCTGGTGCACGCGCGTCTTACCTGCCACCGGCCCTGCCTCCGATTGCTCACCCAGTCTTGAGAAAGACGTATAGCAGATGCTTGCGACATCCATGACTTGGTTCAAAGGGCTGGCGCGGGGATCCCGGTGGCAACACTGCACGCGTTGCCCGCCTCTGGGCGACAAAGCGCGTAAAGGTAGACCATCTAAGTTCGCACGACACTGTCGCTGCGAGGCGGGCATGCCCGATGGTTCTCCTGCCGGCGGGCGGATGCCGCCCGGGCTACCCGCGGTGGGCCGCCCTAGCGGTCAGGACCCGAGAGACCTCACTTGTAGGTCTGATGCTCCGCGCCGGAAAGTTCCCCGTTCACCCCCGCGAGGATGGTCCGGGCCAGTTCAACCCACGTCTGGGGCTCGGACAACGCCGCCTCGGGGTCGTCCTTGTCATTGGTCGGAGCACCGCCGGGAACGTGTACAAAGCCATCGACTTCGGCGTCGGGCCACGTGTAGGCGATCAGCAGATCGGTTCCGTTGCGCCAGGACGCCCAGCCCTGCACCGGCGAACTGGACGCGGGCGACAGCCCGTTCTGACTCTCCGAGATGTCCTGCCACCAGGTGATCGTCGAGCCCTCATCCCAGGTGGCTCGGAAGTCGAACAGGGTTGGCTCTTCGCCTTCCGGGGCGTAGTCGAAGGTGAAGCTGATCTCGCCCGGCTCAATCACGTCGGGTAGATCCAGATCCTCTGACACTGACACTGGCAACACCTCCCGAGTTGTGACAGTTTGGTCGAACCGATGTGGAGGGGACTGTCCATCGGACAGCAAAGCTATTTTGGCCGACTCAGGCGGGACGCGCCACGACCTACGTCGGACTGTGCGAAGCGCCACGGAGATCCCTTTGCGGCGAGGATCCGCAACCGTAGAGCCGGTCATAGCGTCCATCGAGGTGGTCGACGCCACCGCAGCCGTCCGCCTCCGAGCGACCAGTCGCGCAAAATTAGGCCGTCTAAGTTCGGGGCGGCAATGTCGCTGCGAGACGGCGCCAAGAGCGCTCCAAGAATCCGCCAAGCGCGCTGGGCGACTCTTTGCGTGTCATCAACCACCAACCAGCCAAGGAGTGATCCCCATGATGAACCGCATCCGCACCCTCGCCGTGACCGCCGCCGGCGCAGCCGTCCTTGCCGCCGGCTTCGGAGCCGCCACCGTCGGCGTCGCCGCACCCGCCAACGCCGACGTCTGCGTCGAGTACTACTCCGACGGCACGCCCTTCTATTACTACTGCTGACCCACGCAAGGAGGGCCGCCCACGAAATCCAACTGTGGGCGGCCCTCCCGTCACTGGACACCGAGTCACGCCGCTTGATAGGACACTCCAATGCCGCTCGCCCGAACCGCCGACCTCGTCGCCGCCGCGCACCAGGCCGGCACCGGGCTTGCCGCGTTCAACGTCATCACCCTCGAACACGCCGAAGCCATCGCCGCCGGCGCCGAACACGTCGGTAAACCCGTCATTCTGCAAATCAGCGAGAACGCCGTGAAGTTTCATCACGGCCGCCTGCGCCCCATCGCTGCCGCGGCCACCGCCGTCGCCCACGAAGCCGCCACCCCCGTCGCCGTCCACCTCGACCACGTCGAAGACGAAACGCTTTTGCACGCCACCGCCGACACCGGCGCCTCCTCCGTCATGTTCGACGCCTCGAAACTCGACTACGACGCCAACGTCAACGTCACCAAAGCCGCTGCGGCATGGGCACATTCACGGGGACTCTTCCTTGAAGCCGAACTCGGCGAGGTCGGCGGCAAGGACGGCGCCCACGCTCCCGGCGTCCGCACCGACCCCGACGAAGCCGCCGCCTTCGTACACGCCACCGGCGTCGACGCCCTCGCCGTCGCCGTCGGCAGCTCCCACGCCATGTCCGACCGCACCGCCTCGCTCGACTTCGACCTCATCACCCGCCTGCGCGACAAAGTCCCCGTTCCCCTTGTGCTGCACGGCTCTTCGGGCGTCTCCGACGACGACCTGCATCGCGCCGTCACCGCAGGCATCACCAAGATCAACGTCGGCACCCTGCTCAACCTGCGCTTCACCGCAGCCGTGCGCGCCCACCTCGACGCCAACCCCGACGTCAACGACCCCCGCCGCTACCACGCCCCCGCCCGCCACCGCCTCTCCCACGCCGACGCCCCCATGATCAGCCCCATCCAGGGCCCCTACTCGTCGCCCA
>NZ_PDCP01000066.1 GCF_002553505.1 Mycolicibacterium agri | reverse complement strand
AAAATTTCTTTTTTTTTGGGCCCCAAAACCCGGCTTCGGGCCCCCCCACCTCTGGGCTCTGCGGCCCCCGGGGGGGGGGGCGCCCCCCCCCACCCCTTTCCCACCCCCCCGCGGCCGGGCCCCCCGCCCGCCCCCCCGCTTCGCTACAGGGTTATTGGACCTTGAAGATCCAGATCAGGTTCGTGGTGAGCTCACCGGTGGGCGACCACTGGTACTTGCGAGCCACGCCTTGTCCGTTGTAGTTCCGCACGAATTCAAGCAGCGCGGGCCGCGTGATGGCGCCCGAGTCGATGCCCTTGACAAGGATGGTGCCCAGGTCGTAGCCCTCGGCGCTGTACGTGCCCGCCTCCGTGTTGAACTTCTGCTGGTACTCCTCGGCGAACGCGCCGGTGGCCGGGCCGCAGGGGCACGACAGGATGGCGTCCTTGGCCGCTTCACCGGCCTGGCTGACGAACTGCGGATCCTTCGTTCCGTCGGCGCTGACGAACGTGCCTTCGAAACCGCCGTCCTTCAGTTGCTGGACGAGAGGCGCCGCCTCCGAGTAGTAGCCGCCGTAGAACACGGCGTCCGGATTCACGCCATTGACCTGAGTGACCGCGGCGGAGAAGTCCTTGTCGCCCTTCTTCACCGAGATGTTGCAGGAGGGATCGGCGACCGGACCCAGCGTGTCCCGCACGACGGTGGACAGGCCGAGGCCGTAGTCCGTGCTGTCGTCGACGACGCAGACCTTCTGGTAGCCCAGCGAGTTCTTCATGTAGTTCGCGACCGCCGGCCCCTGAACGTCGTCGTTGGCCAGGCCACGGAAGAACGTGCGCCACCCGTTCTGGCTGAGCGTCGGGTTGGTTGCCGACGCGCTCACCGCTACCAGGCCGGCTTGGTTGAAGACGCCACCGGTGGCCTTCGTCTCACCCGAGAAGGCAGGCCCGACAAGGCCGATCGTGTACTGGTCGTCGACGATCTGCGGCGCGATAGCGGTCGCCTTCTGGGGATCGCCTTCGGTGTCGAACGGCTTCAACTGCACCTGGCAGCCGGGATTGGCGGCGTTGTGCTTGTCGATGGCCAGCTGGACGCCGTTCTTGATGTTGATGCCGAGCGCCGCGTCCGGACCATTGAGCGCGCCGGCCATGGCGATTGAGACGGGCGGGCATTTGGCCTTGCCGTCGCCAGCCGGGTCGGCGGGCTCTGCGCCTTCCTCGGGCTTGACCTCGGCACCGTTCTCGTCGATCTGCACCTGCTCGACGATCTTCAGGTCTGTCTGCGCAGACTCCTCTGCGGGTTGGGACTGCTGACAGGCAGCCATGCTGAGCACGACCAACCCCGCGCTCCCAAGAGCAACTGCATTCCGTGCTACGCCACCGCGCACACTTCACCTCCGACTCAATGTTTTATCGGCATCGACGATCCGGCTCCGACGGCCAGCCGCTGACGCTTCGGGGTAGAACATAGTCAACCCATGGCCGTGGTGCGCGTTTTCGGCCCATTGCTAGCCCGACGGCGCGGCGTCTTCCGGCGCGTCAAGGGTCTCCAGCACAACCTCGGCGACCCGCTTCATCGTCGTCCGGCGATCCATCGCAGCACGCTGAATCCACTTGAACGCCTCGGGTTCGGTCATCTGGTGCTTGGCTTGGAGCAAACCCTTTGCCCGCTCGACCAGCTTGCGCGTCTCGAGGCGGTCGGCCAGTGTGGCCACCTCCTGCTCGAGCGCCGAGATCTCGCTGAACCGGCTGACGGCCAGTTCGATTGCAGGGATCAGGTCGGCGCTGGAGAACGGCTTGACGAGGTAGGCCATGGCGCCGGCGTCACGCGCCCGCTCGACCAGATCGCGTTGGCTGAAGGCGGTGAGCACGACGATCGGGGCGATGCGCTTGCCGGCGATCTCGGAGGCCGCGTCGATGCCGTCGCGGCGCGGCATCTTCACGTCCATGATCACCAGGTCGGGCTTGAGGCTCTCGGCCAGCTCGACGGCTTCCTGCCCGTCGCCGGCCTCACCGACAACCTCGTAACCCTCTTCCCGCAGCATCTCGGCCAGATCCAGCCGGATGAGCGCTTCGTCCTCGGCGATGAGAACGCGGCGCGGTTTGGCATCGTCAGTCGGTGTGCCGGTCATGGCTGCCATTGTGGCGGTCGGCTGGTCAATCAGCGACTTCGGGGCATCCTCTATGGTGGAAACCCACGCATACAGAGCCCTCGTATCCCAACTGGCAGAGGAACTGGACTCAAAACCCAGACAGTGTGGGTTCGAATCCCACCGAGGGCACCACCTGCCTACATCACGATCCGCGTCGGCACCGGCGTTACCAGCGCCTGCTGCAGCGCCCTCGCCTGGCGGTAGCCGACGTAGGCGCCAATCAGCGTGAAGCCCGCGATGCCCGCGACGCCCGGCAGCGCCGCGACGAGGAGATCACCGGTCGTGGCCGACCGCAGATACTCCGCGTAGCCCACCCGATACGAATCGGGAACGCGGCCGATGCCTGAAACAATCGGCGCCCCAGGATCTTTCGCGGGGGGACTCTCAATCGACGGAGCGGGTGGGCCTGCCGGTGACGGCCGCCCCTCCGGCGCCTCCGGCACTGGGGGCGCTGCGGCCAGCGGCGCAGCGACGGGGGCCTGCGGCGCGGACGAAACGACGGGCGACTGGGGTGAAACGGCCGTCGGCGCGCCGGAGCCGCCCGCCGTCGGCCGCGTGCCGCGGATCACGACGCTGCGGGTCGACGGTGCGGTGGGTACGGGCGCCAGATTCGCCGCACGGCCCGAGACACTGATGCGGGGCAGCGCGCGCCCGCCGTCGCCGCGGCCGCCCTCCTCGTCGTCGAGGACCGCCGCGCCCCGGCCGTTCGCGCTTCGCGGAACGTTGACGTTGTCGGCGCTGGAGGCGGCGAACTGGCGGGTCCGCACACCCTCGCTCACGCTGCCCACCTTCGCGGTCGGTGCTGGGGCAACCCCTGTGCCCGCCCTGGCGTCCTTCGCGCCCTGCGTTTGGACGGTCGTCAGGCCGTCGGGCCGTGAATGATGCGAATTCGACTTCTCCGAGCGCTTGCGGCCGTCCCCGCCGAACAGGTCGAAGATGTCGATGTCCGGCCCGATCCCGAACAGGCCGGCGTTCGCGACCGGGGTGCCGACGAAGCCCGGCCCGATGACCATCGTGCAGGCGGCAAACACGCAACCGATTGCCGCGCTACGCACCCACCATCGGTCCACGATTCGTCCCCCCACGGTCGCCGATCGGCAAACCTCCACTTTACAACGGGACCCTAAATTGTCGCATCCGTCACAGGTGCGGATGCGGTGCGTTCGCCCCGGCTTCGCCGATCCCATTCCGCCATCACCTCGCCCGAGGTCGGCTTGCTGAGCAAACTGGCGACCACGAAAGCCACCAGCCCGGAAGCGAGCCCGAAGTAGATCGGCTCGTTGGCGTAGATGTCGCCGACGACGATCATCGTGACGAGCGTGACGGCCGTGCCGACCGCCATCGCCGTGACGGCGCCAATGTTGGTGCCGCGCCGCCAGATCAGGCCGCCGAGAATCGGCACCAGCAGCCCGCCGACCAGGATGTCGTAGGCGATCGTCAACGCTGCCACCACATCCTGCAGCGCACAGGCGATGAGCACCATGACGATCCCGAAGCCGGCCACGTAGAACCGGTTGCTGCGGATGTGGTCGTGCTCGCTGCCGGCCTCGATGTCGCGGTTGCGCAGCCGCGCGACGATGTCCTGGCTGAACACGGTGGCGGTGGCGATCAGCGCGCCGCTCGACGTCGACATCACGGCGGCCAGCGCGGCGGCCAACACCAGTCCGGCCAACAGCGGCGGCAACTGCATCTCGACGAATTCAGCAAAGGCGTCGTCGCGGGCTTCCAGCGCGGGCAGCAACACCTTGGCCGCCATCCCGATCACCGCGCCCGCCACCGCGTACAGCAAGCAGTACAGCCCGGAAACGGCGCCGGCCCACCGCGCCACGCCGGGGCTACGCGCCGTGAACACCCGCTGCCAGATGTCCTGCCCGATCAGCAAACCGAAGGTATACACGACGAAGTAGGTGACGATCGTGCTGCCGCCGATGGCGGTCAGCGACGTCGCCTCGACGGGGAGCTTGTCGGCCAGTCCGCCGATGCCGCCGGTCTTGTACAGCGCGATCGGCAGCAGGATGAAAAAGATCCCGATGGTCTTGACGATGAACTGCACGAAGTCGGTCAGGGTGATCGACCACATGCCGCCCAGCGTCGAGTAGATGATCACCACGCTGCCGCCGAGGATGATCGCGGGCACCTTGCCGATGTCGAACAGCGCGCCGAAGATCGTCGAGTACGCGATCGTCGACGTGACCGACAGCATCAGCGTGTACAGCCACATGACCACGCCGGACAGCACACTGGAGCCGGGCCCGTAGCGCAGTTCCAACATCTGGCTGACGGTGTAGACACCCAGCCGCTGAATGCGGCCCGCGAAAAACAGGCTCAGCGCCAGGATCCCGACACCGATCGCCACCACAAGCCACATGCCCGAGATGCCGTACTGGTAGCCGAGTCCGACGCCGCCGATGGTCGACGCACCGCCGAGCACAATGGCGGCCATGGTGCCCGAATACAACATCGGCCCGAGCCGTCGACCGGCCACCAGGAAGTCCGATTGAGTTGTCGCCCTGCGTTTTCCCCAGAACCCGAAAGCGATCATACCGACGAGATAGATGGCGACGACGGCGATGTCCATGGTGATCCTCTCAGCGGATGTCGAAATGAATCAGGGTCGGGCCGTCGGCGTCGACTGCGGCGGCGACGTGATCGGACAGATCGGTCATCGACGTGGTGCGAATCCCCTTGGCGCCCATCGCAGCGGCGAGCGCTGAGAAATCGGGATTGTGCAGCTCAACACCGAGGGGCGCGATACCGCGTGCCGTCTCTTGGTCTTCGATCTCGCGGAAGCCGCCGTTGTCCACCACGATGATCGGCAACGAAAGCCGTTGTTCGACAAGGGTCGCCAGCTCCTGAACCGAGAACATCAGCGCTCCGTCGCCCAGCAGCACCGCGACGGGCGCACCCGGCCTCCCGAGCGACGCGCCCAGCGCAGCGGGTAACCCGTAGCCCAATGTCGCGTATCCCGGTGAATAACAGAACCGCCGCGGACCGGGCAGGTCGAAGTAGTGCACGGAGCCGAAGTAGGTGACCTGGGAACTGTCGCCGACCAGGATGGTCTGGGTCGGCAGCGCGGCGCGCACCGCGGCGTTGATCTCGGCGTAGACACCCGCATCGGCTGCGGCTTCCTCCTGGCACGCCGCGCGAAGGGGCGCCGAGCGGTCGACTCCCCCAGCAGGTTTCGACGGCAGCGCCTCGATGAGACCCCGGAGTGTGGCGGCCGCATCGCCGAGCAATACGTGGTCGGCTGGGCAGTTCTTGTGCAGTTGGGTGGGGTCGATGTCGCAACGGATGACGACCCGCCCGCGGATTTGGCCCTCCCACAGATCGGAGTCGCCGAGTTCGGAGCCGACCACCAGCAGCGCGTCGCTGTCGGCGGCGGTCTTCTGCAGTGCACGCAGCCTGATCGACGCGCCCACCGACAATGGATGTGCCTCGTCGACAACGCCTTTGCCGTTGACGGTGGTGACGACGGGCGCGCCGAGCGCCTCGGCGAGGGCGGTCACCTCGGGTTGCGCGTCCACCGCCCCGCCGCCTGCGATGATGAGCGGCCGTTCGGCGGCGGCAAGCAGTTCGGCGACGCGACCGACGGCAACTGGATCGGGCGCCGGTGGGGCGGTCGCGGCGGCGACCCGCGGCCGGCCGGACCAGGCCTGCTCGAGCACGTCGACCGGGATCTCGATGTGTACGGGCCGCGGCCGTCGGCCGGTGAAAAAGCTGAACGCCTCGGTCACCGCCTCAGCGGCCTCGTCGGCGCTGGTGACCCGTCGGCTCCACGCCACGATCTGATTCATTGCGCCGCTGAGGTTCTTGCCCTCATGAAGCTGGCCCAGGTCGCGGCCCTCGGCGCCGGTGGGCATGCCCGACGACACCAGCAGCACGGGCTGCGATTCGGCGTATGCGGTGGCCGCCGCCGTCATCGCGTTGGTCAGGCCGGGGCCGCTCGTGGTGATCGCCACGCCGGGGCGTCGGCTGACGCGCGCATAGGCCTCGGCCGCATATCCGGCGCCCTGCTCGTGGCGCGGGGTGATGGCGCGCACGCCGTTGGCGGTGAAGTGCCGGTACAGCTCGAGGTTGTGCGTGCCGGGAATACCGAAGATCGTGTCGACGCCGTGCGCGGCAAGGCTTTCGACCACCGCGGCGCCGCCGTTGCGCTGCTCGGTCACGAGCCGGCCGCCAGCACGGACACCAACTCGTAGGCGACGTGTGCGGCCGCGATGCCGGTGATCTCGGCGTGGTCGTAGGCGGGCGCGACCTCGACGATGTCGGCGCCAACAATGTTGAGCCCGACCAGGTTTCGCAGGCAATGCAGCAACTCGCGGCTGGTCACACCGCCGGCCTCGGGCGTCCCGGTGCCTGGCGCGTGCGCCGGGTCGAGCACGTCGATGTCGACCGAGATATAGACCGGCGCTTCGCCGAGCCGGGCCCGCATCCGCTCGATCACCGTCGCCAGCCCGTCGATCTGGAAATCGTCGGATCCGATCACCTGGAAGCCCAGCACCCGGTCGTCGGACAGATCTGTCGGCGCGTAGAGCGGGCCGCGGATGCCGACGTGCAGGCAGTGCTCGGGGTCGAGCAGGCCTTCTTCGCTGGCCCGCCGGAACGGGGTGCCGTGGGTGTAGGGCGCACCGAAGTAGGTGTCCCAGGTGTCGAGGTGGGCATCGAAGTGCAGCACCGAGATCGGGCCGTGGTCGCGGTGCAGCGAGCGCAGCAGCGGAAGCGCGATGGTGTGATCCCCACCGAGGGTGATCAGCTTGGTGCCGCCGTCGCGCAGTTCGTCGGAGGCCCGCTCGATGGTGGTGATCGCTTCGGCGATGTCGAACGGGTTGACCGCGATGTCGCCCGCGTCGGCGACCTGCTGTCTCGCGAACGGCTCGACGTCCAGGCGCGGGTGGTACGTGCGCAGCAGCTTCGACGATGCGCGGATGTGCCCGGGCCCGAACCGGGCGCCGGGGCGGTAGGACACGCCGGAGTCGAACGGGATGCCCACGACCGCGACGTCGGTGTGGGTGACCTGGTCGGTGCGGGGCAGGCGGGCGAACGTTGGCGGACCCGCATAGCGCGGCACTTTGGTGGCATCAACGGGACCGATCGGCTCGTGTGGCGACGTCATGGGTTAAGGCTTCCCGAGACGCCGGTCACACCGATATCGACATTCGGTAGAAAAATGCAGCTCGGAATTCGACGATGTGTCCATGCTGACCGTGGCCGAACTGCTCGAGGACCCGTCGCTCGGCCTGGCGCTGGTGGCCGGCCAGGACGAAGGCGACCGCGAGATCGAGGCCGCCGCGGTGTCCGAACTCACCCATCCCGGTCCTTGGCTGCAGGGCGGTGAGCTGTTGCTGACCATCGGCCTGCTGCTGCCCGACGACACCGCCGGCTGCCGAGGCTACATGCGTGAACTCGACGAGGCGGGTGTGCGTGCCGTCGGGCTTGGGCTCGGCGCCGACCTCCCGCATCAGCGGGCGCCGGCCCGGCTCGTCACCGCGGCCGAGGAGCTCGGGATGCCGCTGCTGACCGTGCCCGACGGGGTGCCGTTCATCGCCGTCACCAAGGCCGTGTTCGCGTACCGGGCCCGCGCCGAACGCCAGACGCTCGAGCAGACATTGCAGACGCAGCGCGCCTTGACCGCCGCCGCGGTCAGCCCCGGCGGGCTGCTCGGCATCCTTGCCGCGCACCGCGAAGCCACCGGCCGCACGGGCGTCGTCGTCGACCTGCTTGGCCGGGTGCTCGCGCAGACCGATCCCGACGCCGACCGGCTCGTCGAGCGGATGTCGGGGCTGCTCGCCTCCATCCGCGACCACGGCTTGACGGCTGCGGCCGCCGACATCAGCGACGGCCGTCGCCGCGAACTGCACGCCCTCGGCGCCCAGCGGCTGCGGGCCTGGCTGCTGATCGACGGCCCCGCGGAACTGCCTGCGGCCGAACAGATCACCGGCGATCTGGTGTCGCTGCTGTCGCTGGAGTTGGAACGCAGGCACGGGCTGGACGCCACGCAGCGCCGCGGCCGGGCGCAGGTGCTCGACCGGTTGGCGCGGGGCACGGTGGACGACGCGGTGGCCGCACGTTGGCTGGCGTCGCTGGGCCTGACCGACGCGGATCGGCGGGCCGCGGCGATCGCGGCGCCCGATGACGCCGACGACCTCGCCACCGACCTGCTGACCACGCTGCCCGACGCGCTGGTCCGGGTGGTCGACGACGTCGTCGAACTCGTGGTGCCGCTGGACATCGACCTGTCTGGCGTGCTCGCGACGCTGACACCCGACCGGCCCGCCGGTATCGGCATCGCGGTGCGGCCAGGGGCCGTCGCGGTGTCGCTGCGGCAGGCCCGCTCCGCGCTGCCCGCCAGCCGGATCCAGGGCAGGCACCTGCACGCCGAAGAGGTCGCCAGCAGCAGGATGTTGCTCAATCACGTTGGCGCCGAGTCACTTCAGGCTTTCACCGATGCGGTGCTCGGCCCGCTGGAGGCCAGCACCCGCAGCGCCGACCTGCTGCGCGGGTTGACCGCCTACCTCGAGCACAACGGCCAGTACGCGGCGGCCGCCAATGCGTTGAAGGTGCATCGGCACACGATGATGAACCGCATCGAGACGGTCGAGCGGCTGACCGGCAGGCGGATGGACTCGGCGCAGGACCGCCACGAGCTGTGGCTGGCGTTGCGGGCCCGCGAGATTGTCCGGGTTTCTGCGGGCCCGGCGAAGTAGGCTGCTGCCATGACCCGCAGGGCGCGGTCGGTCTGTATGCCAAAGGTGGCACTGCAAAACGCCGTGCCCGCACGCACCCAGCACTACGCCGAAAGCGCCGCCAGCCGGTTCCGTGTGCTCAAGGTCGCGACGTGGATCGGCGCGGTCATCTCGCTGCTGTTCGGCATCTTCCAGTTGAGCGTCGGAGGCCCGGTCTGGTGGGTGGGAGTGCTGAACCTGGTGTTTGCTGCGGTCTTCATGGCGGTGCCTCTGCTGTACCGGTTCGGTGAGTTGATCGCGCCGCTGACGTTCTTCGTGTCCGCCTATCTGTCCGTGGCGTTCATCTGCTACACGATCGGCACCGACTCGGGGCTGCAGTTCTACTTCATCGTCGCGGCGACGCTTGCGGTGCTGGTGTTCGGGATCGAGCGGATCGGGCTGGCATGCACAGTCGTCGCGATCGGCGCCGCCGCGATCATCGCCCTGGAACTGTTCGTCCCGCACGACAGGGGGCTCGGCCCGCCGTGGATGCTGAAGGTCGGCTTCATCAGCTCGGTCATCGGCGGCACCGTGATGGTGGTGGCGACGGTCTGGTATGCGATGCGCGAGATCGACCGCGCCGAAAAAGCAATGGAGGCCGAGTATCAACGGTCGGAGTCGCTGCTGACCAACATCCTTCCGGCGCCCATCGCGCGGCGACTCAAGGACCCGTCGCGCACGATCATCGCCGACAAATACGACGACGCCTCGATCCTTTTCGCCGACATCGCCGGCTACACCAAACGGGCCAGCGACACGGCGCCTACCGAGTTGGTGCGCTTCCTCGACGCGCTCTACACCGACCTCGACGCGCTGGTCGACCGGCACGGCCTGGAGAAGATCAAGACCAGCGGGGACTCCTACATGGTGGTCAGCGGAGTCCCGCAGCCGCGCCGCGACCATGTGGAAGCGCTGGCCTGCCTCGCGCTCGACATGGCCGAAGCCGTCGCCGATCTGAAGGACCCACAGGGCCGCGCGGTGCCGTTGCGCATCGGGCTGGCCGCAGGGCCGGTAGTGGCCGGCGTGGTCGGCGCGCGAAAGTTCTTCTACGACGTGTGGGGCGACGCGGTGAACGCCGCCTCACGCATGGAATCCACCGACGTGGAAGGCCGAATTCAGGTACCGCACAGCCTCTACGAGCGGCTGAAAGACAAGTACGTCCTCGAAGAGCGCGGCGACGTCGAGGTCAAGGGCAAGGGTGTGATGCGCACCTGGTATCTGGTCGGCAGGCGCAACGGCCAGGCCGGCCACAGCGCCGAACTGCAGTCGCTCAGCGCTCCGTGAGCTCGTCGGGATTGAGCCTTTGAGCCAATGCGCCCAGCCGCCACAGCGACTCGCGGTTACGCGGCCAGGCGGCGAGGTCACCCAGCTTGGCTGGCACCAGCTTGCCGATGCCGCTCACCGGATACTCTTCCATCACAACCCGGCAGCCGTCGGGAATGTCGCTGAGCCGCAAGATGACTCGCGCTCCGCCGAGCTGCCCCTTGGCGTGCAGCACCAGCTTCTCCAGCGGCACGCACTCCTCGACCACTGTCTCGTCGTTGATCACAAGCGGCCAGATGCCGATCGAATGCCGGATCGAGGAGCCGGGTGCGGGCCAGTTGGGATCGACGGCCCGCATCCGGCTGTTGCCCACCACCCACTGCGAGTACGTCCAGCCGTCGGCGATGACGTCCCACACCTGCTGGCGCGAAGCGTGGATATCTCGTGTCACTGTCACCTCGCCGGAGTACCCACCATCGTTGTGGCTTAGACCTTGCGGTTCTCCGACTTGATCAGCCAGGCGAGCTTCTCCAGGCCGTCGATCAGCTCGTGCAGGATGTCGGCGGTGCTGGGATCTTCCGCATCGACGGCGTCGTGCACGCTGCGCAGGGTGTCGACGGTCCCGTAGACGCGCGCCGTGATGAGGTCGACGACCTCACTGGTGCTGTGCTCGTAGGCCGGGAACTGCGGCAGCGACGTGCTCGCGGCCACGGTGTCGGAGCGACCGTCGGGAACCGCGTCGAGCGCACGCATCCGCTCGGCGATGGTGTCGCTGCCCTCGCGGGCGAAGTCGACGAGCTCATCGAGCTGCAGATGCAGGTCGCGGAAGTTGGTTCCGACGACGTTCCAGTGGGCCTGCTTGCCCTGCAGGTGCAGTTCGATCAGGTCGACCAGCACGCGCTGCAGGTTCTCGGTCAGTTGGGTCGATGCTTGGAAGTTCTGGATTTCTGCTTCGCTACGTCGTGTGCTCATGTCCCCTTCAACACCTCCTAGATTGGAATAACTCCAGATTACCCTGTTAGAGGTGTCACATTTGCTGGCGATCTTGTGAGGCCTGCTGATCCTGTGACGCCAGCAGCCGCGCGTATCCAGCGCCCATTCCCAGTAGGACCAGGCCGACGACGATGAAGACCGCGACGCGGAACATGCCATCGAGCGTGCCGAGGTCGAACAGGAACAGCTTCGCCATGGAGCCCGCGACCAACGCCAGACCGCCGGCGATCGGCAGCGACCGGTCGTCGCGGTCGCGCCGCGCAGCGAAGGCGAACAGCGCGGCGGCCATCGCGATCCAGCAGATGGTGGCCGCCATGTGGCCGGCGAAGAAGCCGCCGCCCTCCCCGCCGGCCAGGACACCTGCGGTGACGGTGAACGTGGTCACCGCATAGACCACCGCGACGGCCAGGGCTGCCATCAGGACGCGCACGGCCTGGCTGTCGACCAGGCCCCTGCCCACCCACGACCACACCGTGGCGACGACGGCGGCGATCACCAGCACGCTCGACACCAGCACCGCCACCGCATCGGGCGTCGACAACTCCGTCGCCCTGACCAACGACGTGGGCGGCGCATAGGCCAGGTAGACCAGGCCGCCGATGACCCCGAAGCCGACCGCGATGAATCGGGCGACGGTGTCGCGGCGGCCGGCCACCGTGATCACGACAGCCATCGCGAGCAGCACCGGCGCAACGATCTCCCCGTCGAAGGCGACCGCGACCGCGATCAGCGCGGACACCGCCGACGCCGCCAACCAGATCTGCCGGACGATGAGGGAGACGCCTTGCAGGCGGTCGCCGACGAGCACGAGGGCCAGCAGGGCGGCCGCCAGGCCGAACGCCATCAACGCGGCGACCATCGGCTCGAACGCCACCGCTGCCGACATCACCGGCAGCAGACCGGCCACGGTCAGCAGCGCCATCGCGGCCCGGTTGGTGGTCGATGGCAGCAACACCAGCGCACCGATGATGGCCAGCAGCGCACCGATGCCGCACGCGGCGGCCAGCAAGGCGGCGTTGTGGTCGCCGAAATACTCCGCGACGAGTCCGATCAAAAGCGGGTAGGTCGACGCGGTGATGCGGGCGGCGTGCAACCAGAGCCAGTCCCTGCCCAGTTGCACGAGCAGCGATGCGGCCGAGATGGCCAGCATGAACGCGATCAATAGCATCGTGACGCCGCCGGTGACGGTCGGTGCCAGCGCGATCAGCGGCACCAGCACCAGCAGGCCGAGCTGCTGCGAGTTCCAGCGACGGGCCAGCGTGAGACCGCCGCCGCCGACCAGCGCAGCGATGAGCAGCCCGACGGGCGCCGAGATCCAGTGGTAGATCGATGTGACGGCGATGACGTCCATGTAGGCCGCGGCGATGCCGGTGGCGGCAAGGGCGCTGGCGCCGACGCGGCCGCCGGGGCGGGCGTTGAGCCGTACCGCGATGACGACGAGCGCCCCGGCGAGCAATGCGCCTGCGGCGACTCGGATTTCGGGGCGCAGAATGCCCGCCTGTGCGGCCAGCACGAGCAGGAAGACGACGCCGATGAGGGTGACGGCGACGCCGGCGATGGCGAGCGCTTTGCCGATCCAGCTGGCGTCGCGCGGCGGCTTCGGTTGGCGTTCTGCTCCGGGCTGAACCGGTGGCGGTGGAGTCTGAATCGGCGGTGGTGGTGGTTGCGCCGGGTATGCGGCGGGCGGCGGGTAGGGCGCTGTGGGCACGGCCGCTTGCATATAGGGGACCGGCGGAGGCATGTAATGCGGCTGCGCAGAGACAGCCTGCGGGGGGTGCGGGGCGATCGGTTGCTCGGTCAGGAGGCGGTCGAGTTCGGCGAGATCGGCCGAAACCCTGGCGAACTGCTCGGACATCGCGGTGAAATCCGCGGCGAGCCGGGAGACGACGGCATGATGCGGTGCGCTCATGCCGCCATGGTGGCAACGCCGCCCGGTTGCGCGGATGAGTAGGACTACCCAAATCCGCCCCGCAATTTCAGGTTCGCCCTATTCGTCCAGGCCGTGTTCGATCGCGTAACGCGCCAACTCGACCCGGTTGGCGACCTGCAGCTTGCGGAACGTCGCCTGCACGTGGTTCTCGACCGTGCGGTGACTCAACGACAAGCGTGCCGCAATCTGCTTGGCGGTCAATCCCTTCGCGACGTATCGAAGGATCTCGGTTTCCCGCTCGGTCAGACTCGGCGCCGACGTCGCGTCGGGTCCCTTGGCGATGCGGCGGTACTCGCCCAGCACCAGACCGGCCAATCCTGGCGTGAACACGGCACGGCCTTCGGCGGTCGCCCGCACCGCGTCGTCGAGTTCCTGCTTCGACGCGCTCTTGACCAGATAACCGGTGGCGCCTGCCTTCACGGCCTCCAGCACGTCGTCGCGTTCGTCGGAGGCCGACAGCACGAGGATCTTCGACGACGGCGACACCGCAAGGACTTCGGCGGTGGCCTGTGCGCCGTCACCGTCGGGCAGTCGCATGTCCATCAGGACGACGTCGGGATGCACGACCGCGGCGCGCCTGCGGGCCGAGGCCACCCCGTCCGCGGTGGCCACCACGTTGAAGCCGTCCTCGGCGAGGTCGCGAGCGACCGCGTCGCGCCAAATGGGATGGTCGTCGACAACCATCACCGTCGGGGTACCGTCAGCTCCCATTCCGTCCCGCATTCCGGCCCGGTCGTCAGCTTCGCGCTGCCGCCCAGCCAATTCATCCGTCCCACAATTGATTTGGCGATCCCCATCCGGCCTTCGGCCGCGGCCGCTTCAAGTCGGCCGTCGGGGATGCCGACGCCGTCGTCACGGATGCTGACCGTGACCTCCTCACCCAGGTCCTCCAATAAAACGTACGCCCGGGCGTCGGGCCCGGCATGTGCGGCCACGTTGTCGAGCGCGTTGCCCGCCGCGGCAGCCAACTCCTCGGCGACTGTCGCGTCGAGCAACACCGGTTCGGCGGGCACGCTCACCGACACCCGGTCGGATGCGCGCTGCCGCAGACGAGCCCCGAGGTCGACCAACTGGCCGTCGGCCGGCTCCGCCTCGGCAGAGCTGACCAGCCGGCGCAGTGCCCGCTCCTGCTCCCCGGCCAGCTCGGCGAGTTCCGCTGTCTCACCGCCTATTTCGCGGCCGCGGCGGGACACCAGGGCAAGTACCTGGATGGCGCCGTCGTGCACCTGTCGCGACAGTCGCTCGCGTTCCTCGGTCCTGGCCGCCAGCCGCGCGGCGCGCTGCAGGTCCTCGTGGGCGCGGCGGGCGGTCTGGGCGGCCATGCCGACACCGAGCCCCACCGCGAGCTCGATCACCACCGTGGCGTTGCGGCCGAGGTCGTAGCTCAGCATGCCCTTGGCGAGGGTGCTGGCCGCGACGATCACCACGCCGCCGAGCATTCCGTAGATCGGCCCGAGCAGGATCGCCACGGAGATGGTCGCGTTGGTGGCCCACAGCGTCGTGGGCCAGGACTGGTTGTCCAGCGCCCACTGCTCGGAGGCGACGATGTCGGTGGACAGCATCAACGCCACTACGACGACGATCTCTGCCAGCACCCATGCGAGCCTGCGGCCGAATCCCTTGAGATAAGCGACCGCGCAGGCGACGCTCCAGGCGAGCAGCACCCCGAACAGCAGCCACCCGAGGGCGGGCCGTTCCAGGTCGTCGTTGACCGCGACCTGAAAGCCGAACGCGTAGAAGCAGCTGAGCAACCGGAACACCTGCGCCGCCCGCCACAGCGGGGTGGCCGGATCCGGTGTGGTCGCCGGCATCGGAGCTAGAGCACCTTGGACAGAAACGCCTTCGTGCGTTCATGACTCGGGTTGCTCAGGACATCCCGCGGCGCGCCGCGTTCGACGACGACGCCGCCGTCCATGAACACCAGTTCGTTGGCGACCTCCCGGGCGAACCCCATCTCGTGCGTCACCACCACCATCGTCATGCCTTCTTCGGCAAGCTTTTTCATGACGCTGAGCACCTCCCCGACCAGCTCGGGATCCAGCGCCGAGGTGGGTTCGTCGAAGAGCATGAGCTTGGGGTTCATCGCGAGCGCGCGGGCGATGGCGACCCGCTGCTGCTGCCCGCCCGACAGCTGCGCGGGGTAAGCGTCGGCCTTGTCGGCCAGCCCGACCTGCTTGAGAAGGTCACGGCCGCGTTCGATCGCCTCGTCCTTCTTGACCTTCTTGACGTGCAAGGGCGCCTCGACGATGTTCTCCAGCGCGGTGCGGTGCGGGAAAAGGTTGAAGTGCTGGAACACCATTCCCACTTCGCGCCGCTGTTTGGCGACGTCCTTGGGTCTCATCTCGTGCAGCTTGCCGCCCCGCTCCTGATAGCCGACCAGTTCGCCGTCCACGTAGAGGCGGCCCGCGGTCACCGTCTCCAGGTGGTTGATGCACCGCAGAAATGTCGACTTGCCCGAGCCGGACGGGCCCACCAGCACCAGCACCTGACCTTTGGGGACCTCGAGCGTGATGCCTTTGAGCACCTTCAGCGCGCCGAAGTCCTTGCAGACGCTTTCGGCCTTCACCATCGGAGCCGTCACGGGTGCGCCTCTCCCATCTGCGCCTTGGCCAGCGCTTCGAGTTGCTTCGACGTCAACCTGCGTGACGCTCCCCGCGAGTAGTAGCGCTCCAGGTAGTACTGGCCGACCATCAGGACGCTGGTGATGACCAGATACCAGGCCGCCGCCACCAGCGCCAACGGAACCGGTTCGAACTCCCTGGCGGCGATTTCGCGCATCGCGATGCTGTACAGGTCGAAGCTGTATGGCACCGCGGTGACCAGCGACGTGGTCTTCAGCATGCTGATGACCTCGTTGCCCGTCGGCGGGATAATCACCCGCATGGCTTGAGGAAGTACGGTGCGGCGCATCGTCATTCCCCACGACATACCCAGCGCGGTGGATGCCTCGGTCTGACCTTCCGGCACGGAACTGATTCCCGCACGGATGATTTCGGCCATATAGGCGGCTTCGTTGAGTGCCAGACCGAGCATCGCGAGGATGAAATAGTTCGGGTCGGTCAGCTGGATCTCCAACAACCGCGGGCCGAACGGCACACCGAGCTGGATGTTCCGGTAGATCGTGGGAATCAGACCCCAGAACGCCAACTGCACGTAAATCGGTGTGCCGCGGAAGATCCACAGATACACCCAGGCCACCGACGTGAACACGGGATTCGGCGAAAGCCGCATCACCGCGAGGATCACACCGAGGATGATCGCGATCACCATCGAGGTGACGGTGAGCATCAGCGTGATGCCCACACCGGTGAGGATCCGCTCATTGAAGAAGTACTTGGCGAAAACCGGCCAGCGGTAGAGCGGGTTGGTGGCGGCTCCGTAGATGAAAAGCCCTACCAGAATGACGATGACGACCGCCGCCACCCACCGCCAAGGATGACGCAGCGGAACGGCGTCGATTGCCTCTGGAGCGGTGGATGGCGGCGAGTCGACATCAGTAGCCATTATGAATTCCTGAACCCGAACCTAGTTGATCGCACCGTTGATGACGGGTTTGTCGATCATCCCCGACTCGACGCCCCAGTTGGTGGCGATCTGCTTGTAGGTGCCGTTCTCGATCAGATGCTCCAGCGCCTGCTTGAGCGACTGCGCCAGCGGCGAACCCTTCTTCACCGGCCAGCCGTACGGTGCGGCGTCGGCGATTTCGCCTGCGGCCTCGAGCTTGCCGTTGCTCTGCTTGATCGCGTATGCGGTCACCGGTGAGTCAGCCGACATCGCGTCGGCCTGACCCAGAATCACGGCGTTGGTCGCGGCGTCCTGCGCGTCGAACTTGACGATCTCGATCGGCGGTTTCCCGGCGTCGGTGCAGGCCTTGCTCTTCGCAGGCAGTTCTTCGGTTTCCTCGGTCGTCGTCGCCTGCACGGCCACCTTCTTGCCGCACGCGTCGTTCGGGTCGATCGGCTCACCCGGCCGCTGCGCCCACAGGATGCCCGCCGAGAAATACGTGACGAAGTCGACCGCCTGCTCACGCTCCTTGGTGTCGGTGAACGACGACATGCCGACGTGGAACGTGTCGCCCTGGATCGACGGGATGATTTTGGCGAAATCGGCTTCCCGGTACTCAGGCGTCAGCCCGAGAGTGGCCGCTATCGCGTTCATCAGGTCGACATCGAAGCCGACGATCTTGCCGCTCGGATCCTTGAACTCGTTTGGCGCGTACGGGATGTTGACGCCGATGATCAGCTTCCCGTCCTGTTTGATCGACTCAGGAACAGTGTTGGCGATCGCGTCGACCTTCTCGGCGGACGGGGCCGCTGGCGTCGTCTCCGAGCTCTCCTCGGACTGGCTTGAACATCCCGCCAACGCGAGCGCGCCTGTTACGGCAAACACTGCCGCACAGCGCCACATCTTCCCCCGACGGATTTCCCATCCACCTAGCACGGTTGCCTCTACTTTCTGCGTTGGACCGTTAACGTACGGAAGATTAACGGCGGCGGAGGCGTTGCGCCTGCGCTTCGGACCATTGTGCGGTCGCGCCCCATTTCCGGCGCGTTGCTCGCAAACACTCAACCACTCGGTTAGCCCTGTGAAACACTTTCCTCATGACTACCGAAGCTCCAACCAGTCTGTTGCCGCACCTGTGGAAGTCGGAATTGGTGTCGGGCGTGCTCGCCGTGATTCTCGGCATCATGGTGCTCGCCTGGCCCGGGATATCGATCCTGGTGGCGGCGATTGTGTTCGGCGCGTATCTCCTGGTGGCCGGCGCCCTGCAAGTCGTCATGGCGTTCAGCCTGCACGTCGCCGCGAGCGGCCGGGTGCTGTTGTTCATCAGCGGCGCCGCGGCGCTGATTCTGGCCGTGCTGGCGTTCCGGCGGTTGGGCGAGGGCTATGCCGTGTTGTTGCTGGCCATCTGGATCGGTGTCGGATTCGTCTTCCGCGGGGTGGCCACGACGGTGGCGGCCATCAGCGATCCCACTCTGCCCGTGCGCGCTTGGCACATCTTCCTCGGCGTCATCAGCCTGATCGCCGGTGTCATAGTGATCGCATCGCCGTTCGAATCCATCATCACGTTGGCGATCGTGGCCGGAATCATGCTGATCGCCATCGGTGTATCCGAAGTCATATCGGCGTTCGGGCTTCGCAAGTCGATCAAATCCGGCGCTGCGCCTGCAGCACCACGGCCGGCGGATCAGTCCACGGCTGAGCAATCCCCGTCATGACCGAACCTCCGCAGCAACCGCCACCGCAGCAGCCGCCCCCGTATCCGAGCTATCCGCAGTACCCGCCACCGCCTGGCGGCGGCTATCCCGGCGGTTATCCGCCGCCGCCCCCGCAGCCATATGCCGGCTACGCACCGCCGCCGGTGGCTCCCAAGAACGGTTTGGGCATCGCCGCGCTGGTCGTCGCGATCGTGGCGCTCATCTCCGTCGTCGGCGGCGTGGTGCTCGGCTTCGTCGCGATCATCCTCGGCGTGCTCGGGTGGCAGCGAGCCAAGCGCGGCGAGGCCACCAACGGCGGCATCGCGATTGCGGGCATCGTGCTCGGTGTGCTCAGCATCATCGAGGCGATCATCGTCATCGCCATGTTGGTGTGGGCATTCAACGAGGTCGGCGGCACCGACTACATCGACTGCGTGGCGCGGGCGGGCTCGGATCAAGAAGCCGTGCAGCGGTGCGCCGAACAGTTCGAGAGACGCGTCGAGGATCAGTTCTCGGTGACGATCACGACGCCGGTGCCGACACCCTAGCCAGGTGCCGTCGCCTCGGCAGGAACTCCAATGAGAGCAGCACGAAAAGCAGCGGCACCACCTGCGTCAGGGTGACCATCACATAGCGGCGGTCACCGACGGCGTGAAACTTGCGCAGGTAGCGGTACAGCGACTCCAGCGCAATCAGCGGATCGCCGAGGTGCACAGCGACGTAGACCAGAGTGCGGGCGAAATTGCGGTTCTTGTCCATGAAGATCTCGGGAAACGCCGCGAAGGCAAGCGAAACCCGCTGCGCCCCAAACTCTTTGGCAGCCTGGATCATGTCGACCGACAACCGCTCGTCGATGCCGTTGAGCGCGCCGCGGCGGCGCCAGGGCACATCGAGCGTCACGTCGGTGCCGCGACCGGCGGTGGCGTAGCGGTGGAAACCCTGTATCCGGCCTTCCCTGTCGCGCGCGATGATCAGCAACACACCCGGGTATCTGCCCTCGAGCACGCCGTCGAGCGACATCGAAAAGCCGCGCTCGGTGCGGGCGCCCTTCGGCGATGACAGCACCACGTCGGTCAGTTCGGCCAGCAGGTCGCCGTTCAGCGCCTGCTCGTCGACGATCTCGGTGGTGACGCCGAAATTCTTGGTGCGCTGCACGGCCTGGCGCAGGTTGCGGAATTTGCGGCCCACCATCTCGAATTCCGCCACGTCTATGACCACATCGCGACCGATCGGCACGGCCCACAGCCGCTGCCCCACCAGGGCGGGATCGGTCCACAGATGCATGCGGCGTTCACTGCAGCCCAGCACGACGATGCGCCACCCGCGGGTGTGGCACATCGCGGCGAAGTCGGCGACCAGCGCCCTGAAGCGGGCCTCGTTGCCGATCGGGTCGCCGCTGACCACCGCGAACCCCAACCGGGTGCGGTAGCCGATGGCGGCGGTGCCGTCGGCGCTGAAGTGGTAGCACTTCAGCCGGTGCATTGCGAACGGCGCGAGCGGGTCGCCCGTCGTCGCGTCCACGAGTGCGAAAATCCGCGGTAAATCGGCCGGGTTCGGCCGCGCCGACGTCGGCCACATCAGCGCCACCGCCGCGGCAATCAACAGCAGGTTGCCGAGCAAATCGAACGCCAGGAAGACCGCGGCCAGACCGGCGATCAGCGCCACCATCGACGCCGTGGCATGGCCCGCGGTGACCGGCCGACCGAGGAAAACGCCCCTTGCGATCACCAGGACGGCGATCAAAAGGGTCAGTGACCAGGAGAAATCCTTGTGCGCGACGAGCAGCCAACCGGTCAGGCTCAATACCGCGAGGGCGCTGATCCAGCGGGCGGCGCGCGAGTCGACGTGGACGACAACGCGCTCACTGGCCCGTTGCCTCGCTGCTACTCTCATCGCTTTGCACCCGGGAAGTGTTTGATGATGCCTTCCTGAACCACGGTAGCCACCACTTGGCCCGATTGGTCGAAAACGTGCCCGGTTGCCAGCCCCCGCGAATCGGCGGCCACCGGCGAGGTCGTCGAGTACAGCAACCAGTCGTCGAACCGGATCGGGCGGTGGAACCACACCGAGTGGTTGACGGTCGCGGCGAAGATGCGGTCGTGGCCCCACGACAGGCCGTGGGTGGTGATGATCGAGTCGAGCACGGTGGTGTCCGAGGAGTACACCAGTGCTGCGGCGTGCAGTACGGGGTCCTCGGGCATCGGCCCGTCGGCCTTGAGCCAGACGCGGTTGTGCTCGAGTCGCCCGCCCTTGTCGCGCATCACCCAGGCCGGATCGTTGGTGTAGCGCCACTCGATCGGCCTCAGCGCCCCGACGAACTGCGGCACCGTCTCCTCGTATCCGGCAAGGAATTCCTCGATTTTGGGCAGCGACAACGGATCTGGCACGTCGGGCGCCGCGATACCGTGCTCCAGGCCGCGACCGCCGTCGACGAACGACACCATGGCCGTGGTGAGAAGCGCGCCGTCCTGCATGACGTCGATACGCCGGTTTGCGAACCGTCGTTCGTCGCGCAACCGCACGACGCGGAATTCAAGGTCCTTGCCCGGGTCACCACCGGCGATGAAGTGCGCCGAGATCGACGCGGGCGCGCAGGCGCGGCTCAGCGAGCGGCTCGCCGCGACGAAGGACTGCGCCATCATCTGGCCGCCGAACGTGCGGGGCGGGTTCTTGCTGGGGTGCGAGCCGACGAACGTGTCGTCGTCGATGCGGTTGAGGTCGAGTACCTCGAGCAGCTCGTGAAAGTCTTGCTCCGGCACTACCGCTCCTACCTGTTAGGCGTCGTCCTCCCCGATCCGGTGCACGTGGATCAGATTGGTCGAGCCTACTGTGCCCGGAGGAGCGCCAGCGATGATGACCACCAGGTCGCCGCGCTTGTAGCGACCGAGCTCAAGCAGGGATTTGTCGACCTGACGGATCATGCCGTCCGTCGTCGCGATGTGCGGAACGATGAACGTCTCGGTGCCCCAGCTCAACGCCAGCTGGCTGCGCACTTCGGGCAGCGACGTGAACGCCAGCAGCGGCAGCGGGGTGTGCAGCCTGGCCAACCTGCGCACCGTGTCGCCGGACTGGGTGTAGGCCACCAGGGCTTTGGCGTCCAGCCGCTCGCCGATGTCGCGGGCGGCATAGGAGATGACGCCGCGCTTGGTCCTCGGCACGTGGGTCAGCGGCGGCACGACGACCGAGTTCTGTTCGACGGCAGTGATGATGCGCGCCATCGTCCTGACGGCCTCGAGCGGGTACTTGCCGACGGAGGTCTCACCGGAGAGCATCACCGCGTCGGCGCCGTCGAGTACCGCGTTGGCGACGTCGGACGCCTCCGCGCGGGTGGGCCGGGAGTGCTCGATCATCGACTCCAGCATCTGCGTGGCGACGATGACCGGTTTGGCGTTCTCCCTTGCCATTTGGATGGCGCGCTTCTGGACCAGCGGCACCTCTTCGAGCGGCAGCTCAACGCCGAGGTCGCCACGGGCGACCATGATCGCGTCGAAGGCCAGCACGATGGCTTCGAGGTTGTCGACGGCTTCCGGCTTCTCCAGCTTGGCGATCACCGGGACGCGGCGGCCGACCCGATCCATCACCTCGTGCACCAACTCGACATCGGCGGGTGAGCGCACGAACGACAGCGCGATGAGGTCGACGCCGAGCCGGATCGCGAATTCCAGGTCCTCGATGTCTTTTTCCGACAGCGCGGGCACCGACACGTTCATGCCGGGCAGCGACAGCCCCTTGTTGTTGCTGACCGGTCCGCCCTCGGTGACCGTGCACACCACGTCGTTGCCCTCGACGTGGTCGACCACCAGGCCGACGTTGCCGTCGTCCACCAGCAGCCGGTCGCCGGGCGACGCGTCCTGCGCGAGTTGCTTGTAGGTGGTCGACACCCGGTCGTGGGTGCCCTCGCAGTCCTCGACGGTGATGCGCACCGTTTCGCCGGTGGCCCAATAGGTGGGGCCCGACGCGAACCGTCCGAGGCGGATCTTGGGCCCCTGCAGGTCGGCGAGGATGCCGACCGCGTGCCCTGTCACATCGGAGGCCGCGCGCACCCGCTTGTAGTGCGCCTCGTGGTCTGCGTACTCGCCGTGGCTGAAGTTGAGTCGGGCGACGTCCATTCCGGCCTCGACCAACGCCCGTACGACATGGTCCTCACTGGTCGCAGGGCCGAGGGTGCAGACGATTTTTCCGCGTCTAGTCACGACATCTGAGCATAGTCCCGTTGGCTGCGGGTCATGCGACCGCGAGAGGCAACGCACCGGGATGCACCGGCGCGGGCAGGTCCGATTCGCCCATCAGGTAGGCGTCGACGGCATGTGCGGCGCTGCGGCCTTCGGCGATCGCCCACACGATCAGCGACGCGCCGCGATGGGCGTCGCCACAGACGAAAACGCCCGGCGTGCTCGTCTGCCAGTCCGATCCGCACGACAGCGTGCCGCGGCCGTTGAGTCGCAGTCCGAGTTCGTCCAGCAGCGGCATGTGCTCGACCCCCTCGAACCCGATGGCCAACAGCGCGAGATCACATTGGATCTGCAGCGGCTCCCCGACGGGCGTGATGTGCCTGCGGCCGTCGGCGTCGCGGCTGACGCGCACCTCGGCGATCTCCATCGCGCGGACATGGCCGGTGTCGTCGCCGATGAACCGCTGCACGGCCACCTCGTAGCGGCGCGCCCCACCTTCGACGTGGGCCGGCGACGTGCGCAGCACCAGCGGCCACGTCGGCCACGGCGTGCGGGATTCGTCGCGGTGCAGCGGCGGCTCGGGTTTGTAGTCCAGCTGCGTCACCGACGCCGCACCCTGGCGGTGTGCGGTGCCCAGGCAGTCGGCGCCGGTGTCGCCGCCGCCGATGATCACGACGTGCTTGCCCTGCGCCGACAGCGGCGACGGGCCGTCGCCCTCACATTCCCGGTTGGCGGGCACGAGATGCTCCATCGCGAGATGCACACCGTCGAGGTGGCGGCCCTCGACGTCGTTGTCGCGGCCGCGCAGCGCGCCGACCGCCAACACGACTGCGTCGTGACGCTCGCGGAGCTGCTCCACCGACAGGTCGACGCCGACCTCGCACTCGGTGATGAAACGGGTTCCCTCCGCCCGCATCTGGGCCAGCCGCTGGTTCAGCGTGGCCTTCTCGAGTTTGTATTCGGGGATGCCGTAACGCATCAGTCCGCCCAGCCGGTCGTCACGCTCATACACGGTGACCTGGTGCCCGGCGCGGGTAAGCTGTTGTGCTGCAGCGAGTCCCGCAGGACCAGAACCAACGATCGCGACGCTCTTGCCGGTCACGATGGCCGGTGGCTGCGGTTCGACGATGCCGTCGCGCCACGCGTGGTCGGCGATGGTCTGCTCGATGCGTTTGATCGTGACGCTGCCGCCGGTCTTCTCCTCGGCGATGGACAGCACGCAGGCCGCTTCGCACGGCGCCGGACACAACCTGCCGGTGAACTCCGGAAAGTTGTTGGTGGCGTGCAGCCGTTCGCTGGCAGCGTCCCACCGGCCGCGGCGGACCAGGTCATTCCACTCCGGAATCAGGTTCCCGAGCGGGCAGCCTGCACTTCCGGAGTGGCAGAACGGGATTCCGCAATCCATGCAGCGGCGGGCCTGTTGGGAGACCTCGAACGCCCGCTGGTGCGGATCCTGCTGCTCGTAGACCTCGCGCCAGTCGCCGATGCGGTCGTCGACGGGTCGTTTGGCGGCCTCGATCTTGGGTACTTCGAGAAATCCGTGCGGATCAGCCACGGCTTGCCTCCATGATCGCGGTGTCGACGTCGCGGCCTTCCGCCTTCGCCATCCGGGTGGCGGTCAGCACGCGCTGGTAGTCGGTGGGCATGATCTTGGTGAATTGAGCGCTGCGCCTTGGCCAGTCGGACAACACCGACGCCGCGAGGGTGCTGCCGGTGAAGCGGGCGTGGCGCGCTACGACGTCGCGCAGCCAGGCAAAGTCCTCCGGGTCGAGAGGCTGCAGCTCGACCGTCTCGGTGTTGACCATCGCCGGATCCAGCCCGAGCACGAACGCGATGCCGCCGGACATGCCCGCGGCCATGTTGCGGCCGGTCTTGCCGAGCACCACCACCCGGCCTCCGGTCATGTACTCGCAGGCGTGGTCGCCGACGCCTTCGGTGACCGCGAGGGCGCCGGAGTTGCGCGCGCAGAACCGCTCCCCCACGCGCCCGCGCAGGTATACCTCGCCTGAGGTGGCGCCGTAGAGCAGTGTGTTGCCCGCAACGACGTGGTCCTCCGGCAGGAACAGCACGTCCTCGGGCGGCCTGACGATGATGCGCCCGCCCGAAATCCCCTTGCCGACATAGTCGTTGGCGTCACCGATCAGCTCCAGGGTGATGCCCGGCGGCAGGAATGCGCCGATGGACTGGCCGGCCGATCCGGCGAGCGTGATGTGAATGGTGTCGTCGGGTAGCCCCTGGGCGCCGTAGCGGCGGGTGACCTCCGCGCCGAGCATCGTGCCGACGGTGCGGTTGACGTTGCGCACGGGCAGCTCGAGCCGCACCGGATGCGCATCTTCCAGTGCCCCCTCGGCAAGCTGGATCAGCGTCTGGTCCAGCGCTTGGTCGAGCGCGTGATACTGGCTGCGGACCCGGCGGCGCGCCGTGTTGGCGGGATCGTGCGCGTTGGTGACCGTGGTGAAGATCGGCGACAGGTCGAGGCCCTTGGCCTTCCAGTGCGCGACACCTTCTGCGGTGTCGAGCATTTCGACGTGGCCGACGGCTTCGTCGATGCTGCGGAACCCGAGTTCGGCCAGATAGCGGCGGATGTCCTCGGCGACGAACCGGAAGAAGTTCTCCACGAACTCGGGCCTACCGGTGTAGCGCGAGCGCAGCTCGGGGTTCTGGGTGGCGATGCCGACCGGGCAGGTGTCAAGGTGGCAGACCCGCATCATGACGCAGCCCGAAACCACCAGCGGCGCTGTGGCGAAGCCGAATTCCTCGGCACCGAGCAGCATCGCGACGACGACGTCGCGGGCCGTGCGCATGCCGCCGTCGCACTGCACGGTGATCCTGTCTCGCAGCCCGTTGAGGATCAGCGTCTGCTGGGTGTCGGCCAGCCCGATCTCCCACGGGGCACCCGCGTGTTTGAGCGACGTCAGCGGTGCGGCGCCGGTGCCGCCGTCGTAGCCGGAGATCAGCACCACGTCGGCGTGCGCCTTCGACACGCCGGCGGCCACAGTGCCGACGCCCACCGAGCTGACCAGCTTGACGTGAATCCTGGCTTCGGAGTTGGCGTTCTTCAGGTCGTGGATCAGCTGCGCCAGATCCTCGATCGAGTAGATGTCGTGGTGCGGGGGCGGCGAGATCAGGCCGACGCCGGGTGTGGAGTGGCGGGTCTTGGCGATGTTGGGATACACCTTGTAGCCCGGCAGCTGGCCGCCCTCACCGGGTTTGGCGCCTTGGGCCATCTTGATCTGGATGTCGGTGGCGTTGACCAGATAGTCGCTGGTGACGCCGAACCTGCCGGATGCGACCTGTTTGACGGCGCTGCGCCGACGCGGATCGTAGAGCCGCTCGACGTCTTCGCCGCCTTCACCGGAGTTGGACCGCCCGCCGAGGTTGTTCATGGCGATCGCCATGGTTTCGTGGGCCTCGGCCGAAATGGAGCCGTAACTCATTGCGCCCGTGTTGAACCGGGTGACGATTGACTCGACGGGCTCGACCTCGTCGATGGGCACTGGCGGGCGCAGCCCCGTCTTCAGCTCGAACAGGCCGCGCAGCGTGCCGCCCTCGCGGGACAGCCGGTCGACCTCCTGCGAGTACTGCCGGAAGATGTCGTAGCGTCCCGTCCGGGTCGAATGCTGAAGCAGGAACACCACTTCGGGGGTGAAGAGGTGCAGTTCGCCTTCGCGTCGGAAGGCGTATTCGCCGCCGACGTCGAGGCGGCGGTGCACGCGTTCGGTGGGGTTCTCGGGATAGGCGCGGCGGTGGCGTAGCTTGACTTCCTCGGCGATCACGTCGAGCCCGACGCCACCGAGCTGGCTCGGTGTGCCGGCGAAGTACTCGTCTATCACCGCGCGGTCGAGGCCGATCGCCTCGAAGGCCTGTGCGGCTGTGTAGGACGCGACGGTGGAGATGCCCATCTTGCTCATCACCTTCATCACGCCCTTGCTGAGCGCCTTGAGGTAGTTGCGCACCGCGCTGCCTGCGTCGATGCCGGTGAGTTCTCCTTCGCGGATCAGGTCCTCGATGGACTCGAACGCCAGGTACGGGTTGACCGCGGCGGCGCCGAAGCCGATGAGCATCGCGATGTGATGCACTTCGCGGGCGTCGCCGCTTTCCACGATGAGCGCGACCGTTGTGCGCTGTTTGGTGCGCACGAGATGGTGGTGCACCGCCGAGACCGCGAGCAGCGACGGGATCGGCGCGCGGGTGTGGTCGGAGTCGCGGTCGGAGATCACCAGGATGCGTGCGCCTTTGGCGATCGCGTCGCAGGCTTGCGCGCGCAGTTCCTCCAGCGCGTCGGCGAGGCCTTCGCCGCCGCGTTCGACCTCGTAGAGGCCGCGCAGCACGGCGGCGCGCAGGCCAGGGTGATCGCCGTCGTCGTTGATGTGGACGATCTTGTTGAGTTCGTCGTTGTCAAGTACCGGCCAGGTGAGCCGGATCTGGCGACAGGACGCCGTGGATGGCTCGAGCAAGTTCTGCTCGGGACCCATGACGCGTGACATCGAGGTGACGACCGCTTCGCGGATCGCATCCAGCGGCGGGTTGGTCACCTGCGCGAAGAGCTCGACGAAGTAGTCGTAGAGCAGCTTGGGGCGCTGAGACAAAACGGCGGTCGGAGTGTCGGTGCCCATCGAGCCCAGCGGCTCGGCGCCGGATGCGGCCATGGGGGTCAACAGGATTCGCAGATCTTCTTCGGTGTAGCCGAAGGCGACCTGCCGGTGCACGACCGAGTCGTGGTTGGGGTGGGCGCGGCTGCGGTCGGGCAGCGTCGCCAGGTCCAGCAGGCCGGCGTGCAGCCACTCGCCGTAGGGATGGGCGGCGGCGAGTTCGGCCTTGATCTCGCGGTCGGGGACGATGCGCCCGGCGGCGGTGTCGACGAGGAACATCTTGCCCGGTTCGAGCCTGCCCTTCGCGACGATCTGCGCCGACGGGACGTCGAGCACGCCGCTTTCGCTGGCGAGGATGACGCGGTCATCGACGGTGCGCCACCACCGGCCGGGCCGTAACCCGTTGCGGTCCAACACGGCTCCCACGACGGTGCCGTCGGTGAAGGTCACGCACGCAGGGCCGTCCCACGGCTCCATCAGCGATGCGTGGAACTGCCAGAAGTCGCGCTGCCGCTGGCTGAGCGAGGCGTTGTTCTCCCACGCCTCCGGAATCATCATCAGCACGGCGTGTGGCAGGCTGCGCCCGCCGAGGTGCAGCAGTTCGAGGACCTGGTCGAAGGAGGCGGAGTCCGAGGCGTCGGGTGTGCAGATCGGTGAGAGCCTGGTGAGGTCGCCGTCGATCAAGCTGCTGGCGAGCAACGCTTCTCGGGCGTGCATGCGGTTGCGGTTGCCGCGCACGGTGTTGATCTCGCCGTTGTGGGCGACGAACCGGAACGGGTGTGCCAGCGGCCATGACGGGAAGGTGTTGGTGGAGAACCTGCTGTGCACGATGGCGATCGCGCTGGTGACGCGTTCGTCGCGCAGGTCTGAAAAGAATTGCGGCAGTTGAACTGTCGTGAGCATGCCCTTGTAGGCAATAGTCCGGCTGGACAGCGACGGGAAGTACACCGGTGCGGCGGCTTCGGCCCTTTTCCGCATCGGGTAGACGCGGCGATCGAGCTCGATGCCGCCGACACGGTCGGGCGCGGCGACGAACAGCTGCGACATGTGCGGCATGCAGCCACGCGCGGTGGTGCCGAGGTCGGCGCCGTCGGGGTCGACGGGCATCTCGCGCCAGCCGAGAACCTCCAGCCCCTCGTCGGCGGCGATGGTCTCGACGCGCTGACGCGCGGCCGCCCGCTCGTCGGGGTCCTGCGGCAGGAAGCAGATGCCGGCGGCGAACGCGTTGCAGCCGTCGGCGGTCGTCGGGGGCAGTTCGAAGTCGACCTCGTCGCGGAAGAGCTCGACGGGCAGCTGGATGAGGATGCCTGCGCCGTCGCCGCTGTTGGTTTCGGCGCCGGCCGCGCCGCGGTGGTCGAGATGCTCGAGGGCGATCAGGCCGTCGGCGACGATGGCGTGCGAGCGTCTGCCCTCGATGTCGGCGATCATCGCGACACCGCAGGAGTCGGATTCGTGTTGTGGGTCGTACAGCCCTTGGGCGTGCGGCAATGCCGAGAACAGCACGTAGGAACTACCTCCGCAGTCTCCGGAATTCTTGTCACGGGACTGCAGCGGCCCGAAGGCTCGATTGTATCAGCGAAGGTGGGTGGTCACCCGCCGAGAACCGTCGGGACCAGCGGAAATCCGGGCAGATTGCGCGCCACCGTCCACGTGACGGCCAGCACGACGATGACGACGATCGCCGGGGCCGTGAAGATCGGTCGCTGTGCGCGCCAGCGCACGAGGATCCATGCGAGCAGCGCGGGCAGACCGACGAGCAGGAAAACGTTGTCGACAGCGGCCGCGGCGAAATCGCCGTGCAGCAGGTCATGGGTCATCCGCAGGCCGCCGCAAGCGGGACAGTTCCAGCCCGTCAGCAGCTTGAACGGGCAGGCGGGAAAGATCGACGACGGGCGATGAGGGTCGACCAGCCCCACGTAGGCGAGGGCGCCACTGAACAGCGCGGCTGCGCCGAGCGCGCTGTAGGCCCGGGTCCGGCTGTTGAGCGTGCTGCTAGGTGCCCTCACGGAGGGGACGTCCTTCGGGGTCTCGCACCTTGTCGGTGAAGATCAGGACAGCGTCGACGATGCCCCACACGATGGCGCCGATGCCACACGTGATGAGACCGACGACCAGTTGGGCGATGCCGAGGCCGGTGTAGCCCAGGTAGATGCGGCCGATGCCGACGAGTCCGAACAGACCGATCAACTGCAGCAGTCCGGCGACGAGCTTGGACTTGTCGGAGAGAGGTTCGCCTGTGACCGGGTGGCGGCCGTAGGGGGCGGTGGGATCGGTGTAGACGGGTGGATACTGGCCCGGCGGTGGATAGCCGGGCGGTTGTTGGCCGTAGCCAGGAGGTGGCGGCTGATATTGCGGTTGCTGCGGCGAGGGAGGCCCCTCGGTGCCACCGAATTGCGGCTCAGTCATGGCCCCAGCATGCCAGAAGCCATGTGTGGCTATGGGGGTTCGGGCGACGGATCGGCAATGAGCAGGCGCAGCATTTCGACGAGTCCGTGCACAGGGCTGCAAGGGTCGATCGAACGCATCAGCCCGAGCCCGACGCCGAGGGCCATCAAGATGGTGGCGGCATCGCGGCCGGGCATTCCACCCCGTATCAGAAGGGTGGGGGTTTGTTGCGTTCGGTGATGCGGGGGTTGTTGAGTTTGCGTTCGGCGTGGATGCGGGCGGCGCGG
>NZ_PDCP01000065.1 GCF_002553505.1 Mycolicibacterium agri | reverse complement strand
ATAATCCAGGGATAAGCCTTCAGATACACAACAACCTCCAACAAGGTGGCTGTTGCAATCACCCCCAGAAATCGCCCCAGGACACACCGGACTTTAGCGTCTGCTCGCGGTAGAGGGCGGACCTAGTCGTCGGGGATTTCGACCCTGCGCAGCGTCCCGTCGATGCTGTCGGCCGCCTCGATCTCGCCGCGGGTGATGCCGAGAATGAACAGCACGGTGTCCAGATAGGGGTGGCTCAGCGACGCGTCGGCCACCTCGCGCAGCGCGGGCTTGGCGTTGAACGCGACACCGAGGCCGGCGGCGGCCAGCATGTCGATGTCGTTGGCGCCGTCTCCGACGGCTACGGTCTGCTCCATGGGCACCCCGGCCTGTTCGGCAAAATCCCGCAGCGCCTTGGCTTTTCCCGGCCTGTCGATGATCGGCCCGATGACGCGGCCGGTGAGTCTGCCGTCGACGATCTCCAGTTGGTTGGCGGCGACGAAGTCCATCTCCAACTCGTGCGCCAGCGGTTCGATGACCTGTCGGAAACCGCCCGACACGATGCCGCAGTAGAACCCCAACCGCCGCAACGTGCGCAGCGTGGTGCGCGCCCCTGGCGTGAGCTCGATTTGCTCGCCGACCTCTTCGAGCACCTCGGCGGGCAGCCCGGCCAGGGTGGCGACGCGACGGCTCAGCGATTCGGCGAAGTCCAGTTCGCCGCGCATGGCGGCCTCGGTGATCTCGGCGACGGCCGCGTGCGCACCGACGCGATCGGCGAGCATCTCGATGACCTCACCCTGAATCAGCGTGGAGTCGACGTCGAAGACGATGAGCCGCTTGGCCCGTCGCGAAAGGCTGTAATCCTCGATCGCGATGTCGACTCTCTCGTCGACGGCGACCTGCGCCAACGCGGCCTGAAGCTGTTCGTAGACGTCCGCAGACGGCACGGAGACACGGAGCTCAAGCCCGGTCACCGGATAGTCGGAGACGCCGCGGATGAAGTCGATGTTCACGCCGCGGGCGGCCACCTCGCGGGCCACCACGCCGAACGCCTCCGCGGTGATCGGCCGGCCCAGCACCACGATGGTGTGCGTCGACGGCTGGCGCATCACCGGCAGTTCGTCGCTGCGCTCGATCGTGACATCGAGGCCGACGCGGTGGATGGCGTCCTGCACCTCTTGCCAGAACTGCGGCCCGTCCGTGGTTTCCGGCGAGCAGGACACCAGCACGCCCAGCGTCAGCCGCCCGCGGATCACGACCTGTTCGACGTTGAGCAGCTCGACCTTGTGCCGCGAGAGAACCTCGAACAGCGCCGACGTCACGCCGGGTTGGTCGACTCCGGTGACGGTGATCAACACCGACACCCTGGACGTCGTCACCCTGGGATGCTCCCGGCTTAGGTGCGGTCCGGCTCGGTGCGCGGGCCGAGGCCCTCGATTCGCTCACCGGCCGTAGCGTGGCGGCCGATGTGCGCCTCGGCGCGCATCCGGTCCACCATGTGTGGATAGTGCAGCTCGAATGCCGGCCGCTCCGACCGGATCCGGGGCAGCTCGGTGAAGTTGTGCCGCGGCGGCGGGCAGCTGGTCGCCCACTCCAGCGAGTTGCCGTAACCCCACGGATCGTCGACCGTCACCGGCTCGCCGTACCGCCAGCTCTTGAACACATTCCACGCGAACGGCAACACCGAGATACCGAGGGTGAAGGCGCCGATCGTCGAGACCACGTTCAGCGTGGTGAACCCGTCGGTGGGCAGATAGTCCGCATAGCGTCGCGGCATGCCCTCGTTGCCGACCCAGTGCTGCACCAGGAACGTGGTGTGAAAGCCGATGAACGTCAGCCAGAAGTGCAGCTTGCCCAGCCGCTCATCGAGCAGTCGGCCAGTCATCTTCGGGAACCAGAAGTAGATCCCCGCGTAGGTCGCGAACACAATCGTGCCGAACAACACGTAGTGGAAGTGCGCGACAACGAAATACGAGTCGGTGACGTGGAAGTCCAGTGGCGGGCTGGCCAGAAGCACGCCGGACAGGCCACCCAGCAAGAAGGTCAGCAGGAAGCCGATGGAGAACAGCATCGGCGTTTCGAAGGTCAACTGCCCCTTCCACATCGTGCCGATCCAGTTGAAGAACTTGATGCCCGTCGGCACGGCGATCAGGAACGTCATGAACGAGAAGAACGGCAGCAGCACCGCGCCGGTGGCATACATGTGGTGCGCCCACACCGCGACCGACAGCGCCGCGATGCTGATGGTCGCGTAGATCAGCGTGGTGTAGCCGAAGACCGGTTTGCGGGAGAACACCGGGAAGATCTCGGTCACGATGCCGAAGAACGGCAGCGCGATGATGTACACCTCCGGGTGCCCGAAGAACCAGAACAGGTGCTGATAGAGCAGCACCCCGCCGTTGGCCGGGTCGTAGATGTGCGCGCCCAGGTGGCGGTCGGCCGCCAGGCCGAACAGCGCCGCGGTCAGCAGCGGGAAGGCGATCAGCACCAGCACCGAGGTGACCAGGATGTTCCAGGTGAAGATCGGCATCCGGAACATCGTCATGCCGGGGGCGCGCATGCAGACCACCGTGGTGATCATGTTGACGCCGCCGAGGATGGTGCCCAGACCGGAAACCGCCAGGCCGAGGATCCACAGGTCACCACCGGCACCCGGCGAGTGGATCGCGTTCGACAGCGGGGTGTAGGCCGTCCAGCCGAAGTCGGCCGCGCCGCCCGGGGTAATGAAGCCGGAGATCGCGATCGTCGCGCCGAACACGAACAGCCAGAACGACAGCGCGTTCAACCGCGGGAACGCCACGTCGGGGGCGCCGATCTGCAACGGCAGCACCAGGTTGGCGAACCCGAACACGACGGGCGTGGCGTAGAACAGCAGCATCACCGTGCCGTGCATCGTGAACAGCTGGTTGTACTGCTCGTTGCTCAGGAACTGCAGCCCCGGCATGGCGAGCTCGGTGCGGATGAACAGGGCCATCAGCCCGCCGATGAAGAAGAAGATGAAGCAGGCGACGCAGTACATGATGCCGATCAGCTTGTGATCGGTCGTGGTGATCAGCTTGTAGACCAGGCTGCCCTTGGGGCCAAGCCGCGCCGGGAACGGACGACGGGCCTCAAGTTCTCCGACCGGGGGCGCTTCGGCTACCAACAGGTCCTCCAAACGTCTGTACGGGCATTGCCCGCGCTGTCCGGTTCGAATCCTATCTCTCGAAGCCGCCAGTGTCGGCATGGGTCCTACAAACGGTCGTAATCAACTCGCCGTCGGCCCGAAATAGACGGTGCCGCGCCGGTTGACCAGCTGCGATGCGCCCGGGTGTTACCGTCAGCGCCGTGCTGATCCGCCGTCACGCACCAGGGCCCCTGGTGGCCGCCGCGGCCATCCTGACCGCCGTCGTGGTGACTGTGCTGGGCGGCTGCGGCGGCGACCTGGGCGGCGGGACGCCGTCGGCCGTCGACGAACCCACAGTCATCACCAGCACCACGCGAATCGCCGGTGCGGGGGTGCTTGGCAATCAACGCAGGCCCGACGAGTCGTGCGCGCCCGCCCCCGCGCCCGTCGATCCCGGTGAAGGCGACCGGGAGATCCGCCACGCCGCGGGGACCACCGTCCTGCGCGCCGAGCCGCAGAAGATCGTGGTGCTCGCCGGCGACCAGCTCGACACGCTGTGCGCGCTCGGTCTGCAGTCGCGCATCGTCGGCGCCGCGCTGCCCGACGGGTCGGACCGCCAGCCGTCCTATCTCGGCACCGTTATCCATGAGCTGCCCGCGATGGGCACCCGCAGCGAGCCCGATCTGGATGCGATCCGCGCCGCGCAACCGGATCTGATTCTCGGCTCGGAGGCGCTGACGCCCGACGTCTACCCCGAGCTCGACGCGATCGCGCCCACCGTGTTCACTGGCCCGCCCGGGGCGCGTTGGGAGGACAATTTGCGCACGGTCGGCGCGGCAACGTGGCGCGCCGGTGCCGCGAACAGACTCATCGACGACTTCGACGCCGCGGCCGCCAAGACCGGCGCCGAGAACGACGCCGTGCATTTCCAGGCGTCGATCGTCCAGCTCACCGACACCACGATGCGGGTGTTCGGCGCAGACAACTTCCCCGCCAGCGTGCTCACCGATGTCGGCGTGGAACGCCCTGCCTCGCAACGGTTCACCGACAAGCCCTATGTCGAGGTCGGCACCACGTCCGAGGATCTGAAGAACAACCCCGACTTCTCCATCGCCGACGGTGACATCGTCTATCTGTCGTTCGCCTCGCAGTCGGCCAAGGACCGCGCGCCCGAGGTGATGGGCAGCGACGCGTGGAAGAAGCTGTCCGCCAACCGCGACGACCGAGTGTTCATCGTCAACAACGAGGTGTGGCAGACCGGGGAAGGCATCGTCGCCGCGCGCGGCATCCTCGAGGATCTGCGCTGGCTCAACGCGCCGATCAACTGAGTATCAGTTGGCGCCCAGGCGGGCCTGCTGGCCGAACTGGCGCGTCTGGAGCGAACCGTCGGGCAGCACGAGCTCGCCGCGCTCGATCCGGTCGCGCAGGTAGGCGAATGTCTGGGCGGTCTGCGCGAAGAGATGTTCACCCGCGCGCAGCGGCCGACGCGGCTCTGCACCCTCGGACACGAACTGTGGCAACGGTTTCACCTCGGTGTGGTAGTCGACGTTGAAGAACAGCGGGAACGAGTAGCGCTCCTCGACGACTTTGCGCACCCGGTGACTGGTCGCGACGAACGCGCCGTTGGTCCACAACTCCAGCATGTCGCCGATGTTGACCACGAAGGTGCCCGGCAGCAGCGGCACGTCGATCCACTCCCCCGCGCCGTTGAGTACCTCCAGACCCGGCGCGGTCGGCTTGAGGAGGGTGAAGCACTCGTAATCGGTGTGCGCGCCGATGCCCTGACCGTCTTGCGCGTCGGGGTTGTACGGGTAGTGCACCAGCCGCAGTTGGCTGGGCGTCTTGGTGGCGTGCCGGGAGAACACATCGGGGTCCTCCCCCAGCGCTACGGCGAAGGCCCACAGCAGGCGGTGTCCCACGGCGAGCACAGCCTGGTAGTAGTCCGTCACGGCTTCGGCGAAACCGCGCAGGTCCGGCCAGGTGTTGGGGCCCAGCATCGGGTTGCCCGCCAGGTAGTGCGGATCGTCGGCGGGCAGATCAAGTGCGGTGTCGAACGCTTCCTTGAGGTCCGGCGTGCCGGTCTCCACGCCTTCCTCGCCGACCGGCACGTAGCCGCGGTGGCACCGGGACAGTCCGATGTAGCTGCGCATCTTCTCCTCGAGCGGCAACGCGAAGAACTCCTTCGTGGCAGCCAGCAACCGCTCGAAAAGCGATTCGTCGACGCCCGAACCGCTGACGTACATGAACCCGACATCACGTGCGGCGGCGCCGATCTCGCTGGCGACACGTTCCCTTTCGACGCGGTCCGGCGACTGCAGTCCGCTGATGTCGACGACCGGTACCGAGGTGAATGACGTTGCGCCACTCATATGTTCACATTCCCTTCCCATTCCTGCACCACCCAGCGCACGCCTTTGACGCGGATTTCGTTGCCAGCTTGCTCGATAGCGAGATCGCACCATTGCCGGTCGGCGACCGTACCCACCACGACGGCGTCGTGACACGCCCAGCCGTATCGCTGACCGACGCGCACGAGAACCGCCCGTCCGGCATCGGGTGCGGCCAGGAAGAACGCACCTGATGCGTCGAGTGCGCCTGCACGCTCTTCGGGAACCCAACGCTCGGTGTAGTTTTCGTGGACACCGGTTTCGATCAGCGTCGAGCCGTCCCATCGCAGATAACCCTCGTCCGGGTAGGGGCCCGGGGGTAGCAGATCGATGTCACGGCACCAGGAGAAGACCTCGCCGTCCTGCTGCAGGCGTCCCGCGAAGCCCCGTGAGTCGACATAGGCCGTGATGCCTTGCAGCCACATCACATCAGCGCCCAGATCGCGGGAACCGTCGGGGTTGATCAACAGCGTGCGCCGCCACAGTCCCGTGCAATGTGACGCCAACACCGCGGTCACGACGACTCCTCCCAGCGGCGCTGCAGAAGAGCCAGCCCCTCGTTCGTCGGCCGGCCCAGCGCGCGCACCCTGGCGATGCCTCCGTCCGGATAGGCCTGCAGCCGAAGCGCGGTGATGTCGCGGGCGTCGACTTTGAACATCTGCCTGGCGTCGGGCGCCAGCCGGGTCCTCGGCAGCACCGGAACGTCGAACGGCGCCAGCGCCCAGCCGTGTTCGCCGTCGGGACGATCACGGCTGCCGAGCACGGCCACCTCAAGTGAGGCGTTGAACACGAAGTAGGACGTGTCGATCTCCAGACGGCACAGATCGGCGGGAGCGGCGAAGGAGATCAGCACCGCGTCATGGCTGTCGGGGCCGACATCGCGGCGCCGCCGCGTCTCCCAGCCGTCGCCCATGCCGCGGGGCCTGGTCGGGGCGACGAGCGCGAAGGCATCCGAGTAGAAGCTGTCGCTGCACCACTCCACGCGGCCGCCCTGTTCCAGGCTGGACACCTCGACGGTGATGTCCTCCCACAACGTGGGGTCGGGGATCACCTCACCGTAGGCGCGGAGCCGCGCCACTCCCCCGTCGGACTCCAACCGCAGCCGCAGATGCGTCCAACGCCTGCGGTTGGTCACTGGGAGCACGTTGTGCGAATCCGGTTTCAGCGGAGTCGATTCCGCGACGGTGGTCCATTCGATGGCGGGATCGGTCGGATCGGCCGCCACGTCGAGCGCGCAGGCGTCGACGCACGCCGCGGTCGGATGGTTGCCGGCGAAGTACCGTGTATCGACGTCCACGGTTTGCACGCGCCCTGGCACACCCAACCGTATGATCACCCAGTCCCCGCGGCGGCCCGCGTGCCGCCGGGTTTCCCAGCCGTCGACCACCTCGCCGCGGAGGCTGTAGGTGCCGGGTGTGAAAACGGGTTCGGCCGGATCGATCAGGTTCTCCTTGAAGCCGAACGACTCGTCGCTGGCCGCCACCACGCTGCCGCCGAGTATCCGCGCGGCAAGATCGACGGCGGCGTGCGGCAACTCGCCGTCGACGAGTGCCCGCTCGTTGTGCAAGAGGAAATCGGTCATCCGAATCGCTCGTGGAAGTGTCGTGTCGTCTCCGGCCAGACGTGCGGGTCGTGCCCCGGGATCAACGGATAGCCCTTGTCGTTGGCGAGCTTCTTGAGCTTGCGGATGGGCTCGATCGTCTCCTCCGGCGCCACGCCGATGAAACCGCCGATGGCCAGTTCGTTTTCGATGTTCTCGGTGAGGTCGGCGGCGTCGAAGGCGAACACGAATCCGTCGCCGCCGACGGATTCGTCCAGTTCGACGACGAAACTCTGATGCCCGGGCGTGTGCCCGTAGGTCGGCACCGCGGTCACGCCGGGCGCGATCTCGGCGTCGCCGTCGGCCAGCCGCCAGTCGATGTTGGGGTCGTCAAAATCGATACGGGCGATCGCATTGTGTTCTGGCTCAGGGTGGTTCGACAGCCCGTACTCGAGCTCGCGTCGCTGCGCGTGCACCGGCACCTTGCCCGCGAACAACTTCAGCCCACCCGCGTGGTCGTGATGCAGGTGGCTGACGGCGACGGTGTGAATGTCGTCGATGTCGACACCGATCTCGGCCAGCCGCTCCTCGATCGGCTCACCCGGACCCGGCAGTACCGGCCGATACTCGACCGACGGATAGAACCGGCGATACAGCGCGGGGTCTCGAATCAGCGCCGTGTTGAACCCGGTGTCGAGCAATACCCATCCGCCGTCGGTCTGCAACAGCACGCCGGGCACCGGTTCACGCATCCGCTCCTCGGGCGGCGCGCCGTACACCGAGATCGACTTCGGCAGCTCCTCCCAACCCAGCGTCAGCAGGACGATTCGTCGCACCTTTCCCGTCATCAGCCCACCGAAAGTCCAGCCAGCCGAAGGCTGTTGGGGTTGGTGACGACATGGGATTCTTCGACGCCCTTCAGCCACGGCTGGGCCACCATGAAGTCGTCGACGTCGGCGACGTTGAGCCAACAGCCGGTCTTGAGGGCCTCCTCGCCCGCCCGCGAGAACGCTTCGGGCGATCCCGTCGGCAAGCCGCGATTCAGCGCCTCGGTCACCGGCGGCGCAGAGCAACGCAGGTAGTTCAGTCCGCCGTCGGCATCCCACGAGATGTGGCCCCAGGTGTAGGGCGACGGCGCATCCGGCCACGCCACCCCGTCAGCACGTCCGGTCCCGCCGAGACGTCACCGCCGATCCACCCGTAGATCTCCGAGGTCGGATAGCTCTGCACCTTGGCGTCCAGGCCCGTGGCCGCCAGCTGCGTTTGGATGAGGTTGCTGACCAGCTGGTTGTCCGGGTTGCTCGAGTCGTAGCCGATCGTGATGGACTTCTGGTCGGCAGGCAGTCCGGCGACGATTCCGGTGAGCACCGAAGGATCATGCGGCACAGACTGTTTGCCGGACTCCGGCGGCAACATGTTGGGCGGATAGATCTGCCCACCGACCCGCCCGCGACCGAAGTAGGTCTGCTTGACGAGTTCGTCGATGTTGATCGCCTGCAACACCGCGGTGCGGTTCTTCGCGTCGTCGAGCATGGACTTGTGCGGGTTGAGGTAGAGATAGTTCGACATCATCGTCGGCAGTGAATAGTGGGCGTACTTGTCGTCGTTGAGGTACTGTCCCACCGCCGATGACGGCAAATCGTGCAGGATCGCGGCGATCTGACCGTTGTTGAACTGCAGCTGTTGCGCCGAAACATCGGTGATGACGGGGATCTCGACCTTCTCGAAATACGGCTTGGGCCCCCAGTAGTCGCCGAACGCGTCAAGCGCGTAATGGGAGCCGACCTGGGCGTCGGTCAGCGTGTACGGACCGGTGCCGAGGTCGTGGGTGGTGAGGTAGTTCTGCGCGTGGTCATTGCCCGCGTTCTTCGTCAACCCTTCAGGGCTGAGCATCCGCGGGCCGTACGGGCAGGCCAGATAGTCGAGGAACGCCGAATTCGGCGCCTTCAGCGTGATGGCGACGTCGTAATCGCCCTGTGCGGTCACCGATTCGACATCTTTGACCATGTAGGCAGGCCCCTGGTTGACCGCCAGCCTGCGGTCGAACGATGCCTTGACCGCGGCGGAGGTGAACGGCGTGCCGTCGTGGAACTTGACACCTTCGCGCAGCTTGAATGTGAACACCTTGTTGTCCGGGGAGGCATGCCATTCCGTCGCCAACAGCGGCTCCAGCTCCGGCTTGTTGGTGCCCGCCTTGTACTGCAGCAGTCCCTCGTAGAGGTTGGTGGTCAGCAGCAGCCCCTGACCGGCGTAGAAGATGTCGGGGTCCGGCGGCTGGCCGGGATCTTGGAGGAACGACAGCCGTAGCACCTTGTCGGTGGGCGCGGCGTTGGGCGCGCCCCCGCCCGAGTCCGAGCCGCCGCAGCCGCTGAGTGTCAGGGCCGCCACGGCCCCGGCGGCGGCCAGTGTCTTCGGTCGCCGGATCATCGAGCGGCTCCTTGCCGAGCTGGTGTCGTGTTGGCTAGTTCGGCGAAGGCGGTGAGGATTTCGTCACTGGTGCGTAGCGCGCCGGCCTGCAGGTACTCCATCGCGTCCAAAGCGGCGTCGTGCCGGTACCGCGAGGACCCGCCGACGCAGTCGACGACGACGCGGACGTAGAAGTCGCGTTGGTGGGCGTCGGCGAAGGTGTAGTGCACGCACACGTAGGTGAGCCCGCCGATGAGGATCAGTGTCGACGCCTTGAGTCCGCTCAACACGATCTCGAAATCCGTTCCGATGAAACCGGAGTAGCGACGCTTGGCGATGTGGAATTCGCCCGGTTCGGGACGCAGGGTGGGTTCGAGGTCGGTGCCCGGCTGTCCTTCGACGCAGTGCACGCCTTCGGCGCCATCGAGTTCGCGCCCGAAATCCACACCGCTTCGCCGGTGCACTTCCTGGAAGAAGACGACCGGGACGTCGGCGGCACGCGCACCGGCGAGCAACCGTTGCGCGACGCGTACCCGGTCGGCGTGCCCGGGCATGTGGTCGATGCCGACCTCGGCCGCGGGCATGCCGCCGCCCTGTTGCATGTCGACGACGACCAAGACCGGATTGCCCACGATCAGTGGCTGTTTGGGCACCTAACCTCCTGTGACTGCGATACGGGGATCGGCTGCGGCCTGAAGCAGGTCGACGGCCGTGTTGATGAAGACGTATGTCGCGCCGAGCATCAGCGTGACACCGGCGATCGCCGGAAAGTCGGCGACGGGGATGCTCTGGGCGATGTACTGGCCGATGCCCGGCCAGCCGAACACCTGCTCGACGACGAGGACGCCCGAAAACATCAGCCCCACCTGTAAACCCGTCATCGACAGGGCACCGCCGACGGAGTTGCGCAGCACATGGCGCGCCACGATCCGGCTTTCGGACAGCCCCTTGGCGCGTGCGGTTCGCGCATAGTCGCTGTCGATGTCGCCCAACAGGCTGCTGCGCAGCACCCTGCCGATCGCCACCGCTGGCCCGATGGCGATCACCAGCGCAGGCAGGATCAGGTGATGCAGCGCATCGGTGACGACGTCCAAGCGCCCGTGCAGCATTCCGTCCACGGTGAGCAGACCAGTGGGCCCGGTCGGAGGATCGGCGATAGCGATGCGCCCGTTGGCTGGAACCCAGCCCAGCTTCTGGTAGAAGACGACCAAGCCGACGATCCCCAGCAGGAACATGGGCGCCGAGGCACCGGTGAACAGGACCGCTCGCAGTGCCTGAGCGCCAGGCCATTTCAGCGTCGTGCCGAACGCCAGGACGACCGCGAGCACCAGCGCCGCACCGATTCCGTAGAGCGCGAGCTCCAGCGTGGCCGGGAAGAAATCGCTCAGATCCGATGCCACCGGATGGCGGGTGCGGTACGACGTACCGAGATCGCCGGTCACCGCGCCGGTGAGGTAGTGCCAGAACTGGACGAGGACGGGCTCGTTGAGCCCGAGCGCCTCGCGTCGCTGTGCCACCGCCTCCGCCGATGCCTGCGCACCCAGCTGCGCTTTCACCGGGTCGAGAGGCGAAATGTGTTGCAGCAAGAACATCACCGCGGTGAGCGCGATCAGAATCGCCACCATCGCGCCCAGCCGGGAAGCCACGAACATCTTCACCGCAACGCCGCCCTAACTCGTCTTAATGAGGTTGCGAAGGCAGTCGCCCGAGATGTTGCCGACCAAGGCCAGCAGGAGAACGCCGAGGCCGGGCATCACGGGAACCCACCACTGCTGCAGGAAGAAGCTCAGGTTGCGGGCCGAGTCAGCGCCCAACTCGGGAGCGGGTTGCGGCTGCCCGAGGCCGAGAAACGACAGCGCGGCCAGCGTGAGGATCAGTGCGCCGATGTCGAGGCTCGCTGCCACGAGCGCATTCGGCACCGCGCCCGGCAGCAGATGCCGACCGGCGAGCCGGAACCGGCCCACCCCAGCCAGTTTCGCCGCCTCGACGTGCGGCCTGGCGGCCAGACGTGCCACCTCGCCGCGCACCAGCCGGGCGTAGAACGGCCACCACACGATCGACACGGCGATCAGGGTGTGCACGAAGCCAGGGCCGAGCGCGGCGACCACGGCGATGGCCAACACCGGTGCGGGCAGCGCCAGGAACCCGTCGGTGATGCGCATGAGCAGCGAGTCCAGCCAGCCGCCTGCCGTGCCGGCGATGAGCCCGACCAGTCCGCCGATGAACAAACCGACCGCCACCACGACGAGCGCAGCAAACCAGCTCGATCGCACCCCGTAGAGGACCCGGGACAGGATGTCGCGACCGACGCTGTCGGTGCCGAGCAGAAATCCGTTCCGGCCCGGCGCCTGCAACGGCATTCCGACGGGCAACAGCGGATCATGCGGTGCGAGAACAGGTACCGCGACGGCGATCATCGTCACAACCAGCACGAGTGAGAACCCGATCCAGTTCGCCGTGGCCGACCCGAACCGAGGCAACGGCAGCAGCCGTCGTCCGCGCTGGGCCAGCAGCGGCGCAGTGGGTAGTGCGACGGCCATCAGCTCGCCTTCCGTTCGATGCAGGCGACCTGATGCGGGTCGCCGGGGGCGCCCTCCAAGCGCACGTCGAGTTCGGTGTCGCTGCATGCGTCCACTGCGAGGGGGCAGCGGGGGTGAAAGACGCATCCGGTCGGCGGCGACAGCGGGCTTGCGGGTTCGCCTGCCAACGGCCGGGATTCGCGGTTCAGCTCGGGAATGGCGTCGACGAGCGCCTGGGTATAGGGGTGCACCGGGTCTGCGATGACCTGCTCGGCCGGACCGATCTCGACGATTCGTCCCAGATACATCACGGCGATCCGGTCACCGATCACGCGCGCCACCGACAGGTCGTGGGTCACGAAGACCGCCGACATGTCCAGGCTGCGCCGCAGATCCCCGATGAGGTTGAGCACCGATGCGGCCAGGGATACGTCGAGGGCGCTCGTCGGCTCGTCACACAGCAGCACCGCGGGCGGCACCACCGTGGCCCGCGCCAGCGAAACCCGTTGGCGTTGCCCGCCGGACAGTTGGCCGGCCCGCGACTTGGCCACTTCGGGTGAGAGTCCGACGCGTTCGAGCACCTCGATGACCTTGTCGCGCCTCGCTGTTCGCGAGATCCCGCTGCTGCGAAGGCGCTCGCCGATCAGCTCGTCGACCGACATCCACGGCGTCAGCGATGCGCCCGCATCCTGGAAGACCATCTGCGGGCGTTGCCCGCCCTCGAGGTGCACCGCTCCGGTGGTGGGTTTCTCCAGGCCGGCGATCACGCGTAGCAGCGTCGACTTGCCCGAACCGCTTTCGCCGACGAGCGCAACGGACTCGCCGTGGCCCACGCGCAGCGAAACTCCGCGCAGGGCTTGCAGTCCGCCCGTCTTGGGGGTCGATCGGGTCAGCCCGCGCCTGCTCACCCGGAACGTCTTCGTGACATCCCGCAGCACCACCGACGGCGGCTGTTCGTCTCGGCCGCCTCCCCGTTCGGTGAACAACTCGCCGGTGTTGGTCGACCTGCTGCCCAGTTCCTCGGTGATTTCGCTGAACGGAAGCACGCAGGCGCTTACCCGCCCGGGCGCAACGGCGATCGGGTCGGGCGGTGTCTTACCGCACTCCTCGCGGGCCAACGCGCACCGCGGCACGAATGCGCAGCCCGCCAGGGGCGTCACGGGGCTCGGCACCGATCCCGTCAACGCGGCGAGCCTACGGTCGCGCGCGGTGTCCAACGTCAGGCGGGAACGCAGCAACCCGTGCGTGTAAGGGTGCGCGGGGTTGTGCAGCACCGCGGCAGTGGGACCGATCTCGGCGATGCGTCCGGCATAGAGCACCGCGATCCGGTCGGAGATCTGCGCCGCGACCCCGAGGTCGTGGGTGACGAGCACGATGCTGCAACCGATTTCGTCACGCAGCCGCTGCAGCAGTCGCAGCACCTGAGCCTGGACGGTGACGTCGAGGGCGGTGGTGGGCTCGTCGGCGATGATGAGTTCCGGCTTGCCCGCGATCGCAATGGCAATCATCACGCGCTGGCGCAGACCGCCGGAAAGCTCATGCGGATAGGCGCGCATCCGCCGCTCGGGATCGGGAATGCCGACCGCGGTGAGCAAGCGCAGCGCCTCAGCATCGCTGCCTGCGGCCTCGGCTACTTGCCTGCCGATGCGCATGGTCGGGTTCAGCGACGTCATCGGGTCCTGAAACACCGCACCGAGATCCAGCGCTCGCACCTTGCGCAGCGTCTTGGCATCGCCGCGCACCATGTCGGACCCTGCGACACGGACCGAGCCTTCGACGATCGCGTGCTTGGGTAGCAAACCGAGCAATGTGAAGCCGAGAACGCTTTTGCCCGAACCGGATTCGCCAACCAGCCCGAGGATCTCGCCGGGGACGATCGACAACGTCACACCGCGAAGGGCGTGCACATCATGACCGTTACGCCGGAACCTCACGCGCAGATCGCCGATCGCCGCGACGGGATCAACTGTCGCAGAACGGCGGTGGGCTGCCGCGTTGGAGTCGACCTCGGATACAGCGATGCTCATCGGAAGGCTCCCGGAATCGAGAAATCGCACGCTGCACGACGACGTGCTTGTCTGTCACATGACAGTTTTCTCCGCATCGCGGCGCGATTGGTGTCGCCGCTGTAACGAGATGTCGATATTGGTAACCGATTCGTGTCGCGTGTTTCTGTCGTGTGACAGATAGACCGCCGCACTGCTGGTTGGCGACATCTGTGGGCCACGATATGGGCATGTCGCTTGCCCGCGCCGGCCGTCCGCGCCTCCAGACCCAACGTCGCCCGGGCACTACCGCACGCGACGAAATCCTCGATGCCGCAGCGGAATTGTTCACCACCCTCGGCTACAGCGCCACGTCGACGCGGACGATCGCGGAGTTGGTGGGCATCCGCCAGGCGTCGCTGTACCACTACTTCGATACCAAGAGCGACATCCTGTGCGCGTTGCTGAGCCAGACGGTTGCACCGACACTGTCGTTCGTCGACAGCCTGCTGCAAGCAGATCCGGCGCTCACATCCGTCGAGCATCTGCACGCACTGGCCGCGTTCGACGGTGAACAACTGCTCAGCGGCCGGTGGAACCTCGGCGCGCTGTATCTGTTGCCCGAGTTGCGGGAAGCCCAACTGGAGCCGTTCTGGTCCGAACGCGAACGCCTGCGGCTGCACTATCTGGAAGTGGGGCGGGCGATCGTCGCAGAGACGGGAGTGCACGAGACCGCCGCCGAGCTGCCGTTCCGTCTCGTCGAGTCACTGGTGAACATCCGCTCCCTGCCCGCCGGGGCGGCACCCGACGAGCTGCCGCTGCACGTCGCCGACGCGTGTGTGCGGGTGCTCGGCGTCGCCGACGACCCGATCCTGTCCCTGCGAATGCGCACGCACGAAGAGATCGGCCGCTACACCGCGGCGGGAGTAACCTCGGGGCCGTGATCCACGTGCTGAAGTCGAAGTACCTGCAGCCGCCCGAGGTCATCGAGCAGACTCGACGCTCATCTGGAGTTCCTCAATAACGAGATCGCCGCGGGCCGCATTCTGCTCGCGGGCCGTCAGGAGGACGGCTCCGGCGGTGTCCTCATCACCAGCGACATCAGCACCGAGGACGCCGATGACGTCGTCGCACGCGATCCCTACACCGCGGCGGGTGTGGCGACCTACGAGCGGACCAGCTTCAACGGCGCCTTCCGCGCCGCCGGGCTATAGGACCGAACTCACAGCTCAACCCAGGATTACCGGCCCGCGGTAGCCCGTTGGTTTCAAGTAGCCGCAACGTCGCGGATTTTCCTCATGCCCTGCATGACTGCTTACTGACGTATTGACGAGGACTTCAATGACCACTGCCGTAACCGCTTACGCAGCAACCTCTGCGACCGAACCGCTGATCAAGACCACGATCACCCGCCGCGACGTCGGCCCTCACGACATCGCCTTCGACATCCATTTCGCGGGCATCTGCCACTCCGACATCCACACTGTCAAGGCCGAGTGGGGTGTGCCCAACTATCCCGTCGTGCCCGGTCACGAAATCGCCGGCGTCGTCACCGAGGTCGGCTCGGAGGTGACGAAGTTCAAGGTCGGCGACCGCGTCGGCGTCGGCTGCTTCGTGGACTCCTGCCGCGAGTGCGACAGCTGTCGGGCCGGTCTCGAGCAGTACTGCAATGGCGCCGGCGGCATGATCGGCACCTACAACGCCGTCGACAAGAACGGCGAGCCCACCCAGGGCGGCTACAGCGGCGCCATCGTCGTCGACGAGAACTACGTCCTGCGCATCCCGGACAGCCTGCCGCTGGACGCTGCGGCGCCGCTGCTGTGTGCGGGCATCACCACGTATTCACCGCTGCGGCACTGGAAGGCTGGCCCCGGCACGCGGGTCGCGGTGATCGGCCTCGGCGGGCTGGGCCACATGGCGGTCAAACTGGCCGCCGCCATGGGAGCCAATGTCACCGTGCTGAGCCAGTCGCTGAAGAAGATGGAGGACGGCCTGCGGTTGGGCGCCGACCAGTACTTCGCCACCAGCGACCCCGACACCTTCACCAAGCTCGCCGGATCGTTCGACCTGATCATCAACACGGTGTCGGCCAACCTCGACCTGAACGCCTACATGGGCCTGCTCGCCGTCGACGGCACGCTGGTTCAGGTCGGCATGCCCGAACACCCGATGGAGCTGTTCGCCGCGCCCATGGTGGTGAAGCGGCGCAGCATCTCCGGGTCGATGATCGGTGGCATCGCCGAAACCCAGGAGATGCTCGATTTCTGCGCCGCACACGGTGTGCGGCCCGAGATCGAGGTCATCACGCCCGATTACATCAACGAGGCCTACGAGCGCGTACTCGCCAGCGACGTGCGGTACCGGTTTGTGATCGACACCGCATCGCTGCGATAGCACAGCAGACAGCCCTAGGAGTCCACGTCGTCGACGCCGGCCAGGGGCCATCCCGCGGCAGCCAGTTTCGCGGCCACCCGCCTGATGTTCTCCGGGCCGGCGTCGTGATGTGTGACCTCGGAGATGAACTCGGCGATCTCATCGCGGGTGATCTCGCCGTCGGCCGTCACCCGCGCGTCGCCGGTCAGGTTGCGGACCACCTCCCGGACCTCCTCTTCGGTCAACGGGGTGGTCCGCAGCAACGCCAGCAGCGGGACCCGGTCGGCGCCGGGCACGCCCTCGGGATAGCCCGCCCGAAGCCAACGCAGAATCGAGCCGAGTAGCGACGCTGGGGTCACACCGCTCAGTGTCCTCCGAAGCGGCCGTTGAGAGGATGGACGTCATGAAACCTGACTCCTGGTCTGCTCAACTGTGGTCCGAGACCGAGCCCATCTTCGCCGCGATCCTCGCCCACCCGTTCCTGACCGGACTCACCGACGGCAGCCTCGACGGCGACGTGTTCGCCCACTACGTCGCCCAAGACGTGCATTACCTGCGCGACTACGCCCGCGCGCTGTCGATCGTCTCGGCCAAGGCGCCGACGATGGCCGACACCGCGATGTTCGCCCGACACGCCGCCGAGGTGTTCGACGTCGAGATGTCGCTGCACAACTCGCTGCTGCCGCAACTGGGCCTCGATCCCGCGGCCATCGACGCGACACCGGTCGCACCGACGACGCGGGCCTACACGAGCTATCTGATCGCCACCACCTACAGCGGCAGCTTCGCCGACGGGCTGGCGGCGGTGCTGCCCTGCTACTGGATCTACGCCGAGGTGGGCCGCAAGCTGCTCGAACGCGGCTCCTCGGATCCCCGCTACCAGAAGTGGATCGACAGCTACGGCGGCGAGGAATTCGCTAAAACCGTCGCCGAGGTGCTGGAGCTGGCCGACCGCACCGGTCCGACGCTGCAACCCGACGACGAGGCCGTCGCCCGCGGGCACTTCGTGACGACGTCGCGGTATGAGTGGATGTTCTGGGACGCCGCCTATCGGCGCGAACAGTGGCCGGTGTGAGTTCCCTTGTAATCTCACCCATGCACTTGAATTTGATGTCCATGCACCGGCAACGGAGCAACGCGAGTTAGGGGCTAATCGTTTTCGCCTGGTGGGGTCGAACGGTATACCGCTATCGATTCGTCGTGGTTGCCGTCATGGTGGCGTTGTGCCTGGGCGCGGGCATATTCGGCTCGAGCCTGGGCGCCCACGTCACGCAGAGCGGCTTCTACGACGACGGTAGCGAGTCCGCGGAGGCGTCGCGGCTCGGCGACGAGCACTACGGCAGGGACACCTCCAGCCACATCGTGGCGATCTACACCGCGCCGGAGGGCAAGACCGTCGACGACCCGGCCTTCCGCGAGAAGGTGCTCGACAACCTCGCCAAGGTGGAGAAGGAGCACCCCGATCAGATCCTGCGGTCGATCGGCTACTTCAAGACCCCGGATTTGCTGCGCAACATGGCAGACGCGTCGAAGAAGCACGCGTTCATGTCCGTTCAGCTCAAGGGCGACAACGACGACGACATCCTGAAGAACTTCAAGGAAGTCCAGGCCGACCTGTCCGATCCCGGCGTCGATGTGCAGTTGGCCGGCCTGCTGCCGTTGGCCAACGAACTCACCGGGACGATCGCCAAGGACCAGCAGCGCGCGGAGGTGCTGGCGCTGCCGCTGGTGGCGATCGTGCTGTTCTTCGTGTTCGGCGGCGTGGTCGCGGCGTGCCTGCCGGTGATGATCGGCGGCCTGACGATTGCCGGCGCGCTGGGCATCATGCGGTTGACGGCGATCTCGGTGCCGGTGCACTACTTCGCGCAACCGGTCGTCACGTTGATCGGCCTTGGCATCGCGATCGACTACGGGTTGTTCATCGTCAGCCGTTTCCGCGAAGAGATCGCCGCGGGCTACGACACCGAAACCGCGGTGCGCCGCACGGTGGTGACGGCGGGCCGCACGATCGCGTTCTCGTCGGTGCTGATCTCGGCGTCGGTGGGCGGCCTGCTGTTGTTCCCGCAGGGCTTTTTGAAGTCGTTGACCTACGCGATGATCGCGTCGGTCACGTTGGCCGCGGTGCTGTCGATCACCGTGCTGCCCGCGGTGTTGGGCATGTTGGGTCGCAGGGTCGACGCGTTGAGCGTGACGACGCTGCTGCGCATTCCGTTCCTGCGGGAGTGGAACTTCAGCAACCGGATCATCACCTGGCTGGCGGAAAAGCTGGAGAAGACGAAGACCGCCGAAGAGGTCGAGAACGGCTTCTGGGGTCGGCTGGCCGAGCGGGTGATGAAGCGGCCGTTGCTGTTCGCGGTTCCGCTCATCATCGGGCTGATCGTGTTGATCCTTCCGCTGGGCAATCTGGCGCTGGGCGGCATCAGCGAGAAGTACCTGCCGCCGACGAACCCGGTGCGTCAGGCGCAGGAGCAGTTCGACCGCACCTTCCCCGGTTTCCGCGTCGAGCCGATCACGCTCGTCATCCAGAGCACCGACGGCCAACCGGTCACCGACGCCGACGTGGCGCAGATGCGCAGCGAAGCGATGGAAATCTCGGGATTCACTGAGCCGAACAATGATCCGGACAACATGTGGAAGGAGCGCCCCTACCTCGACGGGGCGTCGAAAGACCCGTCGGTGCGGGTGATCCAGAACGGTCTGGTGAATCGGCTCGACGCCAAGGCGAAAGTCAATGAGCTGCGGGCGATTCCGAAACCACACCACCTGAACGTTCTGGTGGGTGGCACGCCGGCGCTCGAACAGGACAGCGTGCGAACGATTTCGGCGAAGTTGCCGCAGATGATCGTCATCGCGTTGACGATGACGACGCTGTTGATGTTCCTGGCGTTCGGGTCGCTGGTGTTGCCGGTCAAGGCGGCGCTGATGAATGCGCTGACGCTGTGTTCGACGCTGGGCGTGCTGACGTGGATCTTCGTCGACGGGCACCTCTCGTCGTGGATGAATTTCACGCCGACCCCGCTGACGGCTCCGGTGATCGGGTTGATCATCGCCGTGATCTTCGGTCTGTCAACGGATTACGAGGTCTTCCTGGTGTCCCGGATGGTCGAGGCGCGGGCTCGCGGCATGACTACCGAGGAGGCCATCCGACACGGCACGGCCACCACCGGGCGGCTGATCAGCGCTGCGGCACTGGTTCTCGTCGTCGTCGGCGGGGCGTTCGCGTTCTCGGATCTGGTGATGATGCAGTATCTGGCGATCGGCCTGATCACCGCGCTGCTGCTCGACGCGACCGTGGTCCGCATGTTCCTGGTGCCGTCGATCATGAAGCTGCTGGGCAACGATTGCTGGTGGGCGCCGCGGTGGATGAAACGGCTGCAGGAACGCATCGGGCTCGGCGAGATCACGCTGGCGGACGAACGCAAAGCCACGGAGGCGCCGCCCGCGCAACTGGACGAGCCGTTGGCGTTTGGAACGGTATTGGGCGCGCCGACGCCTCCCCCCGCGCCGCGGGATCCGACGCGACCCGTGGCCGCGGCCGCCATACCCGCGCCTGTCGCCACGGGCGTGGCGCTGGCCGACCGACCCGACGCCGAGCCGACGACGCCGATACTCGTTGCCGGCAAGGGCGATAACGGCACCGGCGGAGACGATGGCGGCGGCGGCGATGGCGGTGATGATGGCGATGAGACGCCGCCGTCCGACGAATCCGTCGATACCAACGGCACCGCACCGGAATCCGTGGATGACGAGACGGACGACGAGCCGGAAGCAGAGTCGACCGACGAAGAAGTCAGCGACGAGGCAGTTGACGAAAACGCCGGCGCTACAGCCGAAGATGCCGAAGCGACCGCCGACGACGAAGAGTCCGTCGAAGAGACGGCCGAAGACATCGACGAAGAGCCCGTCGAAGAGCCCGTCGAAGACGGTCAGCCTGGAGACGAGGCAGAGTCGGCGGCCGACGAAGACGAGACACCCTCAGAGGCAACCGAAGAGGACAAGCCGAACGCCGAGGATTAGAGCGCAGCCGGCGCCGTTCTGCAACGGGGGTCGTCAATCGCCCCCCTCGATTACGACCGCCGCCGCAAAATCCAGCGACCTAGAAGTTCCAGTCCTCGTCTTCGGTGACGACGGCCTTGCCGATGACGTAGGACGAGCCCGAGCCTGAGAAGAAGTCGTGATTCTCGTCGGCGTTGGGTGACAGCGCCGACAGGATCGCGGGGTTGACGTCGGTCTCGTCGCGCGGGAACAGCGCCTCGTAGCCGAGGTTCATCAACGCCTTGTTCGCGTTGTAGCGCAGGAACTTCTTGACGTCCTCGGTCAGGCCGACGCCGTCGTAGAGATCCTGGGTGTACTCCACTTCATTGTCGTAGAGCTCGAACAGCAGCTCGTAGGTGTAGTCCTTGAGCTCCTGCTGCTTGGCCTCGTCCACCAGCGCCAGCCCGCGCTGGTACTTGTAGCCGATGTAGTAGCCGTGCACGGCCTCGTCGCGGATGATCAGCCGGATCATGTCGGCGGTGTTGGTCAGCTTGGCCCGGCTGGCCCAGTACATCGGCAGGTAGAAGCCGGAGTAGAACAGGAAGCTCTCCAGCAGCGTGGAGGCCACCTTGCGCTTGAGCGGCTCGTCACCGCGGTAGTACTGCATGACGATGGCCGCCTTGCGCTGCAGGTTGGGGTTCTCCTCCGACCAGCGGAAGGCCTCGTCGATCTCGGCCGTCGAGCACAGTGTCGAGAAGATGTTGCTGTAGCTCTTGGCGTGCACCGACTCCATGAAGGCGATGTTGGTGTAGACGGCCTCCTCATGCGGGGTCATCGCATCGGGGATCAGGCTCACCGCCCCGACCGTGCCCTGGATGGTGTCCAGCAGCGTCAACCCGGTGAACACCCGCATGGTGAGCTGCTTCTCGGCGTCGGTCAGGGTGTGCCAGGACTGGATGTCGTTGGACACCGGCACCTTCTCCGGCAACCAGAAGTTGCCGGTCAGGCGGTGCCAGACCTCGGCGTCCTTCTCGTCTTGCAGTCGGTTCCAGTTAATGGCCGAAACACGGTCGATCAGCTTCATGCCATCGCTCACGAGAACCCCATTTCACCTGGACTTTGATCGGTCTAAAGCCGTTCTACAGCTCGCCACCGACACTACCCCTTGGGCCCGGGTTGGCTGCGCAACACAACATCATGTGTTTGGCGTGTCGCCCGGCGCCGCCCGCAAAGCTAGATCAAGCCAGCTCACGCCACCTCAAGCCACCTCAGCCGGCGCCTTGACCCCGAGGAACTTGTACTCCGACGGGCGAAGCTTGCGCATGTGCCGCCAGTACTCCCAAGTCATGCCGCTCCACAACGTGCGGTTGACGCCGTGCTCGTCGAGATACCAGCTTCGGCAGCCGCCGGTGTTCCAGACGGAGCGCGCCAGCCTCTGCTGCAGTTCGGCGTTGTCGCGGTCCTGGGCCTCCCGCGTCGGGGCCAACGCCTGCGCGCCGCGCTTGTCGACCGCGGCGATCGCCTCGGCCACGTAGCGGATCTGCGCCTCGATCATGATGACCACCGACGTGTGCCCCAACCCGGTATTCGGACCTAGCAGGAAGAACAGGTTCGGCACGTCGGCGACCGCGACGCCGCGATGGGCGGCCACCCCTTCGCGGTTCCACCGGTCCACCAGGTCTTCGCCGCCGGGCCCCTTGATGTCGACGTAGGTGTAGGAGTCGGTGACGTGGAAGCCGGTGGCGTAGATGATGACGTCGACCTTGTGCTCGGTGCCGTCCGCGGTGACGATGCCGTCACGGGTGATGCGGGTGATCCGGTCGGTGATCAGGTGGCACTTCGGATTCGCCACGCCCTGGTAGTAGTTGGGCGAGTACAGGATTCGCTTGCAGCCGGCCCGGTAGGTCGGCGTCAGCCGCCGCCGCAGCTCCTTGTCTTTGACGTTGCGCCGGATGTTCCACTTGCCGACGAGCTCCACCACCCGCAGCAGCCCCGGCGCACGCGTCATCGCGAAACCCAGGCCCTCGAGGAACCAGTAGATGCCGGTGCGTACTGCCAGCCGCAGGCCGGGCACGTAGGCGAAGGCACGCTTGAGCGCCTCTGGGAACGGCTTGTTCGGCCGCGGCACCACCCACGGCGGGGTGCGTTGATAGAGCTGCAATTCGGCGACGTCGCGGACGATCTCGGGCACGATCTGGATCGCGCTCGCGCCGGTACCGATCACCGCGACGCGCTTTCCGGTCAGGTCGACGCTGTGGTCCCATTCCGCGGAATGGAAAGCGGCACCGGCGAAGTCGTCCTTACCCTCGAAGTCGGGGATCAGCGGGATGTGCAGCGCGCCCGCACCCGAGATCAGGAACTGCGCGATGTACTCCTGACCGTCGGCGGTGAACACATGCCAGCGGTATTCGGCGTCGTCCCAGTGCGCGCGGTCGACGAACGAGTTGAACCGGATGTAGCGACGCAGCCCATACTTGTCGGTGACCCCCTTGAGGTAGTCCCAGATCTCGGGCTGCGGCGAGAACAGCTTGCTCCACGTCGGCTTCGGCTCGAACGAGTACGAGTACAGATGCGACGGGACGTCGCACGCGCACCCCGGATAGGTGTTGTCGCGCCAGGTGCCGCCGACGTCGTCGGCCTTCTCCAGAATGAGGAAGTCCACCCCCTGCTTCTGCAGCGCTATGGCCATCCCGAGACCGGAGAAGCCGGTCCCGATGATCAGCGCCCTGGTGCGGATGGCCTTCTGCGTGACTTCCTCGGCCGTCTGCTCGGCAACGGTCATGACGGCGGTCTCCCTACCTCGATGTGGTGCCACCTGGGAACGGCGGTACCGGATACTTTCGAGACCCAGTGTATGCCGCTCAGACCGCGACCGGATCGACCAGACCGTGCTTGAGGGCATACATGCTGGCCCCGATGCGGTTGGACACCCCGATCTTGGCGTAGGTGCGCTCCACGTGGTTGCGCGCGGTCTTTTCGCTGATCACCAGCGTCTTGGCGATGTCCTTGTTCGACGCACCCCGGGCCACCAGGCAGAGCACCTCGATCTCGCGGGGCGTCAGCCCGCCGGGGCGGGTGTTGGGCCGCTCGGCGCGATGCCCCGCCGCGTGCAGCACCGCTGCGACTGCGGCGGCGTCGAGGGCACCCGACTTGACCCGCTCGCGAACCCGCCGCGCCGCCCCGTTCGGCGCCTGCGCCTCCCGGTAGGGCCGCGGCTCCAGCGCCGACTGATAAGCCACGGCGGCGGCCAGCACCCGGTCGGCCATCGGCAGCGCCGCATCCGACAGGCCTCGCGGATAGCCGCTGCCGTCCACGCATTCGTGGTGGTTACCCGCCAGCTGAGCCACCCGCTCGAGACCCGCGACGTGGCTGAGGATGCGCACCGTCATATACGGGTGCAGCCGCATCCGCTCGAACTCCGCCGCGCTCAACGGGCCCGGCTTCGACCAGATCCGGTTCGACACCCCGATCCGACCCAGGTCGTGGACGTGTCCGGCCCGCCGGACCAGCGCGACGGTGTCGGTCTCCAGCCCCGCGACGGCGGCCGCATCGGCAGCGAGCGTGGCCACCGCACGTGAATGGCCAAGGGTGAAGGGACATTTCAAGTCGACGAAGTCGCCGAGCGCAACCAGCAGCGCATCCAGCGCGTTCGGGCCTAGCCGCACGCCGCGGTCGGGCGCTTCCCGCAGCGCGGCCGCCCACACGTCGCCGGTGGGCGGGCCGGTCAGGATCCGGTCGGCGTCGGCGGTGACCAGGTCGACCAATTGCGGGTCGAACTGACCGCCCCTGCGGCCGCGCGCCATCGCGATCGCGCCGTCGACGCCGTAGGAGCGCTGGTGCACCTCGAGCATCTCGGCCAGCTGCGCGACGCGCATTTCGATCGGGATCGCGTCTCCGCTTGCGCCGCACGGCAATCCGCCGCCGTCGAACCGCTCGAAGGTAAACGCCAGCATCTTCTGCACGTCGGCGCTCAACCCGATCTGTTCGGCCAGCAGGCCCGCCGACGTGCAGTGCGAATGGATCAGCTGGCTGAAATGGCCCCGCGCGTTGGCCAGCAGCGAGGCCAACACGCTCAACCGGCGCACCACCGACTGCCCACGGGCGATATTGCTCAGCAGGAACCGCTGATACGGCAGCCCGGACCAGTCGACGAGGTACGCGTCGTGCCGCACGGCGATGTCGTCGCCGAACCACTGCGCGTATTCGTGCGAGTCGGCGTGACAGCCGATCCACATGATCAGCGTCGCGTAATAGGTGCAGTCGCGCTGCTGGCGGGTCAGGCCGAACCGGTCGGCGATGCGCGTCGCGATCAGCGCCGAGCGCAGCATGTGCTCGGCGGGTTGACCCAGGCCTAGGTCGATCGCCACCGACAGCGCCGCCAACACCTCGGCCCGGCTCGGCGCCGGTCGAGGCGTTGAAGCGGCCGCTCGCGACGCCATCTGCAAATTGTGACGGTCGGACGGCTCGGATGGCATGGGTTAGCCGATCCGTGCGGTGTCGCCGGCCGCGACGTGCACGGTTTCGTCGAAGTTCTCGAAATGCCCCGTGCCGATCACGCAGATCCCGGTCTGCGGCGGGCGGAAGTCGGCCAGCCGGGCCTGCTGCGGCAGCCGTCCGATCGGGCCGAGATCTTCGCCGCCGAGCACCGCACGCGACGCCGCGACGGCCCAAACCTTGCGCGGCGCGACCATGAAACGCTGCCCATTCGGCGCTGCACCGGCGAGCCGAATGTCACCGGCGCCCAACATCGTTCCCGCGACCCGGCCGATGACGCCGAGTGCGCTGCGGTTGGTCCACGCCGATTCCGGCAGCCGGTCGGCCAGAGCAGACAGCATCCGACTGGCGAACGTCGACTCCACGTGCACCGACCACTGCAACAGTCCGGGAATCGTCACCCGGAACCACCACGGCGTCACCCACTCGATGTCGATGTCGCACTGGACGGCCTCGTTGTCGGTGGCGGAGCTGAAATATCGAGCGCAACTCTGCTCGGCGGGGGTGGTGGCATAGAACGTCCAGTTGCCCGCCGGATCACGGTGCCACACCGACAGATAGGCCGGTGCGAACGATGCGGTCGGGAATTGGCGCAAGGCCAGATAATGGCCACTTTCAAAGGGGAGACCCATGACGCCGAAGCCGGCGAATCGCTCGTCGTCGCCGTCGGGCAGGACGGGATTGGTGAGGACGGCCGCCACGGCGTCACGGGGGGTGTGTTGTGTGTTCATGCACCGATATTCGGCGCGACAGCATCACCGGCACATGAGGCGATTGCCCCAAATATGGCGCTCAGGCGACGGGTTGCTGCCTGCGAACGGCGGTGTGGATCGGCTGGTCGGCGTCGATCTTGACGTTGAGCAGTTGGGCTGTGCCGTAGATCGCGCCCATCATGATCGTCGTCATGTGCCTGATGAACTCGCCGCTGGGCATCCGGCGCGGGGCGTTCTCGTCGGCGCCCAGCCACCAATCCGTCGCCGAGGCCGCCGTTCCGAAGATCGCGTACGCCGCCAACTCGAAGGCCGCCGGGTCGAGCTCCATCTCCTCCAGCTCGCTGCTGACCATGTCGGCGATCGCCAGGGTGATGTCGCGGCCCTTGTTCACCGTGGCCATCGCCGCCGCGGACTGGTCGGCGAATCTGCCCTGCAGCAGGAACCGCACCACGTTCGGGTGCTGATCGACCAGCTCGACGTAGTGCTCGACGCCGCGGCTGACGATGTCGCGGAAGGAATCCTTCTCCAAATCGATCGACGGGATGATCGCCGCCCACAACATGTCGCGCATGCGTCCGCCGATCGCCTGGAACAGATCGGACTTGTCGGTGAAGTGGCGGTAGATCTTCGGCTTGGCGGTGCCGGCCTCCTCGGCGATCTCGCGCAGGGACAGTTCGGGGCCGAGGCGGTCGATCGCCCGGAACGCCGCGTCGACAATCTCGGCGCGCACCTTCTTGCGGTGCTCGCGCCAGCGCTCGCTGCGGGCGTCGACCTTGACGCCCGGTTCACGTGAGCGTGACCTCGACCTTGCGCGCATTCCGCTAACTGTACTCGTCTGAAGGTCTCTGACCTGCTCAGACCGTGCCGGAAAGCGTGTGTGGCGTTATCCGGCCGGGGGCTTCTGTCGTGGAGATGACCTGCGTCGACTTGGGTACTATCGCTGCGACAGTCCGCTCAATCGAGACGAGAGTTATGACGCAGCGATACGACGTGGTCATCGCCGGTGGGGGGCCTTCGGGCTCAGCGGCCGCCTGGCAGGCCGCGCAGACCGGCGCGAAGGTCGTCGTTCTGGATAAGGCCCAGTTTCCGCGGGCCAAGCCGTGTGGCGACGGATTGACCGCCCGCGCGGTCAGCTACCTGCAGAAGATGGGTCTGGCCGACGAGGTCGCGACGTTCCACCGGGTCAACCGCGTGACCGTGTTTAGCCCGAGCCAGTGGGAACTGTCGTTCCCGAAGCGCCCGGGCATGCCGGATCACGGCCACACCGTCAGCCGCGAGCACCTCGACACGCTCCTGCTCAAGCACGCCGAATCGGCTGGCGCAGAGGTACGCCAGGGCGCCGAGGTCACCGGGCCCGAACTCGATGCCAGCGGACGCGTCATCGGGGTGACGCTGAAAAGCGGCGAGAAGGTCTACGGCGACGCGGTCATCGCCGCCGACGGCGCCTACTCCCCCATCAAGCGGGCACTGAAGATCGACTCCGAGTACAACGGCTACTCCGCGATCGCCATCCGCTCGGAGATGCACGCCAACCGGTCCGACACCGACTCGCTGGACATCTACCTCAAGCTGGCGTTCCAGGGCGATCAGCTGCCGGGCTACGGCTGGGTGTTCCCGATGGGCAACGGCTTGTTCAACATCGGGCTCGGCTACGTCAACAGCTACAAGAACTGGCAGTCGATCAACGCGACGCAGTTCCTCGGCGAATTTCTGCGCACGCTGCCCGCCGAGTGGGAACTGCCGCCGATCGAGGAGCTGAAGAAGAACCGAAGCGTGCGTGCCTGGCGGCTGCCGATGGGCTTCACCGCGTGGCCGCCGTGGCGGCCCGGCGTGCTGTTCACCGGCGACTCGCTCGGCGCGGGCAAGCCGGCGTCGGGCGCGGGCATCTCCAAGGCGCTGGAGTCCGGTCTGGCCGCGGGCGAGTGCGCGGTAGCAGCGCTGCAGAACGGCGGCCCCGACGACTTCACCAATTACGCGCAGCGCATGGAAGCGGCGTGGGGCAAGGAGTACCGGCGCGGCCGCTACTTCCACAAGATGCTCGGCTACCCGAAAGTCGCCAACGCGGGCATCAAGTTGATCGACAACGCCCGCTTCCGCGACGCGATGCTCAAGGCGCTCTACAAGAAGGCTCAGGGCCCGCAGCACAGGTACTGAGTCGGCTCGCTAGCCGCGGATGTGCACCTTTCGACGCGACGGCGGCGTGTCGCGCGAAACGGCACAATCGATGCTTGGGCGCGGTCAGTGGAGGAACAGCTGCTGAACCTTCATGATCAGCTCATACACGCCGTAGCCGAACGGGATGGCCACCCACAGCCAGGCCAGCGCGATGAGGCCCTTGGGCACGGTCTCCTGGTACTCGTGTAGCTCGGCGGACTGGTCCGTCATCACTTGCTCCTCTGCAGTTCGAAGGCGCGTGGATCGTCGACGTCGGGCTCGTGCCACTTGTCATTGACCGGCTTGATCAGCTCGTTGCACACCAGCCCGATCACCAGCAGCCCGATCATGATCGTGAACGACATTGTGTAGAGGGCAGGGCCCTCCTTGCCCGCGGCCTCCTGGCTGTCGGCGACGGCGTTGACAATGATCGGGCCGAGAATGCCCGCCGCCGACCACGCCGTGAGCAGTCGACCGTGGATGGCGCCAACCTGATAGGTGCCGAACAGGTCGCGCAGATAGGCAGGCACGGTGGCGAAGCCCGCGCCGTAGAAGGACAGGATCAACAGGGTCGCGATCAAGAACACGACCTTGTTCGAGTTCTGCATCAGCGTGATGGTCAGGTACAGCAGCGCCCCGACACCGAGATACATCCGGTAGGCGTTCTTGCGGCCGATCACGTCGGACAGGCTGGACCACCCGATGCGCCCGGCCATGTTGGCCAGCGAGAGCATCGCGACGTAACCACCGGCAGCGGCGGCCAGAGCAGCTGCGGTAATACCCGGGGTCGGGAAGTAGTCCTGATAGATGGGCGAGGCCTTCTCGAGGATGCCGATGCCGGCAGTCACGTTGAAGCACAACACAATCCACAGCAACCAGAACTGCGGCGTCTTGATGGCGTTGTTGGCCGACACCTGCCCGCCGGTGACGAGGGAGCCCGCCGTCGGCGGCTCCGGGTTCCATCCATGCGGTTTCCAGTCCGGCCGGGGCACCCGCACCAGCAGCCAGCCCAGCGACATGAACACCGCATACACCAGGCCGTGCACGAGGAACGTCTTGGCGATCCCGGACGTGTCGGTGCCGAACATGTCGAGCATCGCGGTCGACCACGGCGACGCGATCAGCGCGCCACCACCGAAGCCCATGATCGCCAGGCCGGTCGCCATGCCGGGCTTGTCGGGGAACCATTTGATCAACGTGGACACCGGCGAGATATAGCCGATGCCCCAACCGATTCCGCCGAGCAGCCCGTAGCCGACCAGCACCAGCCAGTACTGGCCGAGGGCAAGGCCTGCGGAGCCCACCAGCCAACCGCCGCAGAAGCAGCACATCGCCGCGAACATGGCGGCGCGCGGACCGTTGCGATCGACCCAGGTGCCGAAGACAGCGGCCGACAGTCCGAGGAAGACGATGCCGACCGTGAAAGGCAGCGCGCTCAGCGTGCCGGAGATGCCCAGCGCGCCTTCAAGCGGCTTTTTGAACACGCTCCACGAATAGGCGGCGCCGATCGACAGGTGGATCGACAGGGCGGCGGGAGGCACCAGCCAGCGACTCCACCCGGGTGAAGCGACGATGCGCTCCCTGCTGAAGAACGGCGCAGTCATGCTTGCAGGCCTCCCTGTGTCTGGGCATTCGCGGTCACGACGTCGCGGGTACCCGGCACGCCGCCGCCTTAACAAACGATTGCAAGATCCCCCAACGCCCTAAACCATAACGCTGGTCAACGCCCTACGCGCGTCGGGGACAAGGGGGCCAAACCCCCTTTCAGCAGCGGGTTCTTCGCTGAAAACTGAGTCGCATGAACACCAACAGATTGCTCGCCACCGTCGCGACGGCGGTTGGCCTGACGGCCAGCCTGCTACTCGGATTTGCGGCCTCGGCCGGCGCTACTGCCGAAGAAGATTTCTGGGAGTGCATCGCCGACCACCAAGACACCGACGGCATCGGCGTCTGCTGCGTGTTCTACGGCGGCACCTACGACGACCGCGCCGGCGAGTGCTGGGACTATCCCGGCGCCACCGTCATGCAGGACTCCTCCCCTGGCCCGAAGATCAACCCGAAACGGCCCGCGTTGACGCGACTGCCCCTCACGGCGACGCTCTCCCCCGCGTAGCGCGGCCACCGGCCGGGTGTGGGCCTGACTGCACGATCACTTCCGCTCCCCTCGCGTGCAACAGGTCCACACTCGGCCCTCGGCTTGACGAGACGCGTTCTGCTACGCGGTCTCGGCAGCGTCCGCAGCGTCGGGACAGCCGGCGTCGATCCACAGCTCGATCGAACGTATGGATTCGTCTGGCATCGGGTCGAAACCAACTGGCATGCGCGGGAATTCCGCGCCTGGCTTATCGCCGAACGGCGGCAGACCTTTCAGAGAAAGGATCAAATTCGAGTTCGCCCCGTCACCGGGCACCAGGATCGGTTGTCCGAGCAGCTTTATCGCGACGAACTGATCCCGAGTGACACCGCGCCAGAACGCGTGATGCGGAGGGCCCACCACAGTTTCTGGACCCTCTACCGCCGCGTCGAGCAAGTCGACGACCTCACGAAAAGTATTGATGCCCATCGGTTCTCCTAATCTGGTCGCGGTCCAGCAGTTCCTGCTCAATCTGTCGAGGGTTGGGATGAGTTGTCATCACCCGCGTCGCTGTTTCACCCGGGTGACCGTTTCCCCGGCGAGCAGACGCTAATGCCCCGCAAAACCCCAGGCGATTTCAGGCAGTGGATGCAACAGCGGGTGGTTTTGGCGGGTTTGAGAGTAGCTCGTCGAGGACTTCAGCGGGTTTCTTCCAGCCGAGG
>NZ_PDCP01000064.1 GCF_002553505.1 Mycolicibacterium agri | reverse complement strand
GAAAGCCATACCCGACATCCCTGGGTGATTCGAAGCCTAAGGCCGACGACCCCAAACACCCTTCAAGAAAGGTAAGGATTCCCATGAATGTGTACGCACCGAAGGACATCGTTTGGCACGAGACCGAACTGGGCCGGAACTTCTGGGTCAGCGATGAACTGGTCGGCAGACAGTACTCGGAATTGTTCAGCGCGCAGCTGACCAAGTTCGGTCCGGGCGGCGGTTCGAAACCGCACCACCACGGCTACAACCACGCGTTCTACTTCCTGTCCGGCACGGCCTGCATGCGCATCGGCGACGAGAGTTGGGCGACCACCCCCGGCACCTTCGTCAAGGTGCCCGCGGGCGCCGAGCACAGCCTGACCAACACCGGCGACGACGACCTCGTCTTCCTCGTCATCTACGACCCACCTCACGTCGCCACCGATTGAGATTTCGGCGCGCTAAACGGCGCTCAGCGCACGTTTGCGCGCCGAAATCTGTTGGTTCCGTGAGAATCACGCTAATTCAGCGGTCACGACGCACCTTCCCGGCGATCGGCTGGCAATGTGGAAGCTCGATTCGCCGGAGGGAAGGAGTCGGTTGTGACCTGCGAGCTCACGCGCGTCGACGGCACCGCTCCGACGTGGGAAGACACCCCGCCACACTTCTCGATCAGCGAGAAGGGCAACCGCATCACCGCATCGCCCCTCGAGGCGCCCAACATGCTCGGATTCCTGATCGGGGTGTCGTTCGTGCTGTGGGCACCGGCGGCCACCGCCGGGACGTTGTACTTCCACAGCGCAAGCCAGGGAGCTGACGTTGCGTGGTTCTGGGTCGGCGCGCTCATCCTGCTGTACACGTTTGTGCCTGCGGTGATCACCGACCTCACCTCCGACGAGGCCCGCGACCGAATTGGCCAGCGGGCCACCGCAAATCGGATCGCGGCGATACCCATGATCGCCGGCCTCGGCGTTGGGCTGGCGATCGCCGCGGTGTGGGTCGACGGGGCAGTCGGCGCGATGATCGCGGCGGCCAGCGTTGCGAGCTCGATCGCGGCGGCGGCGGTCGCGGTGGCTGCCTTGTGGGGCATTCGCTACACCCGCAAGCGCCATGCCTGGATGGCGTGGCTGCGGCGGCACGGCACCCGATCGCCCGGTGTCCTGCGGGAAGTGAAGTTCTTGCGACGCTGGGGCGCCGGCCAACCTCAGTTCAGGGTCGTCGTCGAGTACGCCACCGCAGCCGGACCTCGATGGGTCACGGCGAATATGACCACCACTACCCGACGAGTGCCGAAGCCAGGCGCCGCCGTCGTCGTCACGTCACAGCCTCACGATTCGACGGCCGAACCCTTGATCGAATTCGACTACACCCGCGAACCCGAGTTCGACCGCGACTTCACGAAATACGAACAGCCCAGCGGCAATTAGCCGCGGCTGGCTAGCTCGCGCAACACCATGGCCGTGGTGCCCCAATCCATGCACTTGTCGGTGACGGACTGCCCGTAGGTCAGCGGTCGGGCCTCGGCTGCTTGCGCACCGGCGACCAGGAAGCTCTCCAGCATCACGCCGCTGATCGGCAGCCCGTCACGGATCTGCTGCGCCACATCGGCGGCAACCTCGGCCTGGCGGACGTGGTCCTTGCCGGAATTGGCGTGGCTGCAGTCGATTACGACTTTTCCGGGCAGGCCCGCAGCGGTGAGCTTGGCGGCGGCGGCCCGCACCGACTCCGCATCGTAATTCGGCCCGTCGGTGCCGCCGCGCAGGATGACGTGGCAGTCCTCGTTGCCTTCCGTGCTCACCAGTGCGCCGCGGCCGAGATCGTCCATGCCGAAGAAGACATGTTGGGCGGCAGCGGCTTTCACACCGTCGACAGCGACCTGAATGTTGCCGTCGGTGCCGTTCTTGAATCCGACCGGCATCGACAAACCCGACGCCAGCTGGCGGTGCACCTGCGACTCGGTCGTGCGGGCACCGATCGCACCCCAGGCCACGGCGTCGGCGATGTACTGCGGGCTGGTCGGCTCCAGGAACTCACAGCCGACCGGCAGTCCGATATCGATGATGTCGAGCAGCAGCTGGCGCGCGATCCGCAGGCCGCGGGCGACGTCGAAGGCGCCGTCCATGCCGGGGTCGTTGATCAGGCCCTTCCAGCCGATGGTGGTGCGGGGCTTCTCGAAGTACACGCGCATGACGATCTTGAGCCGGTCGCCGAGTTCGTCGGCGATCTTGACCAGACGGCTGGCGTAATCCAGCGCCGCGGCCGGGTCGTGCACCGAGCACGGTCCCACCACGACCAGGAGGCGGTCGTCGCGTCCGGCGAGGATGGCGGCGATCTCGTCGCGGTCGCGGGCCACCCGCTCGGCCCGCCGGGCGCCCAGTGGGAACTCGGTGAGCACGTCGTGCGGGCTCGGAATCTCGCCGAAGCTGCGGACCCGCCGGTCCGAGGTGGCGGGCGGGGTCGCGGTCTGCGAGAGATTCATGTTCAAGTGCCTTTCTTTGTCCTGGGCACCTGATCGATCCGGCGCCCTTAACGACGAAAGGCAGCGACCTGCTGGTCACTGCCTGGGCTCCGGGTGGATGCGTGCTAGCGCTGCGCTTTAGCGGCTCCGCCCGGAGCCTGCATAAAGCGCCAATAGCTGGCGCACACACCGATGTTCACGGGCCCAGGGTATACGGCCCGTCTGGGAGCGCCAAATCCGGGGTCCCCGCCGGTCTCGACAAGCTTTCGACCAGGCCCCGACCGCTGGGCGCCCCGTTCGACGTGGCGCCCTGATCGCATGGCGCCGAACGTGAACTGGCTGCGAAAATCCCGCGACTTTTTCGCAGAGGCTTCACGTTCGACGGTCCTCCGGCCGGCAGGAGCGGGCAGTAGCGTGATCGGGTGGCGACGCGGCAGATCGACAGCAGGTGCGGCCCGCTCTTGGTGCACGAGGGCAACGGGCTGATACATGGCCGCGGCATCGTGTACGCCACCGCGGACCGCTTTGCGGCTCCGACACAGCTTGCCGAGCACGCCGACGTTGTCGACGCCACGACACGGGGTCCCGCCTGCCCGCAACTGCCGTCGCGGCTGGAGTTCGTCACCGGACCGGTCACCAACGCGTTGGCGATAAGCGAGCACTGCCAGGTGCTGAGTGTGACGGCCCCCACCGACGCCGACCGACTTCCGGTCATGGTGTGGTTTCACGGCGGGGCATACATCACGGGCAGCGGCGAAGCCGTCAAGTATGACGCCGACTCGCTCACCACCGAGGGAGACGTCGTCGTCGTCAACGTCAGCTACCGGTTGGGCGTCTTCGGGTACCTCAACCTGCACGACCGAGACACCGAGAACCTCGGCCTGCGGGATCAGATCTGCGCGCTGCGGTGGGTGCAGGACAACATCGCCGCATTCGGCGGCGATCCCGCGCGAGTGACGGTCTTCGGGCAGTCGGCCGGTGGAGATTCAGTGGTGGCGCTGCTGCTGTGCCCCGAAGCGACGGGACTGTTCACGCGGGCCATTCTGCAGAGCACTCCGTTGAGCCTGCGCGACGGCAGGAGCGCGATGACGGATGCGATGCGGGAGGCGGCGGCCGCCGCGTTGAGCGGCACGTCGCCGACCGAAGCCAGTGTGCGCCAGCTGCTCGATGCGCAAGTCGCCGCTCTCAGGGCTGCTCAGCGGTTCGGCCTGCTCGGCGGGTTGGCCTTCGCACCGATCGCCGGTTGTGCGCCGCTGCCGCCTTCCGACGAGATGCAATCGCTCATCGCCGACGCGGCATCTCGCGTGGAGATCCTGGCCGGCTACACCCGCGACGACGCGCGGCCCTTTGTCGTGATGAGCCCGCGCGGACGGCGGCTGCGACGGCTCGGTCCGGCCGGAAACGCGATCACGGTCGCCAGTGGACGAGCGACGACACAGCGCGTATTCGGCCGCCCCACAATCGAACTCGTCAAGGCATGGACCGCGGCGGGCGGTCACGGCGCCACCTATCGCGTCAACTGGTCACCGCAGGGGGCACCTCTGGGAGCCTGCCACTGCATCGAGCTGCCGCTACTCTTCGGAACGCCAGACAGCTGGTCGGATGCACCTATGCTCGGTCCCGAACCTCGCTGCGTCGATACGGAACTCGCGCAACGGGTCCGGGCGCAATGGAGCGCATTCGCCCACGACGGCACCGCCGCCCTCGATCGGGCGTCGCTACGGATCGCGTAGTCACCCGTCGAGCGGATTGGCGTTGATCCGTTCCGCACCGTTGCTGCCCATCGACGCCGCTGCGGCGCTGTCGGGCTTGCGACGCGCCTGGTCTTGAAAGCACGCGATGAACTCGGCACCGAATCCTAGTCGTGGATGGCGCGCAAGGATTTCCGCCCGCAACTCCACCGGAAACTCCTCGGGCCGACGCCCCGCGACGTCCCAGCTAGTGGCAACCTGAAGGAGATGAGATTCAGGGTCGGCCGCGGCGGTCACGTCGGCTCGCATGTGCAGCACGATGATCTCCTCAGCCCTCGCCGCCCGTGCGGCCGGCCACCCGGCCGCTATCCCGAATACCCACGCGAGGCTTCCGCCTGCCTCTTCGAATGCCATTCGGTGGCTGTCGAAGGCCTCCGTCAGGCCGAGGTCGTGAAGCATCGCCGACACGAAGAGGAGCTCTTCGTCGAATGGGATACGGTGTGCAGCTGCGTAATTCGTAGCCCACAGGTATGAGCGAAAACAGTGCTGGAGTAATGCCTGCGAGTAGAAGCGGGTCGCCACCGCCACCGCGGCGGCGGCCGCAGGGGTCTGCGGGTACGTCGCACCGTCTCCTGTCGGCTTCACGCTCGATGCCATATCAGCCTTCCTTCCGTCGCAATTCAGTGACTCTCGACTGCGAGGCGTATCAACTCGGCCTCCGCCGCGGGCCGCGATAGAAACGGCGAGTGCGATGTCGCCAGCCGCGCAACCTCATCCGCGCGGCGCGCCATCGCCTCCTGTGCCGGAACCGAAATCGCGTTGTCGGCCTCGCAGATCACGTAGGTGCTTGGGATCGCTTGCCACGCCGTCTGCGTCAGTTGCTGATTCAGCGACGCATACGATTGATACCCGAGTTGGGCAACCGCATCGCGGGCGGTGACATCGTCGAGGTCGTTATAGAAGACCGTGATCGGCGTGATCACCTCGACATGGTCGCAAATCCCGTTCTGTCGCAAGCGCCTCGACCACGGCATCAACGTGCCGCCGTTGGTAGATAACAACGACTCGCCGACAGGTAGCTGGAAGGCAGCGACATACATGATGCGAACGACGTTTCCCACCTCCCGAAATGCCTGTGTGGTAGGCACTCCGCCGTATGAGTGAGCGACCACGACGACCGGCCCGTCGATGGCCGCGGCGGCTCGCGCGATCACCTCGGCGTCGGCGTACATGTCCTGCAACGTGGCGGGGTCATCACCGCTGCTGGCCAGGGCCACGGTGTGCACGTCAAGGTCCGAGAGTTCTTTGACCAACAGCCCGTAGTGGGTGGGCTTGTGCCAGGCACCTGGGATCAGCAGCACGGACGCTCTCATGGCTTCCACGCTAAGCACGGAAGACCCGTCGTCGTGGGCCACTTGCGCACGGTGAGCAGGGGCCAGTTGAGGTCAGGGTAGCTGGGCGGTCAAGGCCTCCAGCGCCGCCGACCACGCGCTCGGCGCGGGCGATGCATACCCGACCACCAAACCGTCTCGCTCACGCGAGGTCTCCGGATGGCGATACGCATCCAGCCCCGCGATGCCGAGTCGCCGCCACGGACGTTTACGCGACAACGCACTCTCGTCGCCGCTGGCAAGTTCGAGCATGACGTGCAGGCCTGCCGGCGTTCCTGCGACGCTCGTTGCCGGCGACGACTCGGTCACGGCGGCGACCAGTTGTTCGCGCCTGCGGCGATACTCGGCGCGCATGGTGCGGATATGCCTGTCATAGGAGCCGGACACGATGAACTCGGCCATCGCCAACTGGTCGACGAAGCCTGAGGTCTCCTCGGTTTCACCCTTCTGCTGTGCCACCGCGTCGACGAGCCGCTCAGGCAGCACCAGCCAGCCGATCCGAAGCCCCGGCGCCAGCGTTTTACTCGCGGTACCCATGTAGATCACGTGGTCGGGGTCGGCGGCGTGCAGCGCCCCTGGCGGGCTGTGGTCGTAGCGGAACTCCCCGTCGTAGTCGTCCTCGATGATCACCCCACCGGTCCGTCGCGCCCACTCGATGACGGCAGCGCGTCGGTCCCGATGCAGGGACATCCCCAACGGGAATTGATGCGACGGCGTGAGCAGCACGCCGCCCACATCCGGCAAGTCTGCCAGCACCTCAACGTCAGCGCCGTCGTTGTCGACACGCAGTGGTGGACAACGCAATCCGGCCCGCTGCAGCGATGCCCACTGTGCGGGAAGCCCGAACGCCTCGACCGCGACGGCGGACATCCCGGCGTCGGCGAGGACGCGCGCGACGAGGCTCAACCCCTCGGCGGCTCCACTGGTCACGACGATATTGCACGGCCGGGCCCGCACACCGCGGGCGCGAGCCAGATACTGCGCCAAGGCGCGCCGCAGTTCCGGCCTGCCGTAGGTGTCGGTGTAGCCGAACGCCTCGAACGGCGCCTCGGCCAGCGCCTTCTTGACCGCGCGGCTCCACTCGGTTCGCGGAAATGACGACAGATCGGGATGGCCGGGCCGAAGGTCGTGCTCCAGCCGGGGAGGTCTGCGGTGCCGGGGCGGCGAGGCAAGTGAGCTCGTAATCTGTTCGGCCCGCTGGGAAACCAAGGTTGCCGACCCGTGGTGTGATGTCAGCCAACCTTCGACGATGAGTTCGGCGTAAGCGCGCGCCACTGTGTTTCGCGCAACACCGAGGTCTGCCGCCAGCGCGCGGCTGGAAGGCATCCGTGCACCGGGCATCAGGCGCCCGGATTGGATCGCATCGCGAACGGCGTCCATCACGCTGTCGCGGACTCTGCCGGCGGGTCGATCCAGATGTAGATCCAAGCTGCCGACCGGGCGTGGCGCCGCGGCCACCGAATGCGAATCAGTCTGCATTGCGACGCACCGCCGTCTTGACGCTGAGGACCTTGTCGACGTAATTGGCGATGGCGTCTCTGTTGCGCGTGAGGAACTCGATGCGTTCGGACAGCCGCGCCTGTTCGCATCGCAGCGTGGCGAGCATTTCGGGAGTCACGTCGGAGACGTACACCGACTGCGACGTGTCGAGGCACGGCAGCAGCTGCGCGATGATTCGGGTCGGCAGCCCGGCGTCGAGGAGTCCGGTGATCTGCTCCACGACGTGCACGTGCGCTTCGCCGTACTCGCGGTAGCCGTTGGCCGACCGGCTCGGAGTGAGCAGCCCTTGCTCCTCGTAGTACCGCAGGAGCCGACGGGATACGCCGGTGCGCTCCGCGAGCTGCCCGATCCGCATGTGGGCAAGCTTACATTTGACCTTCACACCAGTGTGAACGTTCAACACTCGATCTATGAAGCTAGGACTGCGTCTGCCCCAGAGACTGGGAGTGGACCTGCAACACGATCTGATCGAAGCGGCGAGAACGGCCGAAGCAGCCGGATACACAAGTCTGTGGACATATGAACGGCTTCTCTTTCCGCAGAAGCCCATCGAACCCTATGCCGAACAACCCAACGTACCGTGGCCCGAACACTCGCGTCAGGCCGCGGACCCGCTGGCGGTTCTGGCGGCAGCGGCAGTGGCAACCGAGAAGGTGCGCCTCGGCGTCTCACTGTTGGTCGCAGCGCTGCACACACCCGTGCAGTTGGCGAAGGCGCTGGCCACGATCGACCAGATCAGCGGTGGCCGCGTGATCGCCGGTGTAGGCACAGGCTGGTCCAGCGATGAATTCAAAGCCGTCGGTGTCACTCGAGCCGATCGCGGCCGATTCCTTGACGAGACGCTGGATGTTTTCGAAGCCGTGTGGGGACCCGATCCGGTGGCTTTTCGGAGTCCGCGCGTGGTGATCGACAACGCCTCGGTCCTGCCCAAGCCCGTGTCGGAGATCCCGGTGATGCTGGCCGGCGGCGGCATCGACCTCGGTCGCAACACCAAATCGAAAGCTGTGCAACGCATTGCGGAACGCGCCGACGGCTGGCTGCCGGTGATGAGCGGCCCTGGGCCCGCCGGTGGCGCGGAACTCCGCGCGAGCTGGAATCGCATCCGCGACATGGCTTGTGAGTACGGACGAGACCCGAGCCTGATGCAGATGATCGTCGTCGGCAACGTCACGTTCACCGATCGCCCGGCAGGCCCTGACCGCGCGGCGTTCGTGGGCACACTCGACGAGATCATCGACGATGTGCGAACGGCAGCAGACGCCGGCGCAGACGAGGTCATCATTGACCTGAATCTGCAGGACTGGTTCTCCAGCACTCAGCAGATGCTCGAGACGGCGGTCGAGATTCGCGAACGGGTGTAGCGAACGGGTGTAGCGAACGGGTCTAGCCCACGAAAACACCGACGTCCCAGTCGATGCCGAGCGTGAACTGGTTGCGAAGATTTCGCGATTTTCTCGCAGAGGCTTCACGTTCGGCGGTTGCACGGCTTGTGCGGAAACCACCGGCCGGCCGAACAGCGACGGTTACCATCAGCCATGCAACTACCGGCGGCAGTTGCTCTTTTCACACGCGGGACGTTCGTCATCGCTGTGGCGGTCGTCGGGTTGATGCTCGGCTCATGCTCCGCGGCATCGCCCCCCGCGCCGCCGCCGGATCCCGCCGCAGGACAGCAGGTCACACCGCTGCTCACCAGCACGCTGTCCACTCCTCGCTGGTTCACCGGTTCCGACGGCAGAACGCACCTGGCGTACGAGTTGATGCTGACCAACGTTGTCCCGGCGGCCGTCACACTCAACACAGTCGAGGTGCACGACGCCGACTCGGGCGGCTTGTTGATACGGCTGAGCGGCGATGCGCTGCGCGCGGCGACATCGCTGGCGGCATCCGCGGAGGAGCCCACGGTTACGCTACCGCCGTCATCTGTCGGCGTGGTCTGGCTCGACATTGCGCTTGACAACCCGTCCGTGCCTGGGGCCATCACCCATCGGCTGGCCGTCGAGCCCCCGCCCGGCATCCCGGCGGACGGCATCGCGTGGACGTTCACCAGCCCGGCGGTCGAGGTTGATCGGCGGCCGCCGGTCGTCATCGGCGCTCCGCTGGCCGGACCGCGATGGGCGGCGCTCGGCAGTTGTTGCGACGGTCCGCATCGCCGCGCCCCCTACCCGATCGACGGACGGTGGTACCTCGCTCAACGGTTCGCGATCGACTTCAATCAGCTTGATCCGCAGAACCGGCCGGGGATCGGAGATCCGTTGGCGCCGACGAGCTTTCCGACGTTCGGCCAGCCGGTTTATGCAGTGAGCGACGGGACCGTCGTCGCCGCCGTCGACGGCAACCCGGACCTCCGGGTCAACGAAGCACGGGCGGAGCCCACGCCCGAAAACGCCGGCGGCAACCGTGTGGTGGTCGACATCGGCGACGGGCGCTTCGCCGTTTACGCCCACCTGCACATGAACAGCGTCTCGGTCCGCGTGGGCGAGCGAGTCACACGGGGACGCCACATCGCCGATGTCGGCAGTTCCGGCACGACCGGCGGCCCGCACCTGCACTTCCAGATCAGCGACCGGCCTTCGGTGGTCGTCGCCGATGGGTTGCCATACGTATTCGATTCATTCGAGCTCACGGGCCGCACCCCACCGCTGTCCGAAGTGCTGAAGTATTACGACACGCTGGCCCCGATCCCCCTCAGCGTCGGCGACATCGGAGACCGCCGCGACCAGTTGCCGCTGGGCCGTGACGTCGTGACCTTCCCGCCGATCAACGGTGGTGGCTAGCTTCGGGCCCATGGCGAACGTGAAATGGCTGCGAAAATTCGACGCGATTTTCGCAAGGGCTTCACGTTCGGCGACCGAAGGGCGCCCAATGATCAAAGTCACAAGATCGCACCGCATGCGCGCACGGTACTAAGGCACGCGGGTCCACGGCTGACAGTTGCGCGACTCGAACGCCTTCACCGTCGAGTTGATGTTCGCGTACATGGGGCCGACGGACATATTCGTCGCGACCACATTGTCCTTGTTGGCGTCGGGCGTGCTGTAGGTGAACCACAGGCACATCGAATCCTGCGTCGGCACGTCGTTCACCCAGACCTGGAAGCCCGACGCCGAGCCGTCAGTGTGATACAGGCCCGGCGCGATGTCGGGTCCCACGATGAAGAAGCCGTTGCCCGGGATTGGATTCATTGGTTCAGCACTGGCCGGTGCCGCCGACGCCATTGCGGCCACAGCGACCACGGCCGCGGCGCGAGTCACATGTAGACGCATATCTCGTCCCAGTCCCGATTCTCCTGGGAGCGTAGCGCTTCCACTGGCTCATGCGACGCCCAACGTGAACTGACTGCGAAGATTCGGCGCTTTTTTCGCAAGGGCTTCACGTTCGGCGACCGTAGCGGTGGCCGACGCCACCTCAAGGCGCCGTGATGGGACCCTCAACTCTCGTGGTCGCCGGCGACGGGTCGACGATGATGCTGCCCGGCAGCGGGTCGGTGGCTGCGACGGGATCGTTACAGGCAAGAGGCGATGTGGAATCCCACAGCCCCATGAAGCCTTGGCCGTGCATGATCCCTTGGCGCACAAGGCCTTCGTCATTGATGGTGCCGGTGAAAGTCCATACCGGGTCGGACTCCACGATCCACGCAATCTTGAAGTCGATCTTGCGACCGCTGATAGTTCCGTCCTGAATGAACCCGTTCACCGGGCGGCCGCCGTCGCCGATGGTGAACGTTCGCCCGGCGAACCGGGTTCCTGGTGGCACATCGAAGACACTTACCTCGCCAACGTTCGAGCCTTTGATGAAGAAGTCCCCGTTGAATGCATATTGGGAGCACTTCGCGGGGGCCGCCAGCGCAGGTGCGCCGCTGAGAAGACCAGATACGAGTATCGCCATTGCGATCGCAAAGAGCCGGAATCCGTTCATGATGACTCCTTTAACGGTGGCAGCGTACTCCGGCCGGGCACGTTAGGAACGAAGATGGTCAAACGACCGCCGTTGCTGGTCACGGGCTGTACCGTTGCGCGATGCCCACCTGGCGGCCGCTGGCGCCAGCCATTCGGGCGGCGGCCGGTGTTGTCGTTGCCGTCATGGCGGTCGCCTCTCTTTGTGCGTGCGGGCCGGATGCGACTTCGGCCAGCGAGTCGGCATTGCCGAGTACCGAACGCGCCCCCGGACTGGCGGCATCCGACCGGCTGGACGCAGCGATCGAGCAAGTCATGGCGCGCACGGATGTTCCAGGGGTAATCGTCGGAATTTGGGGTCCGGAAGGCGATTACGTGCGCGCATTCGGAGTTGCCAACAAGACGACGCGAGCTCCGATGAAGATCGATATGTACACGCGAATCGGCAGTATCACAAAGACTTTCACGATCACTGCGTTGTTGAAACTGGTTGATCAGGGCAAGCTGCGCCTCGACGACCCGATCGCGAAGTTCATTCCCGGCGTTCCGTCGGGCGATGTGATTACCATTCGCTTTCTCTCTCAGATGCAAAGCGGATTGGTCACCTACGATGGCGTACCGGAGTTTGAGGCCGCGTTCTTGGCCGACCCGCAACGAACCTTCACCCCGCAACAGCTGCTGAACTACGCGCTCGACAAACCGCTGCAATTTCCGCCAGGCACGAAGTACGACTATTGCAACACCAATACCGTCCTCCTCGGCCTGGTGGTCGAGAAGCTCAGCGGCCAGCGCCTGGCGGACTATGTCAGCGACAACATCCTTGTACCACTGAAGTTGACCCACACCAGCGTTCCCTCAACCTCCGCGTTACCCGAACCCCATCCGCAGGGCTACACCGTCATCGACGGAACCGAAAGAGTCACCACCGACTGGAACCCGTCCTGGGCGTGGTCCAACGGCAACATGATCTCAACGCTGGACGATATGCGGATCTGGGCGCGCGCGCTGTCTTCGGGCGAACTGCTCTCCGAGGAGATGCGAAATGAGCGTTTCAGCAGCGCCCTCCCGATGAGCGAGACGGCGAAATACGGCGTTGGCGCATTCGAGTCAGGCGGCTGGATCGGTCACAGCGGCGTCACGCCTGGCTTCGAGACCGTTGTGGTCGGGCTTCCGGAGGAGCAGACCACGCTTGCGCTCTTCGCCAATACCGACGTACCGCACGAGGTCGGCACCGACCTCGCCCGTGCGGTCACCGAGATCATCTCTCCTGGCCACGTTTACCGTTGACTCTGGCCACCCGCGCGGCAGGCGTGTGACAGTGTTGAACGCTCGCCACCCCCGACCCTCGAGATGGCGAGGGCGAACTGAAACGTAAGTCGTTCGCGGCCATCGCCGTGGGCGGCGCAGTACGCTCATCCCTGACCGTGTAGATGGGATACCGCCATGTTCGCGAGATCTTCAATTGCCAGCGGACTCTGCGCGGTGTGGCTGGCCGCACTGTGCGTCGCCCCCGCCGCAACCGCTGAGGTCGGCGATGTGTCCGAGCAGGTTGAAATCGGCGGTGGCCGTGGCATTTTCGCGGAGTGCCGTGGAGCGGGTTCGCCGACCGTGGTGCTGATCGCGGGTAAGGGCAACGGTGCCGAGGACTGGATGCAGGTCCTGGACCCGGCCGACCCCGCATACGACGCGCCCGGCGACGACCTGCCGTTCGGTGGACATCTGATGCGCAGCGACGACGCGGTGTTGCCGTCGGTTGCTCGATTCACCCGGGTGTGCGCCTATGACCGTCCCGACGTCCGATTGGATGGCGCCGATGTCTCCACACCGCGCGACCAGCCTCATACGGTGGATCTTGACGTCAGCGATCTTCACGCACTCCTCGTCGCGCTCGACGAATCCGTTCCCTATGTCCTGGTGGCCCACTCATATGGCGGGCTCGTGGCCAGCCTGTACGCCCGCTCCTACCCGGGCAGCGTCGGCGGACTGGTCATGGTCGACACGGTGACGCCGCTGATCGAGGACGCCGTCGGCCCAGCGAAGCTCGCGAACTGGGATGTCACAAACGCGGCCACATCACCGCAAGTGCGTGAAGGAGTACGTCTCATCGATGCGTTCGCGAAAATCAATGCGGCGCCGCCCATCCCGACGATGCCTGCTGCCGTGCTCTCCGCCGAGAAGCCCTGGCGGACTGATCTGCTGCCACCGGAGGCGACCCAGGGCGAGCAGGTCACCTTCGCCGACTGGCTTGCGGCTCAGCAACAGTTGGCCCTTGCTCTGGGCGTCGAACCCGTTACCGCGACCGACAGCGGACACGACATCTACCTCTACCGGCCCGCACTGGTCGTCGACGCGATCAGAGACGTCGTCGACGACGTCCGTGCGGGTGTGCGCTGACTAACGCTCCGCCCGCAACCGTCGGCTGACAACGGCGAGCCATACTCAAAAGCGGCCCTGTTCGGCCTTGCCATTGATCCACAAGGTCTATTCTTTGTCGTTCTGCGCGGTCGTTCTCCGCGGTCACGACTGACCCATGTGGACAAGGACTAGTAATCACTCCGCGGTCGTTGGCCAAGTACAAAACACCCCCGGCCCTTGAGAACCGGGGGTGTTTTGCGTTCAGCGATCAGTGATGGTGGTGATGGCCGTGGCCGTGACCGTCGTCGGCAGGCTCCTCCGGCTTGTCGACAACCGCGGTCTCGGTGGTGAGCACCATCCGGGCCACCGACGCGGCGTTGAGCACCGCCGAACGGGTGACCTTGGCCGGGTCGACGACACCGGCGGCGAACAGGTCGCCGTACTCCAGCGTCGCGGCGTTGAAGCCGTGCCCGTCGGGCATCTCGGCGACCCGGCTCACCACGACGTGGCCGTCCAGCCCGGCGTTCGTGGCGATCCAGTACAGCGGCGCCGACAGCGCGGAGGCGAACACCTGCGCGCCGATCCGCTCATCGCCGGTCAGCTCCTCGCAGAGCTTGTCGACCGCGGACCGGGCCCGCACCAGGGCGGCACCACCGCCGGCGATGACGCCTTCCTCGACAGCGGCCTTGGCGGCCGCGACGGCGTCTTCGACGCTTTCCTTGCGCTCCTTGAGCTCATTTTCGGTGGCGGCTCCGACCTTGATGACGGCAACGCCGCCGGCGAGCTTGGCCAGCCGCTCCTCGAGCTTCTCGCGGTCCCAATCCGAATCGGTCGTCTCGATCTCGGCGCGCAGCTGCTTCTTGCGTGCCTCGATGGCTTCCTGCGACCCACCGCCGTCGACGATGACGGTGCTGTCCTTGTTGACGACGACGCGACGGGCCGAACCCAGCACCTCGAGGCCGACCTCACGCAGCACTAGGCCGACGTCGGGGTTGATGACCTGACCGCCGGTGACGATCGCGAGGTCTTCGAGGAACGCCTTGCGGCGGTCACCGAAGAACGGCGCCTTGACCGCGACGGCCTTGAGGGTCTTGCGGATCGCGTTGACCACTAGGGTCGAAAGTGCTTCGCCCTCAACGTCTTCGGCGACAATCAGCAGCGGCTTGCCCGCCTCGGCGACCTTCTCCAGCAGCGGCAGCAGGTCGGGCAGCGAGCTGATCTTCTCGCGGTGAAGCAGCACCAACGCGTCCTCGAGCACCGCTTCCTGGGCGTCGAAGTCGGTGATGAAGTACGCCGAGATGTAGCCCTTGTCGAAGCCGACGCCGTCGGTGATGTCCAGGTAGGTCTCCAGCGTCGAGGACTCCTCGACGGTGACGACGCCGTCGGCGCCGACCTTCGTCATCGCCTCGCCGACCAGCTCACCGATCTTCTCGTCGCGCGAGGACACCGTCGCGACCTGCGCGATGGCGCTCTTGTCCGACACCGGCTTGGCCGTCGCCAGCAGCGCCTCCGACACCGCGTCGGCGGCCTTGCTGATGCCCGAACCCAGCGCGATCGGATTGGCACCGGCCGCCACGTTCTTCAGGCCGCCCTTGACCAGCGCCTGAGCCAGCACGGTGGCCGTGGTGGTGCCGTCGCCTGCGACGTCGTTGGTCTTGGTCGCCACCGACTTCACCAGTTGGGCACCCAGGTTCTCGAACGGGTCCTCCAGGTCGATCTCGCGGGCGATCGTCACGCCGTCGTTGGTCACCACCGGCCCGCCGAACGACTTGGCCAGCACCACGTGCCGACCGCGCGGACCGAGGGTCACCCGCACGGCGTCGGCGAGCTTGTCGACGCCGGATTCCATCGCCCGGCGGGCTACCTCGTTGAACTCAATTTCTTTAGCCATAAGCGTGTCCGTCCTTGCTACGCATGACGCCCCGGGAATCCGCCGCGGTTATCGCGGGGATCGCCGGGGCGGTCACGCTGCGTTGTCTACTTGTTGACGATGGCCAGCACGTCGCGGGCGGACAGGATCAGGTACTCCTCGCCGTTGTACTTGATCTCGGTGCCGCCGTACTTGCTGTAGATGACGGTGTCACCCTCGGAGACATCCAGGGGGATCCGCTTCTCGCCGTCCTCGTCCCAACGGCCAGGGCCGACTGCGACGACGGTGCCCTCCTGGGGCTTCTCCTTGGCGGTGTCGGGGATGACCAGACCGGACGCGGTCGTGGTCTCGGCCTCGTTGGCCTGTACGAGGATCTTGTCCTCGAGTGGCTTGATGTTCACGCTCGCCACGATTGGAGCCCTCCGTTAGTTCGGGGTCGGTCCGGGGCACGCCCGCGGACCTACTGTGTTGACAGCATTGACAGGTGTTCGGCATGCGTCCGTGCCCTCACCGTCGTCGCGGGTGCCGGTCGGGCGTGGCCGCCTGCCACCTAGCACTCTATACATGAGAGTGCTAGCACTCAAGGGTGCCCCATGCCTATCGCGCGCGGCGAACTTCAACGGCGCCGAAGTAGGCCGTGACCAGCGGGTTGAACCGGTCGGCGCGCTCCCACTGCTGGACGTGTCCCGCACCTGACTGCAGCACGGGACCGGTCCGGGCGGTGAACGCGACCTCGCAGGTCAGCACGAAGTCAGGGTCGACGACGGGGTCGTCGGGGTCGCAGAGAGTCGGCGTCGGCGGCCAGCTCGTCGCCGCGGGGGTCGTAGACGTCGATGCCGGGACAGGTCGGAGTCGCCGTAGCCGCACAAATCGAGCGCGATCACCTCGTACCCGGGCTGCGGCCAGCGCCTCGATGTTTGCGGCCCCAGATGCGCCTGGTCTCTGGGCAGCTCCGCAGCGCGGTGGATGGCGAACGCATGGGCGCCGGCGCGGCCGGTCGGAGCCGCGTGTCGTGGTGCACCGCGACTACCTCCCGAATGCCGTCGGGTCGACCATCAGGTGTGCGGACACGTCGCCGATCATCTGGATCTCGACCGTGCGCTCGGTGAAAAACCAACCGCCGTGATCGCGGCCGAACTTGTCGTAGTAGCGGCCGACGACGATGGGCTGGATAGGCACCGTCTCGGTGTCTTGCACCACGCAGAAGGTGGAGCGGCTCACGGCCGTCTCGTCGTCGAGGATCTCGACGATCGGGTTGAGCACCAGATGCCTTGTGCGCGGGGCGTTCCCGTGATCGGGATAGCGGCGAGTGGTCATCGCGAACACGTTGGCGATGTTCTCGGCACCCGACACCGATCCCGACGACGGACCGCCGAAGCTGGCCCGGGACAGCAACGCTCCGACACCATCGAAGTCTCCTGCGTCGACGAGTTCGGCGTAGCGGTACAGCAATTCGGTGACCTCGAGTTTGTCTGCCACCACTTGCGAACTCACAGTTGACCTTTCACCACCGGCAGTCCTGGGTCGCTGGCCACGTCGAGCGGGGACGGCGGCGCCCCGGCGGCGATGAGATGCGCGGCGAACGACGCGATCATCGCGCCGTTGTCGGTGCACAGCCGCGGCCGCGGAATCCGTAACGTCAAATTTTTGGCGGCACAACGCTCTTCGGCCAGCTCGCGCAGGCGGGAGTTTGCGGCGACCCCGCCGGCGATCAGTAGCGTGGACACACCGAGTTCGGTGGCGGCGCGCACGGCCTTGCCGGTCAGCACGTCGGCCACCGCCTCCTGGAAACCGGCGGCGACGTCAGCCTGCGACGCCGACGGATTGCGCTCGACGTAGCGCGCGACCGCGGTCTTCAACCCGGAGAAGCTGAACGAGTACGGGTCGTCGCGCGGCCCGGTCATGCCGCGCGGGAACACGATCGCGTCGCGGTCGCCTTCGCGGGCCAGCTCGTCGAGCACCTTTCCGCCGGGATAGCCCAGCCCCAGCAGCCGCGCGACCTTGTCGTACGCCTCGCCGGCGGCGTCGTCGACGGTGCTGCCGAGCTCTTCGATCGGCTCTGCCAGCGACCGCACGTGCAGCAGATGGGTGTGCCCGCCCGACACCAGCAGCGCCACGCATTCCGGCAGCGGCCCATGGTCATACACGTCGGCGGCCAGATGCCCGCCGAGATGGTTGACCGCATAGAACGGCACCTGCCACGCCACCGCATACGCCTTGGCCGCCGCCACCCCCACCAGCAGGGCACCCGCAAGGCCAGGGCCGATGGTGGCCGCGACGACGTCGGGCTTCGTGACGCCCGCGGCCTCCAATGCGCGGCGCATCGTCGGGCCCAACGCCTCCAGGTGTGCGCGCGACGCGATCTCGGGCACCACACCGCCGAACCTGGCATGCTCATCGACGCTGGAGGCGACCTCGTCGGCCAGCAGCGTCACCGTGCCGTCGGCGGCCAGCTCGGCGATGCCGACTCCGGTTTCGTCGCAGGAACTTTCGATGGCCAGGACGATGGTCATGTCGTTGCCTCTCGGGCCGGGCGTTTCATCGTGTAGGCGTCGGCGCCGCTCACCCGGTAGTAGCGCTTGCGCAGCCCCATCTTGACGAACCCGGCGCTCTCATACATCGCGATCGCGGGCACATTGTCGGTCCGCACCTCCAGATACACCGTGCCGTCGCCGGCGTAGTCCAGCAGCCGGTTCAGCATCACGCGCCCGATCCCCTGACCCTGATAGGCCGGATCGACCCCGATAGTGTGAATCTCGTACTCGTACGGCGGTTTTCGGCCAAGCCGCGCGATGCCGCCATATCCCACGAGCTTGTCGTCGGCGCGCGCGGCGACGTAGTGGATGTGCTGCGAGGCCAGTTCGCGCAGAAACGCCGCCGCGGGCCACGGGTCGTCGCCCTCGAAGAGCTGGGCCTCCAGCTCCGCGCACCGCGCCGCGTCACCGGGCCCCAATTCGTCGTAGGTGACGGTCACGGCGTCACCACCGGAGCCGGCTGCGGTTTGGCGTCGGGCCTGCGCAGATACAGCGGCACCAGCGGCTGCGGCGGCGCCGTCCAGTCAACGGCGCGCACCAATCCCGACGGTGTGGGGTAGACGGCGGGCTGACGCGGCAGCGCGAACAGCGCCGCGTGCTCGGGAGACCCGGCGACAGCGCCGGCGTTGGCCGGCACATCGGACGGCGCATTGACGGCAGGGCCCTCGACGCGCTCGCCGTCGCGGTAGCGCGCCCAATACACCTCGCGGCGGCGGGCGTCGGTGACGACGAGCACCTCCCCCGCCGTGTCGACACCGATCGCGTCGAGGCTGCACACGCCGTAGACGGGAACTCCGAGCGCCTGCCCGAAGGCGGCTGCGGTCGCCATGCCGACCCGCAAACCGGTGAAAGGCCCTGGGCCGCAACCCACCACGACGGCGGTCAGGTCGTTCACGGTGATCCCGGCGTCGGCCAGCGCGGCCACCACGTTGGGCGTGAGCTGTTCGGCGTGTGCCCGCGGGTCGACCGTCACCCGTTCGGCGAGTACGTCGATGCGGTCGCCGTCGCGCCGCACGACGCCCGCGGTGACGGCCGGCGTCGCGGTGTCGATGGCCAGAACGACATCGGTCATGACGTACTCCACCGCCACATCGCCGTCCGCACTTCGGTGTCCGGCGAGCGCTCCAACCGAATGTCGAGGTGACGTTCGGCCAGACGCTCGACGATGCCCTCGCCCCATTCGACGACAACGACGGCGTCGGCCAGGTCGGTGTCGAGGTCGAGCGAGTCGAGCTCGGCGAGCAGGTCGGTGCCCGGATGATCGAGCAGCCGATACATGTCGACGTGCACCATGTCGGGTGCGCCGGGCTTGCGGGCGCGATGCACTCTGGCCAGCACAAAGGTTGGCGAGGTCACCGGACCGTCGACGTCCATCGCCGCGGCGATTCCCTTGGCCAACACTGTTTTTCCCGCGCCCAGCGGCCCGGACAGCACGACCACGTCGCCGGCGCGCAGCTGCCCGGCGAGCTGGGCGCCCAGCGCCATGGTGTCCTCGGCAGTGGGCAACTCCGCGGTTCCCGACTGGTCAACCATGAGACTCGATCCGATCTCGCCCCGCGCCACCGGGGTTCGGCTTGCGCCGCAGCGGATGTGCGTCGTCAAAGCTCACCGGCATCGGCTCCGCGATACGTCCTGACGACCCGACCTCGCGGACTGGTGACGACCTCGTAGTGGATGGTGTCGAGCATCTCGGCCCAGTCCTGGGCCGTGGGTTCGCCGTCAGTGCCCGGCCCGAACAGGATCGCCTCGTCGCCCTCGCGGACATCATGTGCGTCCGGGCCGAGGTCGACGACGAACTGGTCCATGCAGATGCGACCGACGTTGGGCCGCAGCCTGCCGTTGATGAGTACGTTCATCCGACCACTGAGGGTGCGAAAGACCCCGTCGGCGTAGCCGACCGGCAGCAGCGCCAGCGTGGTGTCGCGGTCGGCGATCCAGGTGTGCCCGTAGGACACCCCTTCGCCTGGACGCACCGAACGGACCAGTGCGACGGAGCATTTCAGGGTCATCGCGGGCCGCAGACCCATGTCGCCGAGTTCCGGGACCGGGCTCAGCCCGTAGACCGCGATGCCCGGGCGGATCATGTCGAAGGCCAGGTCGGGGCGGGTCATCGCCGCGGGCGAGTTCGACAGGTGCGCGATCTCGAAGTGCACCCCTTGGTCGCGGGCTTGGTCGCGCATGTCGCGAAGCCGCTGCGCCTGCAGGTCGTTGACGGGGTTCTCGGGGTCGTCGCCGTAGGCCAGGTGCGACATGATGCCGCGCAACCGGATCGCGCCGTCGGCGACGGCCTGCCGCAACGTGGCCAGCATCGCCGGGTATGCCGTCGGGCTGACACCGTTGCGGTTCAGCCCGGTGTCGACCTTGATCGTGACCTCGGCCGCGCGTCCGGTCCGCCCCACGGCGGTCAGCAAGTCGTCCAGCTGTCGCGGCGACGACAGCGCCACGCCGATGTCGGACTGCAGTGCGGGCGCGAAATCGGTGCCCTGCCGATGCAGCCACGACAGCACCGGCGCGGTGATGCCGTCGCGGCGTAGCGCAAGCGCCTCCTCGATGGTGGCCACCCCGATCTCGGCCGCACCCGCCGCCAGCGCGGCCCGCGCCACCTGCGGCGCGCCGTGACCGTATCCGTCGGCCTTGACGACGGCCATGACCCCGGCCGACCCGGCGTGCTCCCGCAGCACCCGCACGTTGTGCCGGATCGCGGCAAGGTCGACCACCGCCTCGGCGTTTGCGCTCGGCGTCACTTCGGTGGCGAGGTCAGTTGTCGGCATGTCTCCGCCGATTGTCCCAGAAACCCCGATCGCGACCGCCATATCCACTACGGGCGGTCTGGCCTCCCCCTCGCCACGGCCTGCCCCCCGATTACGCCCAAACCGACAAATGGGCGCAAAAGGCCGAGTAGATCGCGCCATTTTGTCGAATTCGGCGCAGCACCGCCGCCAGGCGGGATGGCTTCGTCGACAGGTCGATCGTGGTCGTGGTCATGCCGCGACCTCTTTTCTCCGAGTCCACAGCAGAGTTACAGCGGCCACACCGGTCAAGCACGGCAGCAGCCCGACCGACGCCAACATCGGTGGTAGGCCGGTGTCGCCGGACGTGTCGCGGACGAACAGGTTGAACAGGCCCACCGTCACTCCGGCCGCCAGCAGAGCAGCCGCCAGCAGGGGCGCGAACCGTCGGCCCGCCTTGACGGCCCATATCGTCACTGCCCAGCCGATGACGCCGAGCACGCCGACGGCCGACAGGTAGATCAGGTAGGTGTTGGCCGCCACCTCGATCCGCTCCTGCGGATAGCTCGGGTAGCCGGCCCGGATGTGTTCGGCGAGGGCGTTGCCGGTGGCACGGTCGACGTACGGGACCGCCGTCGCCAATATGGTGAGCGCAAGTCCGGCGTACATCGCGGCGAGCGCTGGTCGTTTGTCAGTCATGTTGAACCTCATTGAGCTGCCATGGCGCGGCGCAGCACCGCGGCCAGTTCGGCCAGCTGTCGCTGGGACACCTCGGCGGACAGGATCGCTTGCGACCCGTGAAACGTCCCTGGCCACTGGTGTGCCTCGACGGGCACCCCGCTGCGCAGCAGCCGCATGGCGTAGTCGAGTCCCTCGTCGCGGTTGGGACAGAACTCCGCGGTGGCGATATGGGTGGGCGGCAGGCCTGACAAGTCGGCGGCCCGCGACGGCGCGGCGTACGGCGTCGCGGGTGCGCCGCCCAGATAGTGCTGCCAGGCGTGGCTCACCTTGTCACGGTTCATCCACGGTGTGTCGGTGAAGGTGCGCGCCGACCAGGTTTCCTGACGGTCGTCCAGGCCGGGCTGGTTGAGCAGTTGAAAGCAGATCGCCGGGCCGTGATCGTCGCGGGCCCGCAACGCCAGGGCGGCGGCGAGCCCGCCGCCTGCGCTGTGTCCTCCGACCGCGATCCGCGCAGGGTCGATGCCCAGTTCGATCGCGTGCTCGGCCGTCCACTTCAACACCGCGTAGGCGTCGTCGAGAGCGGCCGGGAACGGGTTCTCGGGCGCCAGCCGGTAGCCCACCGAAATCACCGTCACGCCGGAGCCGGCGGCGATGCGGGTGGCCCACGGATGCTCGGTGTCGAGATCGCCCATCACGAACCCGCCGCCGTGCAGCCACACGATCGCGCCCTCGGCGCCGTGCGGGCGGTAGATCCGCACCGCAACGTCGGGATCGGCGGGCACGATGCGGTCTTCGATGTCGATGCCGGAGGTGTCAGGCACAGGTATGGCGGCCGCCAGCTCGGCGAAGTTCTTGCGTTCGGCGATCGGGTCGCGCAGCTGCGCGGGCGGAAAGAGCGCCAGGAAAGCTTCGAGTTCGGGATCCATGTCAGCGATCCTCTCCGCCGCCGACACGCGGAATCATCCGACATTCGTCGCACATATTCGGTCGATAGCGCGACGATCGCCGCATAGGCTGCCCGTATGGAGGCGTTGGTGGCGCGGTTGTCGCGCCTGGACACCGACGCCGGAGGCGCCCTTCGCGTCGTCACGTTCTACGACGCCCTGATCCGCCGCCGTGTCGATCTGCCCGGATTGGCCCGGGCGTCCGCCGGACTGGCCGAATGCACCGCAGGCATTCAATTGACGGGCACCGACCGGATGATCCGCATGTCCTGCGACGGCACCGAGGCGGCCGGTCAACCGCAGCAGGTCTCGACGCGGGCCGCAGTCACGCTCGACGACGAGGAGATCGGTACGGTCTGGCTGGAGCGGCCCGGCCCGCCCGCGAAGCTCGACGAACTGCTGCTGGACCGGCTCGCGATCGCCGTGGCGTCGGTGGTGGAAAGGTACGGGCCCGCCCGCACGACGATGGCCGACCCCGCACTCGTCGAACTGGTGATCAGCTCCGCCAGCGATGCCGCAGCCAGGGACCGTGCACTGCGGCTGCTCGGTTTCCGCGCCGACCATCCGGTGCGAGTCGTGGCAGTCCGATCGCAGCCGTCGCTGGACAGGGTCGGCGCCGCGATCTGTCCTGGGCGCCCGGTCAAAGCCGCACAGCTTGCCGACGTCGGCGTCGTGCTCGCCTCCACCGTCGACACGGCGCGGTTTCCCGCAGGCGTGTGCGCGGGCATCGGCGCCGCACAACGCCCGGACCGGGCGTGGCGGCAGGCGCGCACGGCGCTGCGCTTCACCACCGCACGCCAACCCGTGCTGCACTACGCCGATCTCGGCGCGCTTGCGTTGCTCGCCGAAGTCCCCGCCGACACCGCCCGCGATAACGCCGATGTGGCTGCCGTCGCGCAAATCGCCTGCAATGCAGACGATTTGGACACCCTCGACGCGTACTGCACAACCGGGTCGCTGCGCCGCGCCGCCGATGTTCTGCATCTGCACCACAGCAGCGTCGCCCGCCGCCTCGACCAGCTGGGCAAGACGATGGGCTTCGAGCTCACCGATCCGACCGGCCTGCTGCGGGCGCGGATCGCCCTCACGGCGTGGCGTCTGCTCAACGACAGTTGAGCCGCGACACGGCCACGCTCAGTGCGCGAACGGTTTCAGGTGGTTGTAGTGGCCGCCGGGCTTGAGTTCATCGAGTTGGCCCAGAACAGTCACGGTGTCGTCGTACAGCGCACGCGCCAGATCCATCGAAAAGCCCTCGCGTACAACGATTCGCAACACAGACACATCGGTGGCGTTTTCCGGCATCGTATAAGCCGGCACCTGCCAGCCGTAGGCCCGAAGCGCGTGGGAGACGTCGAATTCGGTGTAGCCCCGATCGCCCTTCAACCGGAAGCTGATCACCGGAATCGCCGAGCCGTCGGAGATCAGCTCGAAATGCTCACTGTTGCGCAACTGGTCACCCAGCCACCGCGCGGTCTGTGACAGCGAGTTCATCACCCGCTCGTAGCCGCTGCGGCCCAGCCGCAGGAAGTTGTAGTACTGCCCCACAACCTGATTGCCCGGCCGAGAGAAGTTCAACGTGAACGTCGGCATGTCGCCGCCGAGGTAGTTGACCCGGAAGACGAGTTCTTCGGGCAGGTGTTCGGCGCTGCGCCACACGACGAAACCGATGCCGGGATAGGTCAGGCCGTACTTGTGGCCGCTGACGTTGATCGAGACCACTCGCGGCAGCCGGAAGTCCCAGACGAGGTCGGGGTGCAGGAACGGGACGACGAATCCGCCGCTGGCCGCGTCGACATGCACCGGGATATCCAGTCCGCCGTCGGCGGCGAGTTTGTCCAGGGCCGCACAGATTTCGCCGATCGGTTCGAGCTCACCGGTGTAGGTGGTGCCTAGGATCGCGACGACGCCGATGGTGTCTTCGTCGATGTTCTCCAGCACCTGCTCGGGCGTGATGACGTAGCGACCCGGCTCCATCGGCAGATACCGCGGCTCGACGTCGAAGTAGCGGCAGAACTTCTCCCACACCACCTGCACATTGGAGCCCATCACCAGATTCGGCCTGCGCGAGCGCCAGCTGTCCTTGTCCGAACCGCTGACCCGTTGGCGCCACCGCCAACTCATCGCGAGACCGGCGAGCATCACCGCCTCGCTCGAACCGATCGTCGACACCCCGGTGGCGCTGGACGGGTCGTCGTCGCGCAGCCCCTCGGCGTGGAACAGGTCGGCCACCATCGACACGCAGCGTGTCTCGATCGCGGCGGTGGCCGGATATTCGTCCTTGTCGATCATGTTCTTGTCGAAGGTCTCCGCCATCAGCCGTTCGGCCTGCGGATCCATCCACGTCGTCACGAACGTCGCGAGGTTCAGCCGCGAACTGCCGTCGAGCATCAGTTCGTCGTGGATGAAGCGGTAGGCGGCCTCGGGATCCATTGGGTCGTCGGGCATCCGCAACGACGGGATCGGCGCCATCGCCATTCGCCCGGTGTAGGCCGGGGCAATCTGGGGCGCGGTCGAACGGCTGGGGGTCATGGAGAGTCCTTTCGTGGCGGCAGTGCGACGACTACAGATTGGCGATGGCGGTGCGGACGTGGGCGAGGATGCGGGATGAGGAGGTGGGTGCGGGCCGCGGGCCCGGATCGGCGGCCGACAGGTTGGCCGCGCGGGAATGCACGAACGCAGCGGCCGCGGCGGCTTCACCGGCAGGCAGTCCCGCGGCCAGCAGCGCGCCGATGATGCCGGACAACACGTCACCCGACCCGGCGGTGGCCGCCCAGGACTCACCGGCCGGATTGAGGTAGACCGACCCGCCGGGCTCGGCGATGACGGTGACGTTGCCCTTCAGCAGCACGGTGGCGCCGAACCGGTCGGCCAGCTTGCGGGTGGCGGCGACGCGGTCGTCGCCCGGGGGTGCGCCTGCCAGCCGCGCGAATTCGCCCGCGTGTGGGGTCAACACCGTCGGCGCTCTGCGGTTGGCGAGTAGATCGGGGTGGGCCGCCAGAATCGTCAGCGCGTCGGCGTCGACGATGACCGGCAGGTCGGTGTCGAGCGCGAACCACAGCGCCGCCGCGCCCGCTTCGTCGGTGCCGATTCCGGGGCCGACGACCCACGCCTGCACCCGACCGGCAGAGCCCGGTGTCGGCGACGCGATCACTTCGGGCCAATGCGAAAGAACCTGCTGCCCAGCGCTTCCCGCGTAGCGCACCATGCCGGAGGTGGCCGCCACCGCTCCCCCGGTGCACAGCACCGCGGCGCCGGGATAGGTCGCCGAGCCGGCCAGCACACCGGTCACGCCCTGGGTGTACTTGTCGTCCTTCGGCCCGGGTGTGGGCCAGCGGGCGGCGACGTCGGCCGCCTCGAAGCTCATGATGTCGGTCGGCCCCAGGTCGAGCCCGATGTCGACCAGTTCGACGCGTCCGCACTCACCAAGCGCGTGAACGGGTTTGAGGCCGCCGAAGGTCACGGTGAGCGCGGCGTGCACGGCTGGCCCGCTCACTGCACCGGTGTGCACGTCGACGCCGCTGGGAATGTCGACCGCCACCACGGGGATTCCCGCGTCGTCGACGGCGGAGAAGACCTCGGCGGCGGCGGGGCGCAGCGGCCCGGACCCGGAGATGCCCACGACGCCGTCGATCACCAGATCGGTTGTCGCAGCCACGGATTGCACCACGCGACCGCCGGCCTTCTCGAACGCTGATAACGCTTTGCGGTGTGCCCGTTCGGGATTGAGGAGTACGGCGGCGGCCACGGCGCCTCGGCGTCGCAGGAAGGTCGCCGCCCACAGCGCGTCGCCGCCGTTGTCGCCGGAGCCGACGACCGCGCAGACCGACCGCCCGGCGATGCCACCGGTGCGCGCCACGAGTTCGCGTGCGATCGCGGTGGCCAAGCCGAATGCGGCGCGCCGCATCAGCGCGCCGTCGGGCAGCGACGCCAGCAGCGGCGCTTCGGCTTGGCGGATCGCGTCAGCGGAGTAGTAATACCGCATCAGCGTGCCCCGGTGATGCGGTCAGCCTGGGGTCCACGCATCGCGGCGGGTCAATTCTTGGGATCGAACGAAGCCGTGCGCCTCACGTTGACGTCGTCGCCGAACTCGCGCTCCCATTCGCCGTAGCGCTCCTCGATGAACTCCTTGAACGAATCACGAGCGCCCTCTGGGTCAGGTGAAGATTCGCGGTCGGAAACCGTGCTCATGTGTCAGAGCCTCCCTCATATTGCGACATGGCGTGCGCTCGGCTCCATCGTAGGTCCGAGCCCGTTTGCGGTGGGCGTTGCGCTGGGCTCATGTGGTCACCTTCATGTCCACGTCGTCCCAGAACCGGTGGGCCCGCGCCGCGATCTCGTCGGGATATTCGCCGTTGATGGCGTGCGAGGCGTCGGGCCACAGCTCGACCTGCCCCTGCGGCAGTAGCCTGCGAGCCCTCGCCAGTGCGCGGGCCGCGTCCAGCATCACGCTGCGAACCGCGATCAGCGCCAGCGTGGGCCGCTGCAACGAACGCAGCTGGTCGTCGGTGAACACCTTCGGCATGGCTTTGTCGATGACGAAGCTCTTCGCCGCGGCGGAGATCAGCTGCGCCTCGGGCAAGGAGTCGTCGGCGTCGGCGCCGCCGGAGATCCAGCTCAGTACCCGTCGCCGCAGCGGCTGCGGTACGGGCAGGAACAGCGCCAACGACGCCGCGACCGCCTTCGGCGGCGCCGGCGCGAACGTCATCACCGGGTCGAGCAGCGCCACCGACGCGATACGGGCGGGTTTGTGGATCGCCGCGTTGGCCGCCGTCCAGCCGCCGATCGACACTCCCAGCAGGTGCACACGGACCAGCCCGAGCCCGGCCAAAGTCTCGTCGAGCCATTGGGCCTCCTCGGCGGCGTCGCCGATGGGTTTGTCCTGCACCGACATTCCCGCTTCGCCGAGCAGATCAAGCCCGATCAGGGTGCGGCGCGCCAACAGGGGTGGGATGTTGGTTCGCCACATCGAGGTCGACGCATTGCGGCCCGGCAGCAGCACCACCGGCGGGCCGTCGGACGGGCCATCAAAGCGGTAAGCCCGCACCGTGCCGAACGACGTTGCGACGTCAAGCGATTCGCTGTAGGGCGGCAACTCGGCCATGGCGCGGCGATACACGGACAGGAATCGCGAGCGCGCCGATTCGCTGCGGAAGTGTCCGACCCTGCGCCGTTTACCCACCTATTCGACGGTGACCGACTTGGCCAGGTTGCGCGGCTTGTCCACGTCGTAGCCGCGGGCCTGCGCCACCCCTGCGGCGAACACCTGAAGCGGGACGGTCGACAGTAGCGGCTGGAAAAGGGTTGACACCGCCGGAATTTCGACCAGGTGATCGGCGTAGGGCCGCACGGTGTCGTCGCCTTCCTCGGCGATAACGATGGTCAGCGCGCCGCGGGCCTGGATCTCGCGGATGTTCGACAGCAGCTTGGCGTGCAGCGTCGCAGCATTCTTCGGTGAAGGCATCACCACGATGACCGGCAGCCCCTCCTCGATGAGCGCGATCGGCCCGTGCTTGAGCTCACCCGCGGCGAAGCCTTCGGCGTGCATGTAGGCGAGCTCCTTGAGCTTCAGCGCTCCCTCCAGGGCAACCGGATAGCCGACATGGCGGCCGAGGAACAGCACGGTGGGCGACTTCGCGAAGCGACGGGCCAGCTGCGACACCGGCTCGACGGTCGCCAGCACCCGCTGCACCAGTTCGGGCATGGCCTCCAGCTCGCGGTACTCGCGCTCGACCTCGTCGGGGTATTTGGTGCCGCGCGCCTGTGCGAGCGCAAGGCCGACGAGATAGTTGGCGGCGATCTGCGCCAGGAAGGTCTTGGTCGAGGCGACGCCGATCTCCGGCCCGGCGCGGGTGTAGAGCACGGCGTCGCATTCGCGCGGGATCTGGCTGCCGTTGGTATTGCAGATCGCCAACACCTTGGCCTTCTGCTCCTTGGCGTGCCGCACCGCTTCGAGCGTGTCGGCGGTCTCGCCGGACTGCGAGATCGCGATCACCAGCGTGCTGCGGTCCAAAACCGGGTCGCGGTAGCGGAACTCGCTGGCCAGTTCGGCCTCCACGGGCAGCCGGGTCCAGTGCTCGATCGCGTATTTGGCCAACAGCCCGGAATGGTAAGCGGTGCCGCACGCGACGATGAAGACCTTGTCGATCTCGCGCAGTTCCTGATCGGACAGCCGCTGCTCGTCGAGCACGATGCGGCCGTCGACGAAGTGACCGAGCAAGGTGTCGGCGACGGCGGCGGGCTGCTCGGCGATCTCCTTGAGCATGAAGTACTCGTAGCCGCCCTTCTCGGCGGCCGAGAGGTCCCAGTCGATGCGGAACTGGCGGTAGCCGTTGACCGGGTCGACGTCGTTGCCTTCGAAGTCGGTGATGCGGTATCCGTCGGCGGTGACCACGACGGCCTGATCCTGACCGAGTTCGATGGCGTCACGGGTGTGCTCGATGAATGCCGCGACATCGGATCCGACGAACATCTCTCCGTCGCCGACGCCGAGCACCAGAGGCGTGGACCGGCGCGCCGCCACGATCGTGCCGGGATCGTCAGCGTTGGCGAACACCAGCGTGAAGTGGCCTTCCAGCCGGGGCAGCACCGCGAACACCGAGCGGGTGAAGTCGCCGGCCGTGTCGCCGTTGCGGTATGCGCGGGCCACCAGATGCACGGCGACCTCGGTATCGGTGTCGCTGGCGAACTCCACGCCCAGGGCTTCCAACTCCTGGCGCAGCCCGGCGTAGTTCTCGATGATGCCGTTGTGGACGACGGCGATCTTGCCCGACGCGTCGCGGTGCGGGTGGGCGTTGCGGTCGGTCGGCCTGCCGTGGGTGGCCCAGCGGGTGTGGCCGAGGCCGGTGGTGCCCACGAGGCTGGCGGCGTCCGTTTCGGCCAGGGCCGCCTCGAGATTGGCCAGCCGACCGGCGCGCCGGCGGACCGTTATCCCCCCGGCTCCGTCGAGCAACGCGACACCCGAGGAGTCGTAGCCGCGGTACTCCATGCGACGCAGCGCGTCGACGACGACCCCGCGGGCTTCCCGAGTGCCGACGTAGCCGACGATTCCACACATAGTCCCCCAGCGTAGACGACTACCCAGCTAAGGTCATATTCGCCGACACGCTGGCTTGTAGTGCACTTTACGTGCCGCAACTCTCATATGGCTAATTAACGCGGCGTGGATTTCCTACGGACACACGCGCACGAGGCCCAACGGACCGCTCACACACGGCGGCGCGTAGTAATCGTAGTCGTATCCCCAGGCCGGGCGCGGTGGCGGCGGCAGCCATGGGCCGGGCCCGAAGCCGTGGCCCCACCGCGCGTAACCCGCCTGTGTTGCCGGGGTCGTCGGCGCGGCGTTCGCCATCGCGGACCCAAAGCCGAGGGCGGCAAGCGACATCGCTCCCGCGATGCCAACCCCCGCTACAAGTTTCATCAGCCTCTTCATCGATATCCCAAAATCGTTATCGGACAATGTGACTCGTACCCGTCCTGGTTTCGATGCTAGGCCGCACTACTTGTGCAGAGGCTGTGCGGGCGATATGTCTTTCCTCCCAATGCTGACCTCGGCCGGCAGGCCACCACGACAGCCGGGACTTAACCCGACCGTCGCGCCCGTGGGCTACGGTCAACAGGTGGCCAGCACGAAGAAGCTTTTCGCGGCGCTGAAACGGCGTGGCCCGCATCGTGTGTTGCGTGGCGATCTGTCCTTCGCCGGGCTGCCCGGCGTGGTCTATACCCCCGAGTCCGGCTTCAACCTGCCCGGCATCGCGTTCGCCCACGAATGGCTGACCGGCGTCGAGCGCTACACCGGCACCCTCGAGCACCTGGCGTCGTGGGGCATCGTCGCGGCGGCCCCCGACACGGAGAAAGGCATCGCGCCATCGGTGCTGAATCTGGCGTTCGACCTCGGCACCGCGCTGGACATCATTGCCGGCGTGCGGTTGGGCGACGGCAACATCAGCGTGCATCCCAACAAGCTCGGCCTCGTCGGCCACGGCTTCGGCGCGTCGACAGCGGTATTCGCCGCGGCCGGGATGCCCGCCAAACCGAAGGCCGTCGTCGCCGCGTTCCCGACGGTCACCAAGCCGGCCGCGCAGGAGGCCGCGGCGACGTTGCAGGTGCCCGGCCTGATCCTGACCGACCCGGGCGATCCGATGTCGCTTCGCTCCAACGCGGTCGAGTTGGCGCGCGCATGGAAGACGGCCACGCTGCGGGCGATGCCGAAGGCAAAGGCCGGCGGTTTGATCGAGGGGCGTCGGCTGGCCCGCGTTGTCGGACTGCCCGGCGCCGACAAGGACACCCAGAAGTTGGTGCGCGCGTTGACTACCGGCTACCTGCTGCACATGCTCACCGGCGACAAGGCCTACCGCGACTTCGCCGACCCCGAGGTTGATCTGCCCAAGGCCGCGGTGATGGATCCGTTCGCGGGCGACCCCGTCGACTTGGAGAACAAAGTCGTCGCGCTGCTGAAGCCCTAGTCTGCGACCCAGCGCTGCACTGATCGCGCCGACACACCCCGGCACTGCCCAACCAACCGGTTGGGGGTATAACTTGTGGGTGCCCAAAATGCGGACCGGGATTTTCCTCAACTACGCCGGCGGCTTCCTCGAGGCGGTCGACGAAGTCGTCGAATTGGAGAAGGTCGGCGTCGACATCGCCCTCGTCGCCGAGGCGTACTCGTTCGACGCGATCAGCCAACTGGGCTTCCTGGCGGCGAAGACATCGCGCATTGAACTGGGCACCGGCGTCGTGCCGATCTACGTCCGCACCCCGTCCCTGTTAGCGATGACAGCCGCGGGACTGGATTACGTGTCCGACGGCCGGTTCCGCCTCGGCATCGGGACGTCCGGCCCGCAGGTGATCGAGGGCTTCCACGGCGTGCCGTTCGACGCGCCGCTGGGCCGCACCCGCGAAGTGGTGGCGATCTGCAGGCAGGTGTGGCGTCGCGAGAACGTGAAGTTGGACGGCAAGCACTATCAGATCCCGCTGCCGCCCGACCGGGGCACCGGGCTGGGCAAGCCGCTTCACCTGATCAATCACCCTGTGCGCGAACGTATCCCGATCACGATCGCCGCGCTGGGCCCGAAGAATGTGGAGCTGACCGCCGAGATCGCCGAGGGCTGGCAGCCGGTGTTCTTCTATCCGGAGAAGGCCGACGAGGCCTGGGGCGACGCGCTGCGCGCCGGCCTGGCCAAGCGTGACCCGCAGCTCGGGCCGCTCGACGTGATGGTCAGCGCCACGCTGGCCATCGGCGACGATGTCGAGGACAGGCTGGCGTGGGCGAAACCGCAACTGGCGCTGTACATCGGCGGCATGGGCGCCCGCGGCAAGAACTTCTACCACAACCTCGCGACCCGCTACGGGTTCGGCGACGTCGCCAACCACATTCAGGATCTATACCTATCCGGCCGCAAGGCCGAGGCGATCGACGCCGTGCCCGACGAACTCGTGCGTCACGTATCCCTCATCGGGCCACGCGGATTCGTGAAGGAACGCCTCGCCGCGTACGCGGAAGCGGGAGTGACGACCCTGTTGGTGCACCCGCTGACCACCGACCGCCGCGAATCCGTGCGATTCGTCGAGCAGTTGCACGAGCTGCTCCCCTAGGCGTCACGGGCCGGCCTGCGGCAGCTCGTCGGCCGCGATCTCGCACGGGGTCTGCGCACCAAGGGATTCCGCGTCCGGCGGCGGCTCGCTCACGGGTTGCGGCGGGGGCGGCACCGGTGCGGGGGGTGGCGT
>NZ_PDCP01000063.1 GCF_002553505.1 Mycolicibacterium agri | reverse complement strand
CAGATCTACACCCAGAACGGTCGCGGTGAACTGGCGGCCAACGAGCACGCCGAGGCCCGCGTCATCGACGAGTATCTGCCCACGCCGCTGACCGACGCCGAACTTGCCGATGTCGTCGACACCGCCATCGCTCAGGTCACCGAGCAGAACGGCGAACCGCCCGGAATGAAGCAGATGGGTCAGGTGATGAAGGCCGCGACGGCCATCGCGGCCGGAAAGGCCGACGGCGCGCGCCTTTCGGCGGCGGTCAAGGCCCGGCTGTAGCCGTTTCGGTGTCAGGCACCCGGGTAATCAGCAGCCATGACGCGCTTCGGCTACACCCTGATGACCGAACAGAGCGGCCCTAAGGAGCTTGTCCGGTACGCCGTTTCGGCCGAACAGGTCGGGTTCGACTTCGAGGTGTCCAGCGACCACTACTTCCCGTGGCTGTCGTCGCAGGGGCATGCGCCCTACGCCTGGTCGGTGCTCGGTGCGGTGGCCCATGCGACCGAGCGGGTCGAGCTGTTCACCTACGTGACCTGCCCGACGCTGCGGTATCACCCCGCGATCGTCGCGCAGAAGGCCGCCACGCTGCAGATCCTCGCCGATGGTCGATTCACTCTCGGGCTGGGCAGCGGCGAGAACCTCAACGAGCACGTCGTCGGGAAACGCTGGCCGACGGTGGCCCGGCGGCACGAGATGCTGCGCGAGGCCATCCAGATCATCCGCGAGCTGTCCACCGGCGAGCTCGTCGACTGGAAGGGCGAGTACTTCGAAGTCGACTCCGCGCGCCTGTGGGACGTGCCGGACACGCCGGTGCCGATCGCGGCGGCCGTATCTGGGGAGCGGTCCATCGAGACCTTCGCGCCGCTGGCCGACCACCTGATCGCCGTCGAGCCCAACAAGGACATCGTCGACTCCTGGCACGAGGCGCGACGCGCCACGGGTCTGCCAGGCGATGTGCGGGTGATCGGGCAGATCCCGATCTGCTGGGATCCCGACCGCGACGCCGCGGTCGCACGGGCGCACGACCAGTTCCGGTGGTTCGCCGGCGGGTGGGCCGTCAATTCCGATCTGCCCACCACTGCGGGCTTCGAGGGCGCGACGCAGTTCGTCAAGCCCGACGACGTCGCGGAGTCCATTCCGTGCGGGCCTGACCTCGACGCGATCGTCGAGGCCATCAGTGAGTACTGGAAGGCCGGTTTCACCGACATCGCGCTGGTGCAGATCGGCGACGAGGGCCAGGAACTGTTCCTCAAGGAGGCGGCGGGCCCGCTGCTGGAAAAGCTACGCAGCGCATCGAAATGAAAGGGTATCCATGACGCGCGGTAAGGGAATCTACGACGACCTCAACGACGACGGGGAGAAGAAGGGCGGCAGGCCGGGTCCGACAGATCAGAACCGCGAGGGCGGCATGGCAACCCGTGAGGTGGCGCCCGACGTCGCCGAACCCGACGAAGAGCCCACCGACTGACGGCTCACTGATTCCGACGCGCGGCGCTATTCGGCGTCGCGTCCCTGACGGCTGCGCCGATATGCCGCCCGTCGGAAACCCGTCAACCAGCCCGGCATCAGCTCCACATCCGGGTGGCTGTGCACGGTGGGGTCGAACGAGATGTCGCCCGAGTTCGTCGCCAGCGTGTGCAGCGTGAGCCGGGCCAACGGCAGGAAGCCGCCGGTGCCCGCGGCCTGCTCGATGTCGAAGTCGACGCCGGTGGACGCGATGCGACTGCGGATGGCCTCCAGCGCCAGGCCAGGAGAATCGATGGGCGTGGAGAGCCGGGCCTGCAGCCACCAGACGCCGTCCTTGTAGCGCAGCGGCATCAGGCTGGAGAAGGTGGTGCCCGACCAGCTCGCGGCCGGTGCCAGCAGCAGGCGGCCCCGCACGGTCGACGCGAGTAGCACATCCCACGGTGTCGGAGCCGACGGCTGGGGCATCCGCCACGCGACTCCTGCGACGTCGGGTACAGCGCCCGGCAGTCCGACTCCCTTGGACACCCGGCCGATCACATCGCCGGATTCCAGCGGCAGACCTTCACCCAGCGGGGCAACCCGTTCGAGAGTGCCCTCGGCAAGCACACCGACGGGGTGAAAGACGCGTCGGCCGCGCACGGCGGAGCCCAAGCGAAGCGGCAGAGTGGCGATGTCGGAGATTCCCACAGCTAGTGGTGTGCCCATCTGTGAGCTCGGCAAACGCGTCGCGCGGGTTTAACACCAGCGAGATCGGGCATTAATTCAAAGCTTGATCATTTCGCTTGACCGAAAGGCCGATGTTGACCACTGCGCACACCGACCTGGACATGCCGGCTGTGGCCGAAGGCGTGTACACCCCGCAAGAAGACTCTCAGTTGTTGATCGACGTCATGGAGAAGAGCGGCCTGGCGCGCCAGAGCCGCGTCGCCGACCTGTGTACCGGCAGCGGCGTGATCGCGATCGCCGCCGCCCAGCAGGGCGCCGCCGAGGTGAGCGCGTTCGACATCTGTCCCCGCGCCACCCGCTATGCGCGTCAACAGGTCTCGTTGGCCGGCGCCGACGTCGCCGTGCACGTCGGATCGTGGGCCCGGGCCGCCGAGTTCGGCCCGTACGACCTCGTCGTCAGTAATCCGCCGTATGTGCCGCACGACCCGAGCGTCGAGGGTCTCGACATGCCTGCCACCGTCGGGCCGTCCCGCGCATGGGACGCCGGCTACGACGGCCGGCTCGTCCTCGACCCGCTTTGCGCCTCCGTCAAAGGCCTGCTCGCCAGGGGCGGCACCATGCTTCTGGTGCAGTCCGAGTTCGCCGAGCCCCGGCGCACGCTGGCCGCGCTGGCCGCTTGTGGCCTCGACGCCGAGATCGTGGCATGGCAGTGGATCCCGTTCGGTCCCGTGCTCTCTGCGCGCGCACAATGGCTCGAAGACACCGGCAGGCTCGACCCGGGCCGCCGGGAGGAAGAGTTGGTTGTGATCAGAGCGGACAAGGCATGAGCGAACCTGAAGCCCGCACCGTGCGGGTTGTGCCGTCCGGCCCGGTGATGGTGCAGGGCCGGGTGCGCATCGAGATGCCCGACGGCAGCGTCGTGGAGTCGGATCGCTTCATGGTCGCGATCTGCGCATGCCGCCGCTCGAAGAACTACCCGCTGTGCGACACCAGTCATCGGCGTCGCCAGCGCAGCGCCAAGCCTTCCGATACGCCTTCGGAGCAGTCCTCAGGCCAGCGGCCTGCGTAGCGACGATTTGCCCAAGGTCCAGTACGCCATCAGATGGTCGGCCAGCCGACCCTCGATGAAATCCATTGCGCGGATGCCGAATACGACATCGCGGTCCACATGCGGCTCGGTCGCGACGAGATCGCCGACCACATCGGTGCGCACCACCTGTTCGTGTACGGCGTCGGCCTCGACGTGTTCGGCGTAGAAACGCACGCACGCGTCGGGCGCACCCATCCGCGTCAGCGCCTCGACCAGGCGGCGTGATCCGGGCGACGAGGTGATCTCGGTCGCCGCGAAGTGACCCACGGCCGCGCCGCGGAACTCGCGATGCAGCCCGAACATCGACATCAGGTTGACCGACGCTAACGATTCGGCAGAAACGTGGTCGATATAGCCGAGATAGGTGGAGTCCAGTCCGGCGGCCTCCATGAGGTCGGCGAACAGCTGCTGATGCACCTGGCTGCCACGGCCGCCGCCGAACTCGTCGTACTCGATGGCGACGAACGACGCCTTGGCCTGACCCGTCAGCCGGGGAATGGCCCAGGCGTGCGGGTCGCCCTCCTTGAGGTGGTACAGCGAGCGATGCACGAAGTACTCCTGCATCTGCTCCCAAGTGCCCTTGTCGCGCAGGAAGTATGACGGCCCCGTCCCGTCGACGGGCTCGACGCACAGCGCGTCCATTTCGGCCGCCGCGGTGGCGTCGGGCTCGATGTCGCCGACGTCGCGGCGCAGCGCCTCGAGGAACACGTCTTCCAGCTGGGAGCGCACCGCCAGCAGCACCGGATTCCACTCCCAGCGCGGGTCGACGCCGGCGAAACCGCGGTAGTGCAGCTCGTAGGAGGTGTACAGCGCCAGATGAAGATCCAGCCCGTACGGGTCGGTGTCGGCCAGCGGCAGTGAGACGGGGGTGAAGGAACGCTGCGGCGGGCGGCAGGCCAGCAGGTCGAGAACGGTCGACGACAGCGGCTCGGTAGCCCAGGGCAGCGCAGGTTCCAGCTTCGGTGATGTCAATGTCACGAGGACGATCATTCCCGGCATCGGCGCCGGTCAAACCCAAAAGCGCGGATCAGAAGGGCACGCCGGCCGGTTTGATGACGCGAAAGACCTCGGTCTCGTCGGTGAACCCCTTGAGGCGGTGGGCGCCGAGGCTTTCGAAGCGCAGGCTGCACCCGACCGACAGGTCGCGCACCGTGCGGCTGGCGAGCACCTCATCGGCTCGCGCCAGCGCGCCGATGCGCGCACCGACGTGCACGGCCGTGCCGCTCCACTCGTCGCCGCGCCGCTCGCATTCGCCGATGTGCACGCCGACCCGCACATGCATGCCCTTGCTCGCCAGCGCGGGGACGAGTTCGAGGCCGCAGCGCGCCGCCTTCGTGGGCCCGTCGAACAGTGCGAAGACCCCGTCGCCGGTGTGCTTGGCGCGCCGGCCACCGAATTTCGCAAGCAGCCTGTCCACCAACCGGTCATGCACGTCGAGTTCGTGGCGCCAGCGCGTGTCGCCATGAGCGCTGAGCAACTCGGTCGAGCTCACGATGTCGGTGAACAACACCGTCGAGAGCACGCGCTCACTGGTCTCGTCATGCGCTGTGCCGCAGACGAATTCGAGGACAGCCGACGCCAGCGCCTCGTCGAGAAGGCCGTGCGGGCCCGGCGGGAGTTCACAGAACTTCGCGTTGGGCATGGCGGAGGCGAACTCCGCGGCGGCCTCCGGGGTGGCGACCTCGTCGCCGCGGCGCGCGAGCACCAAGGTGGGTGTGAGGACGGTGCTCAGCACCTGGCGCACGTCGATCTGGGCGACGGCCTGCCAGAGCATCAACGCCATCCGCGGGCTGGCGGACGCGCGTTGGATGCGGCCGTAGAGATCCAGGAAGCCGGGCACCTCGGCGATCGGACCGAAGAACAGTTCGGCCAGCGCTCCCTCGCCCCAATGGTTGACGATTTCGTCCTCGTACTCGGTGAGGCGATGAGGTTTCAAACCCCAAGGGTAGTCCGGTAATTCGGGAGTGAACCGCGGCAGCGTGCCGTAGAGGATCAGCGACTGCACCCGCTCCGGGTAGGTCGCGGCGAACAAGATGCTCATCGGGCCGCCCTCGGAAATCCCGAACAGCGCTGGTCGTTTAGCGCCCGCCGCGTTCATCACCGCGTGCAGGTCGTCCATCCGCTCGTCCAGCGGCGGCACATGCGTGACGGGATCGGACAAGCCGGTGCCGCGCTTGTCCCACATCACGAGTCGGGTGTGCTCGGCGATGTGCTCGATGAACCCGGTGAACGGCGACTCCGGCTCGTCGAACATGTCGACGTTGCTGATCCACCCGGGAATCCAGACCACCGTGTTATCCCCGTCGCCCAAAACCCGGTAGGCCAGGCGAAAGTCACCGTTGGTCGCGTAGTGCACGCCACCGTCGAGCACATCGACATCGTCGCATCTAGCCCCGCGGCCCGTCGCGAAACGGCATTCCGGCAGCAGAACTGCGAGTAAAGGCCTGCCGGAACGCCGTTTCGCGGGCAATCGGGATCAGTGTCGATAAGTGGTTCCGTCCTCGTCGGCGAGGCTGGCGATGTCGCGGTCCCACGCGGCGTAACGCATCCGTCTCAGACACGGCCGGGCGATCGCGACACAGCCCGCGGCGACGCCGGCCACCGCGAGCAACAACGTGGTCGCCGCGAACGCCCCGTCCAGCCCTGCACGCCACCACGGATCAAGTGGCACGATCCTCCGCCCGTCCTGGTCGACGACGATGTCGATGTGCTGGCCGGCGCGCACCGGCTGGTCCCACTGGAAGCGGGCGACGTGCTCGGTGCCGCCGAAGGACCAGGCCGCCTGCACGACGGTGACGTTGGTGCGCGGCATCGTCGCGCTGGTCTGCGTCACGGCCGCGCTGACCTGCACGTGGCGCTCAACTTCGGCGGCGTAGGACCGACCGCGTTCGTCGTGGACGGCGGTGGCCTTCGCGGCGGCGACGGGCATTGCGATCAGCACGGCGACAGCCAACGCGGCGATGGCCGCTTCGATGCGATCGCTGGTCCGCACCAGGGGATTGCTGCCCAACGCGTGGCTCAACCGCCAGCGCCACCATTCGAAGCTGGTTGTCTGCACGCAGCCTGGGATTGACCGAGGTGAGGCCTTCAAACCTCACTGCTGCTGATGGGGGTCACGTGGTACCGACAGCGAGACTGCGATCCGGCAGCAGAAGTACGAGTAGGCAACTGCGGGAATGCAATTTCGCGGCATCGAGGTGAGCCGTCACCCGCAATCACGAAGTCGGGGTGGCGGGATTCGAACCCACGACCTCTTCGTCCCGAACGAAGCGCGCTACCAAGCTGCGCCACACCCCGCGTGAAGCCACGACAGCGTATCGCACCGCCGCACTGTGCTGCCAAATCGATTAACGCCGCCGCGCCCCGAAGGACACGATTTGGCGACGCAGGTCACGCCGCGCCGCGGGATGAAACCGGTTTGTCGGTGGCGTTGTACAAAATGACGGCAAATTGCCGCAGATATGCGAAACGAGGCGCGACATGACTGGGTTGGGAGCTTCCGTCTACGTGGGCTTCTTCGTCCTGGCCGCGCTGTGGCTGTTCTTGACCTCTGACGGGCCGTTGACCGGCGACGATGAGGATCAAAGCCAGCGGCCGGAACGTTCGAACTCGACGAGCACTTCCGTGGCGGCCGACGGGTCCAAGCCCGCATTGGCCAACCACTCGTCGCTGAAGTAGGTGTCGGCGTAGCGGTCGCCGCTGTCGGCAATCAGCGTCACCACCGACCCGCTGCGCCCGCTGGCGGCCATTTCCGCCAGCACAGTGAACGCGCCCCACAGATTGGTCCCCGTCGAGGGTCCGACCCGTCTGCCCAAGACTGCGCTGGCGTGCCGCGCGGCGGCGATGGACGCGGCGTCTGGGACCCTGATCATGCGGTCCACCACGCTGGGCAGAAACGACGGCTCGACCCGCGGTCTACCGATGCCCTCGATCCGTGACGACATTCCCGTGACGACGTGCGGGTCGCCCTGGGCGTAGGCGGCGTAGAACGCGGAGTTCTCCGGATCCACCACACACAGCCGGGTGGCGTGCCTGCGGTAGCGGATGTAGCGGCCGATGGTCGCGCAGGTCCCGCCGGTGCCCGCGCCGACGACGATCCACTCCGGGATCGGGTGGGCTTCCTGGTCCATCTGCACGTAGATGGACTCGGCGATGTTGTTGTTGCCGCGCCAGTCGGTGGCCCGCTCGGCGTTGGTGAACTGGTCGAGATAATGGCCGCCGGTCTCCTCGGCCAGCCGTTCGGCCTCCGCGTAGACCTGCGACGATTCCGCGACGAAATGGCAACGCCCGCCTTGGGCTTCGATCAGCTTGATCTTCGCCGCGCTGGTCGACGACGGCATCACGGCGATGAACGGCAACCCGAGCAGCGCCGCGAAATAGGCCTCCGACACCGCGGTCGACCCCGACGACGCCTCGATGATCGTGGTGTTCTCGCCGATCCACCCGTTGCACAGGGCGTACAGAAACAGCGAGCGCGCCAGCCGATGCTTGAGGCTGCCGGTGATGTGGGTGGATTCGTCCTTGAGGTACAGCGCGACATCGACGCGGTCGCTCCATGCCGACGGCAGCGGATAGCGCAGCAGGTGCGTGTCAGCGCTGCGCCGGGCGTCGGCCTCGATCAACCGAACCGCGTTGTCCACCCAGGCGCGTGGTTGGCAGCGGGCGGCACTTGAAGCCGCGTCGCTCACCGCACCGAGGCCGTCGGATGGGACTGCCCCACCCGGGTTCCGGCGCCGCGGCCGCCGGTCGGCGCGGCCACCAGCGTCAGCAGCGTCGCTTCGGGCCTGCAGCAGAACCGCAGCGGCGCGTAGGGCGACGTGCCGATGCCCGCCGAGACGTGCAGGGCCATGCCGGCGCCCCAGCGCGACGCCCCCTTGGCACGCGACCGGTCCAGGTCGCAGTTGGTGACGATGGCGCCGTAGAACGGCAGGCACAGTTGCCCGCCGTGGGTGTGGCCCGCCATCACCAGCTGATAGCCGTCGCCGGCGAAGCGGTCCAGCACGCGCGGCTCAGGCGAGTGCGTGAGGCCGAGGCGCAGGTTGGCCGTCGGGTCGGCCGGCCCGGCGATGGTCTCGTAGCGGTCGCGCTTGATGTGCGGGTCGTCGACGCCGGCGGCGGCGATGCGCAGCCCGGCCACCTCGATCTCGCGACGGTTGTGGGTCAGGTCGAGCCAGCCGCGCTCGGTGAACGCGGCCCGCAGGTCCTGCCACGGCAGCGGCTGGCCGAACGTCCGGTGCGACGGATTGGTGAGGTAGTTGGCCGGGTTTTTCAGTCGCGGCGCGAAGTAGTCGTTGCTGCCGAACACGAAAACGCCTGGGAGCGAAAGCAAGTCGCCTAGCGTCTGCACGACGGCCGGCACCGCCTTCGGATGCGCAAGGTTGTCTCCGGTGTTGACCACCAGGTCGGGCTGCAGGCTGGCCAGCTCACGCAGCCACGCCTGCTTGCGGCGCTGGTTGGGCCGCATGTGGATGTCGCTGATGTGCAGCACCCGCAGCGGGGTCGAGCCGGGTGTGAGCACCGGCATCGTCACCTCGCGCGTCACGAACGCGTTCCGCTCGATGATCGACGCGTAGCCGATACAGGCCACGACCGAGCCGGCGGCCACGGCGGCGGTTTTCTTCACGACTGAAGCGGCGGACATGCCACGCAGCCTACTGCCAGTCGTGGGCCTGCACCGCTTTCCGTCTCCCAGCCGTTACCGAGCCCACACCGGTCACGGGGGCGGCGGCCCACCCGGAGGCGGCGGCGGGCCGAGCACCGGCACCGTGATCGGCGGTAGCCCGGGGATCTCCACGACCGTCGAACCGGCTATCGGCGGCAGGCCCGGGATGCCCTCCGGCGGAGGCGGCGGTGCAGGCGGGATGCCGTTGCTGACCTGGATCGTGACGATCGAGCCGGGCACCGTCTGGCCCGTCGGCGACGTCCCGACCACCGTGCCCGCCTTCGACGTGCTGTTGACCGAGCTGGCCTGGTCGGCCACCTGGAAGCCGGCCTCCCGTAGCCGCTGGCGCGCCAGCTCCTCGGTCAGGCCCGAGACGCTGGGCACCCGTGAGCCGGGCGCACCGTCGACGTAGCGGGGATCGGTCGGCGGCAGCTTGACCTCGCCGTAGTTGTTGGCGATCGGTTTCATCGCGCTGAACCACGTACGGGCAGGCTCATTGCCGCCGAACAGGTTTCCGGATCCGCACTGGCGCAGCGGATACGAGCACAGCTCGCCGGGCGAGGTGGAGTCGTCGTAGATGTAGTTGGCGCCTGCCAAGGTGTTCGTGAAGCCGAGGAACGCCGACGAGCGGTGCGCCTCGGTGGTGCCGGTCTTGCCCGACATCGGCAGGTCCCAGCCCACCGACCCGGCCGACGCGGCGGCGGTGCCCGCGCCCTGGTCGTCCTTGCTCAACGCGTTGGCCAGGGTGTTGGCCAGCCCTTCTGGCACGACCTGCTCGCATGTTTCGGTGGTCACCGACACCTCGTTGCCGTGCCGGTCGAAGACCTTGTCGACCGGATTCGGCGGGCACCACACGCCACCGGAGGCCAACGTGGCCGCCACATTGGCGAACTCGAGCGGGTTCAGCTCGAACGGGCCCAGCGTGAACGAGCCCAGGTTCTGCCGCTTGATGAAGTCGGCCAGGGACTCGTTGCTGCCCGGGTCGTAGTCGCGCGCGGTGCCAGGCAGCGCGTATGACCGCAGGCCCAGCTTGACCGCCATGTCGACCGTGCGCTGCACGCCGACCTGCGAGATCAGCTTGGCGAAGGCGGTGTTGGGCGACGTGGCCAGCGCGTCGGTGATGTTCATCTGGCCGCGGTAGCCGCCCGCGTTCTTCACACACCAGGTCTCTTTCGGGCATCCGGGTGTGTCGCTGCTGCCCAGCCCCTTCGCCTGGAACTGTGCGGGCACGTCCAGCTGCGCGCTGATGCCCATCCCCATCTCCATCGCGGCGGCGACGGTGAAGATCTTGAACGTCGACCCGGCGCCGTCACCGACGAGCGAGAACGGCTGCGGCTGCATGGTTTCGCCCGCCTCGGTGTTCAGGCCGTAGGTGCGGTTGCTGACCATCGCGAGCACCGGATGGGTTTCCTTGCCGGGCTTGATCACGCTCATCACGCTGGCGACGCCGGGAAGGTCGGGGCTGGCGATGCTGTCGACGGCGGACTTCACCGTCTGCTGCACATCCGGGTCGAGCGTGGTGCGAATCAGGTAGCCGCCGCGGGCCACCTGCTCCTTGCTTATGCCCGCACGGGCCAGGTAGTCCAACACGTAGTCGCAGAAGAACGCGCGGTCGCCCGCCGCAATGCAGCCGCGGGGCAGCTCCTTCGGCTGCGGCAGGATGCCCAGCGGCTCTTGCTTGGCCGCGCGCAGCGCCTCGGCCTCCTGCGGAATGTTCTCGATCATCGTGTCGAGCACCAGGTTCCGACGGGCCAACGCGCCCTCGGGGTTCGTGTAGGGGTTCAGCGTGCTGGTCGACTGCACCAGCCCCGCCAGCAGCGCGGCCTGCTGCCAGTTCAGCTCGGAGGCGTTGACGCCGAAATAGGTCTGCGCGGCGTCCTGCACGCCGAACGCGCCGTTGCCGAACGACACCAGGTTCAGGTAGCGGGTCAGGATCTCCGGCTTGGTGAACGTCTTGTCCAGGGTCAGCGCCATGCGGATCTCACGCAGCTTGCGGGCCGGCGTGGTTTCGACGGCGGCGCGCTTCTCCGCGTCGGTCTGCGCAACCACCAGCAGTTGGTAGTTCTTCACGTACTGCTGCTCGATGGTGGAGCCGCCGCGGGTGTCGAGGTTGCCGGACAGATAACCCGACAGGCCCGTCAGCGTGCCCTGCCAGTCGACGCCATTGTGCTCGGCAAACCGTTTGTCCTCGATCGAAACGATCGCCAGCTTCATCGTGTTGGCGATCTGATCGCTCGGCACCTCGAACCGGCGCTGCGAATACAGCCATGCGATGACGTTGCCCTTCGCGTCGACCATCGTCGTCACGCCGGGCACCTCGCCCTCGACGAGCTGAGCCGAGCCGTTGGCAACGACGTCGGAAGCCCGGTTGGACATCAGTCCGACCCCGCCCACAACCGGAAACATCAGACCCGCCGCCACCACACTGGCCAACAGGACGCACCACGCCAATTTCACGATAGTGACCGTCGTCGGCGGACGATTCGGCGGGCGTTCGGGCATGCCTTACAGACTAACTAGCATGCCGCCGCGAGCTCTCCACGGAAGCTAGATTGCCAGCATAGAGGCACTTACGGGGACACCGGGGATTGCTGAGCCGGGCGAGTCGGCACGGTTGTCCCAAAAAAGGGGCAAACAAACAGTTGCGTAAATAGCCTGTGACCACCTAGCTTGTACCTACAGTGCGATTCAGGTAACAAAGACCTGCGCAATGTGGCATAGATCGCATAAGCCTTCTACGACCAAAGGACTGACCCGTCGAGTAAAGGCGGCTGGACTTAAAGGGAGACGCTGGTGTCGAGCACACGGCCCGTGGCGCGCAGGACAGGAACCACTTCATTACCCAACAATTCGGTGCACGGCGCAGAAGCCGAAGCCCGGATCGCGTGGGTATCTCAAGCCCGGTGCCGGCAGACGGACCCGGACGAGTTATTCGTCCGCGGCGCCGCGCAGCGCAAAGCCGCGGTGATCTGTCGGCACTGCCCGGTGATCTTGGAATGCGGGGCCGACGCCCTCGACAACCGCGTCGAGTTCGGCGTGTGGGGCGGCATGACCGAGCGCCAGCGCCGCGCCCTGCTCAAGCAGCACCCCGAGGTGGTCTCCTGGGCGGACTTCTTCGCCGCTCAGCGCAAACACCGCAGCGCAGTCTGATTCAGTTTCGGCAAATCCGTCGAGTTCGCCGAGAGGCCGTTTCGGCTACGCGGCGGCCGCCTCTCCGGTGATCTGATCGGCGATCGCGCGCAGCGCTTCGAGGTCGGACACATCGAACGGCAGCGACGGCACCCCGACGATCGCGACGTGCGGGTTGGCGCCCGTGAACCGCGACAACAGCCGCACCTCGCGTTTTGCCGTGCTTGCCCGGTCGGCGTGGATCCGCAGCACCGCAGCGGTCAGCGACTCGGGGTCCTCGGCGGCCAGCTGGTCGGCCGCCTCGGCCGCTTTGTCGGCGTGCAGCGAGCACAGCGTCGGATGGGTGCGGTTGAGAATCAGCCCGGCCAGCGGCATGTGCTCCTCGGAGAGCCGGTCGACGAAGAAGGACGCCTCGCGCAAGGCGTCGGGCTCGGCCGCCGACACCACGACGAACTGCGTGCCGCGCCGTTTCAACAATTCGTACGTGCGGTCGGCCTTCTCGCGGAAGCCGCCGAATGTCGCGTCCAGCGATTGCACGAAAGCCGCTGCGTCGGACAGCATTTGCGAGCCGAGCACCGTCGACAGCGCGCGCATGGCCAGCCCCATCGCGCCCGACACCAGCTTCCCGATGCCGCGCCCAGGGCCGAGCAGAAGCTTCCACAGCCGACTGTCCATGAAGCCGCCGAGGCGCTTCGGCGCGTCGAGGAAGTCGAGGGCATTGCGCGACGGCGGGGTGTCGACGACGACCAGGTCCCAGCGGTCCTCGGCGAGCAGTTGGCCGAGCTTCTCCATCGCCATGTACTCCTGCGTGCCCGCGAGTGAGGTCGCGACGGTCTGGTAGAACTGGTTGTCCAGAATCGCTTGGGCCCGTTCGGGTCCCGAGTACTGGATGACCATCTCGTCGAACGTCCGGCGCATGTCGAGCATCATCGCGTGCAGCTCGCCGGGCACCTCCGGCGCCAACGGAACCCGCTGCGGCGTGTTGCCCAGGTCCTTGATCCCCAACGCCTGCGCCAGCCGCTTGGCCGGGTCGATGGTCAGCACCACGACGGTGCGACCGTATTCGGCGGCCCGCAGCGCCATCGCCGCCGCGGTCGTCGTCTTGCCGACTCCGCCTGCGCCGCAACACACCACGACGCGGTTGGACCGGTCCTTGAGGATCGAGGCCATGTCGAGGGCCGGAGGTGTGGCGCTCATCGGACCCCCTGCTGGTTGAGGACTTCGGCGAGTTCGTAGAGGCTGCCGAGGTCGACCCCGTCGGGGATGGCGGGCAGTTCCAGTCGGGCGACTTTGAATTCGTCCAGCAGCTCGGCGCTTTCGGCCCGCGCCTTGATCCTGGTGGCGTGCTGAATGGTTTCGGTCAGCAGACCGGCAAAGTCGCTGTCGGACAACGTGATTCCCACTCTGGCCAGATCGTTGCGGACCTGGTCGGCGTCGATGTCACCCTCGGCGGCCTTGGCAAGCGCATCCGGGGTCAGGTAGGCGGGGATGTTGCGGTTGACGATGACGCTGCCGATCGGCAGGTCCAGTTCGCGCAGCTCCTCGATGGCCTCGAGCGTCTCCTGCATCGGCAGCGCCTCCAGCAGCGTCACCAGATGGATCGCGGTCAGATCCGAGTGCAGCACCTTGACGACGCTTTCGGCCTGGGAGTGCACCGGCCCACCCTTGGCTAGATCGGACACCGCCTTGGTGACGTCGAGGAAGCGGGCGATGCGCCCGGTGGGCGGCGAGTCGACCACGACGGCGTCATACACCGGCTGCTTGCCCTTCTCGGCGCGGGTGACGATCTCGCGGATCTTGCCGGTGAGCAGCACGTCGCGCAGGCCGGGCGCGATCGTCGTCGCGAATTCGACGGCACCGATGCGGCGCATCGCGCGGCCGGCCAGCCCGAGGTTGTAAAACATGTCGAGGTACTCGAGGAACGCGGCCTCGATGTCGATGGCCAGCGCGTTGACCGTGCCGCCGCCGTCGGCGGTCGCGATCTTGACTTCCTCATACGGCAGCGGCGGAACGTCGAAGAGTTGCGCAATGCCTTGGCGCCCTTCGACTTCCACCAACAAGACCTTGCGCCCACCGGCCGCCAGCGCCAGCGCCAGCGATGCGGCGATGGTCGACTTGCCGGTACCGCCTTTGCCGGTGACGAAATGCAGTCGCGCCTTGGTCAGCCGAGACGGCCAGCCGACCGATACGCGGCCGTTCGGTTCGGTACCCACCACTGCATGCTAACGAAGCCGTTTTCGCGGCCCGATAGGCTGAGGCCCATGACCGAACAGACCCGTTGGGAGTACGCCACGGTCCCGTTGCTGACGCACGCCACCAAGCAGATCCTCGACCAGTGGGGCGAAGACGGGTGGGAGCTCGTCACCGTGCTGCCCGGCCCCACCGGTGAGCAGCACGTCGCCTACCTGAAGCGGCCGAAATGAGCGGGGGCAAGTGGTCGGCCCGGCTCTCGGAGCTGGGCATCGAACTGCCGCCGGTGGTCAAGCCCGTGGCCGCATACGTGCCCGCGGTCCGCACCGGCAACCTCGTCTACACCTCGGGTCAGGTTCCGATGGTGGCCGGCGAGCTGCCGGTGGCCGGGTTGGTCGGTGGCGGCGGGGTGACTCCCGAGCAGGCCAAGGAGATGGCGCGCGTCTGTGCGCTGAACGCGCTGGCCGCCGTCGACTCACTGGTCGGCCTCGACAGCGTGGTCCGGGTGGTGAAGGTGGTCGGCTTCGTCGCGTCGGCGCCGGGTTTTCACGGCCAGCCGGGCGTCGTCAACGGCGCCTCGGAGCTGCTCGGCGAGGTGTTCGGCGAGGCGGGCGCACACGCCCGGTCGGCGGTCGGGGTGGCGGCGCTGCCGTTGAATGCGCCGGTCGAGGTGGAGCTGATCGTTGAGGTCGCGTGAGCGACGATCGAGCAGAGGTCGCCTGAGCGAGGCGTGAGCTACAGGTGACCGACGCTGCGAGTGGCCCCGAGCATCCGGCCTACGGCGTGTTGCGGCCGGTGACCGAGTCGGCATCGGTACTGCTGTGCAACAACCCCGGGCTGTTGACGCTGGACGGCACCAACACGTGGGTGCTGCGCGGGCCCGGCAGCGACGAGATGGTGGTCGTCGACCCTGGCCCGGACGACGACGAGCACATCGGGCGGCTCGCCGAACTCGGCACGATCTCCCTGGTGTTGATCAGCCACAAACACGACGACCACACCGGCGGCATCGACAAGATCGTCGAGCGCACCGGCGCGGTGGTGCGCTCCGTGGGCAGCGGCTATCTGCGCGGGCTCGGCGGGCCGCTCTCCGACGGCGAGGTCATCGACGCTGCGGGCCTGCGCATCACGGTGATGGCCACGCCGGGACACACCGCCGACTCGTTGTCGTTCGTGCTCGACGATGCGGTGCTGACTGCGGACACCGTGCTCGGACGAGGCACCACGGTCATCGACAAGGAGGACGGCCGGCTTGGCGAATATCTGGAGTCGCTGAAGCGGCTGCAGGGGCTCGGGCGTCGCGCGGTACTGCCGGGGCACGGCCCCGATCTCGACGACCTCGAGGCGGTCACGGCCATGTACCTGGCGCACCGCGAGGAACGGCTCGAGCAGGTGCGCGAGGCGCTACGCGTGCTGGGTGAGGACGCCACCGCCCGCCAGATCGTCGAGCACGTCTACACCGACGTCGACGAGAAGCTGTGGGACTTCGCCGAATGGAGCGTCCAGGCCCAGCTGGACTATCTCCGCTCCTGAACGCCCAAACCAACGTTTGGGCGCAAACGTGCGAGAAGAACGCGCCATTTCGTCGATCTCGGCGCGGTTTCAGCGCAGGGCAGCGCAAGCAAGCGGTTCGGCGCGGTTTCAGCGCAGGGCAGCGCAAGCAAGCGGTTCGGCGCGGTTTCAGCGCAGGGCCGGGCTAGTTAGCGTGCGCGGCGGGCCAGCCGCTCGCTGTCGGAGATCAGCACGCTCTTGCCTTCGAGGCGAATCCAGCCGCGATGGGCGAAATCGGCCAGCGCCTTGTTGACGGTCTCCCGCGAGGCGCCGACCAGCTGGGCGATCTCCTCCTGCGTCAGGTCGTGGGTCACCCGCAGCGCGCCGCCCTCCTGCGTGCCGAAGCGCTGCGCGAGCTGCAGCAGTTGCTTGGCGACGCGGCCCGGCACGTCGGTGAAGATCAGGTCGGCCAGGTTGTTGTTGGTGCGACGAAGCCGGCGAGCCAGCACTCGCAGCAGCTGCTCGGCGATCTCCGGCCGGTCGGCGATCCAGGCACGCAGCGCGTCGCGGTCCATCGACACGGCCCGCACCTCGGTGATGGTGGTGGCGCTCGACGTCCGTGGGCCGGGGTCGAATATCGACAGCTCGCCGAACATGTCCGACGGCCCCATGATGGTGAGCAGGTTTTCGCGCCCGTCCGGCGACCGGCGTCCGATCTTCACCTTGCCGGAGATGATGATGAATAGCCGATCGCCCGGCTCTCCCTCTGCGAACACCGTATGTCCGCGCGGGAAGTCGACTGGTTGCAGTTGCTTTGTCAGCGCAGCTACGGCGCTCGGCTCGACTCCCTGGAAGATTCCGGCCCTGGCCAGGATCTCGTCCACGTTGCCCCTCTTAAGCTGTTGGGTTATGACATGCGCACGCCGACCTCTAACCGGTTTGCGTGATCAGTCTAGAGGCTCGCTATTTGTGCGTAGCCACGCTACACACGATTGGCGTGCCTGTACTGCCGAAATTCAGTATTCCCTCGGTTGTCGAGATATAGCGGCGTCGGCAAATTCGGCCAATCGTCTTCGATGATGTAGGGCGGCGCGCTCTGCAGTTCGCAAACCCCTTGCTGCAAACGGCGTTGCATGCCGTTGAGCGCCTTCGGCATACCTTCTTGCGCCAGCGTAAGGACGTCGTCGGCGTGCGCGTGTTCGAGGAATTCAGCCACATCGGAGGCGGATACGGTGTCGCGGGTGAGGCCCGATTCGAGCCGCTCGAGCCCGAAAGTTGCCAGCATCAGCAACCCGGGAATGAAGGCCACGAGCAACCACGACACAAGCAGGTAGTAAACACGCCGAAGGTCTCGGTGGGATCACGAATGGTCACCGGTCCGCAGTACCCATTGTCGGCGCTCTCAGTACGCTGGCAGCCGTGACTGTAGGTGAGTCTTCGGCCGGCAAGCCGGTGGCGGCAAAACCGGTCCGGCGCGCCGCTGCGCGCAAATGGGACTCGGAAACCCCGACCGCGCTGAAAAGACGCGCGCGTCGGATGAATCGTCTTCTGGCCCAAGCATTTCCGCATGTGTACTGCGAGTTGGATTTCACCAATCCGCTGGAGTTGACCGTCGCCACCATCCTGTCGGCCCAGAGCACCGACAAGCGCGTCAACCTGACCACCCCCGCGTTGTTCAAGAAGTACCGCACCGCCAAGGACTACGCGGAGGCCAACCGCGCCGAGCTCGAGGAGCTGATCCGGCCGACGGGGTTCTACCGCAACAAGGCGAATGCCCTGATCCGGCTGGGTCAGGAGCTGGTCGAGCGGTTCGACGGCGAGGTGCCGAAGACCATGGAAGAACTCGTCACGCTGCCCGGCGTCGGCCGCAAGACCGCCAATGTCATCCTCGGCAACGCCTTCGGCATCCCCGGCATTACCGTCGACACCCACTTCGGCAGGCTGGTGCGGCGGTGGCGGTGGACCCAGGAGGAGGACCCGGTCAAGGTCGAGCACGCCGTCGGCGAGCTGATCGAGCGCAAAGAGTGGACCGATCTCAGCCACCGGGTGATCTTCCACGGCCGCCGCGTCTGCCACGCCCGTAAACCCGCCTGCGGGGTGTGCATACTGGCCAAGGACTGCCCGTCGTTCGGCCTCGGGCCGACCGACCCGCTCGTCGCCGCAAAGCTGGTCAAAGGTCCCGAGACCGAACACCTGCTGGCGCTGGCCGGCCTCTAATTAATCCGCACGATGCGCACATCCACGCGCTGGACCGTGGTGGTCATGGCCGTCGTCGTCGCCCTCGGCGTCGCCCTGTGGCGGCAGTTGGACTCTGACGAGACGGCCGGCCCGCCGCGGCAGGCGCAGGCCCGTGAACACCGGGACGCCGACACTGCCGAAGCGCTCGCCGAACCGCGGGCGCGCGCTGCACTCGCGCCGTGCCCCGCAGACGGGCAGGGCGAGGGGCCGCCGAAGCTGGTCGGCATCACCGTCGAGTGTGCGGGCGACGGCTCCGAGGTCGACGTGGCACGGGCGCTGGCCGGCCGCGCGGTCGTGCTGAACCTGTGGGCGTACTGGTGTGCCCCCTGCGCCGAGGAACTGCCCGCTATGGCCGAGTACCAGCGGCGTGTCGGCCCCGCCGCCACGGTCGTCACGGTGCACCAGGACGAGAATGAAACTGCGGCACTGCTGCGGCTGGCTGAACTGGGGGTTCATCTCCCGACGCTGCAGGACGGCAGGCGTCTGATCGCCGCCGCACTGCAGGTGCCCAACGTGATGCCAGCGACCGTGGTGCTGCGTCGGGACGGTAGCGTTTCGAAGATCCTGCCGCGTTCGTTCGCCAGCGCCGACGAGATCGCAGCCGCCGTAGATGCCGAGATAGGAGTACCCCGGTGAGTTCGGACAGCGAACGGAGTGAGCTGACTCCCGACGCTGCGCCGGGCTGGCTCAAACCGCTCGTCGACAACGCCCACGCGGTCAAGCGCGCCTATCGGCGCCGGGTGCCCGCTGAGATGCTCGCGCTGCTGACCGCCGCCAACGCCACGGCCGCGGTGACAGGTGGCGGACGCGACGCCGCGGTGCTCGTGCTGTTCTCCGGCCCGCCGGACTCGGCCTCGGGCGGCCTGCCTGACGACGCCGATCTGTTGGTGACGGTGCGGGCGTCGACGCTGCGCCACCACGCGGGGCAGGCCGCATTTCCCGGCGGCGCCGCCGATCCCGGCGATCGGGGCCCGATCCACACCGCGCTGCGCGAAGCGCAGGAGGAGACCGGCATCGACACCGGTCGCCTTCGCCCGCTGGCGACGATGGAGAAGATGTTCATCCCCCCGTCGGGATTCCACGTGGTGCCGGTGCTGGCGTATTCACCCGACCCCGGGCCCGTCAGCGTCGTCGACGAATCCGAAACCGCCCTCGTGGCGCGTGTGCCGGTGCGGGCATTCATCAACCCCGAGAACCGACTGATGGTGTACCGCAAGGAGAACACCCGCCGCCTCGCCGGGCCCGCGTTCCTGCTCAACCAGATGTTGGTGTGGGGCTTCACCGGCCAGGTCATCTCCGCGATGCTCGACGTTGCGGGCTGGGCGAAGCCGTGGAACACCGAAGATGTGCGCGAGTTGGACGAAGCAATGGCCCTCGTCGGTCATGATGTCACCGACGGGGAGGCACATCTATGACATCGTCCGAGTGGCTCGACCTGGCCGTCCTCTCGGTCGCGTTCATCGCGGCCATCTCGGGCTGGCGGTCAGGCGCACTGGGCTCGCTGCTGTCCTTCGTCGGCGTCGTGCTCGGCGCGGTGGCCGGTGTGCTGCTGGCGCCTCACCTCGTCACTCACGTCACCGGCACCCGCACCCAACTGTTCATCACGCTGTTTCTCATCCTCGGCCTCGTGGTGATAGGCGAGATCGCTGGTGTCGTGCTGGGCCGCGCGGTGCGCGGTGCGATCCGCAACCGCGGGCTGAGGCTGGTTGATTCGGTGATCGGCGTCGGGGTGATGGTGATGGCTGTCGCGGTGGTGGCCTACCTGCTCGCGACGCCGCTCACGTCGACGAACCAGCCGAATCTGGCTGCGGCAGTGCGTGGTTCGAAGGTGCTCAGCCAGGTCGACGAGGTCGCCCCGCCGTGGCTCAAGGCCGTGCCGAACCGGCTGAAGGCTCTGCTGGACACGTCGGGTCTGCCAGATGTGCTGCAGCCGTTCGGCCGGACGCCCATCGCCAACGTCGACGCACCCGACGCAGCCCTGGTCAACGATCCGGTGGTGGCGGCCGTGCGCCCGAGCATCGCCAAGATCCGAGGCGTGGCGCCGGGATGTCAAAAGGTGCTGGAGGGAACCGGATTCGTCGTCGCACCCAACCGGGTGATGTCGAATGCGCACGTCGTCGCGGGAGCCGAGACGGTCACGGTCGAGGTCGACGGTCAGACCTACGACGCTACGGTGGTGTCCTACGACCCGGACGCCGACATCTCCATTCTCGATGTGCCGAACCTGCCGTCGGCGCCGCTGCAGTTCGCGCAGGAGCCCGCCAAGAGCGGCACCGACGCGTTGGTGCTCGGCTATCCCGGCGGCGGACAGTTCCAGGCCACGCCCGCCCGGGTGCGCGAGACGATCGAGCTGAAGGGCCCCGACATCTACAAGACGAAGACCGTCGACCGCGAGGTGTACACGATCAGAGGCACTGTGCGCCAGGGTAATTCGGGTGGCCCGATGATCGACCCGCAGGGTCAGGTGCTCGGCGTGGTGTTCGGCGCCGCGGTCGACGACGCCGAGACCGGTTTCGTGTTGACGACGCGGGAGATCGGCCACCAGTTCGGCAAGATCAACAACAGCACACCCGTGGTGACGGGGGCCTGCGTCAGCAGCTGACCTCCGTCACAGCTGGCCGAGGAAGCGCATCAGTTCGTCGTTGACGGCGTCAGGTTCCTCTTCGTGGACGAAATGCCCTGCGCCTGCGACGGTTACATAGCGGCCGTGCGGCGCGTAGCGCTGTGTGCGCTGCACGGGGTCGGCGAGCACATACGGGTCGCGGTCTCCGCGGATGTGCAGCATCGGCACGGCCAGTTCGCGTTTCATCGAACGCATAAAGCGGCGGCCCTCACTGCGCAGCTGGCTGCGCACGGCCCAGCGCTGATACTCCAGTGCCGAGTGCGCCGCCGACGGGATCTGGATGGCGCGGCGCATGTGCGCGACGGTCTGCGTGAAATCCTCGGAGTCAACCCACTTCTCGCCGGCGCGGCTGCGCACCAGCCGTTCCACCGCCTGGCCGTCGCGGCGGGTCAAGGCCCGCTCGGGCCACATCGGAACCTGGTAGCGCAGCATCCACGGCAGCAGCGCCAACCCCTGGTCGCGGCGGCGCAGAGCCGACGAACGCAGCGCCGCGGGATGCGGCGAACTGATGACCGCGATCGCGCCGACCATCCGCGGGTGCAGCACCGACGTCGCCCAACAGACCAGGCCGCCATCGGCGTGCCCGACCAGGGTCGCTGATCGATGCCCGAGCGCGCGCACCAAACCCGCCGTGTCACCGGCCAGCGTCCACCCGTCGTAGCCGCGCGGCGGTTTGTCGCTGCCGCCGTAGCCGCGCAGATCCACGGCCACGACGCGGTATTTCCGCAGACCCCGCAGTTGATGGCGCCACGAGTACCAGAACGAGCCGAACCCGTGCAGCAGGATCACCAGCGGCCGCTCGATGAGGGGCGCCTCGATGTCGTCGGGGTTGGCCTTGGCTTCCACGACATGGAAGCGAATGCCGTTGGCGTGCACCTCCAGATGACGCCACGGACCGTCGATGCGGACGACCGACGGATCGGGTGGGGCCATTACCAGCCGGACGGATCCGCGGTCGGCCCGGTCGCCGCCTTCCCGTCGCTGCCCGCGCTCACCGCCTTGGCCTTGTCGTGGCCGGGAGTCAGCGCATCGGGGATCTCTCGCACCGACTCGATGGTCTTCCGCGGGCCGCGGATACGCCGGACCTTGAGATAACCGAACAGCGCCAGGATCGCGGTGACGACGACCATGATGCCGAACACGATCAGGAACGCGACCCACCGCCATACCCACATGTCGAGCAGTTCGGCGAGGAAGAAAAAGAAAAAGAACGTCGAATAGAAGAGCACGACGAGCGCGGAGATGAAGAAGACGCTGCCGGTCAGGCCTTTCTTGACGTCGCGGGTGATCTCCGCGCGGGCCAGTTCCACCTCGGCGCGTACCAGCGTCGAGACCTGGGCGGTCGCGTCCTTGACCAGTTCTCCGATCGACGGGTCGGGCTTGGGGGCATGCGGATCGACCAGCGGTATCGAGGTGACGGTGGTCGGCACGCCGTTCTTCCGGTCGCTACTGCTCACGGATGGTCCTCCCGTTGTCGCTGTCGTCGGCCGAGTGGTTCCGACGTTTCAAGACACTCGATCATGTTGCCACGTGGCGACGAGGTAAACGATCCCGGCGCAGCGATACACTGACCGTCGCCGTTTGAGAGGCGGGTCGGGACGTTGATGGGGGATGGGCATTGAGGACCAGGCACCGCTGGCTTCTTCGCTTGTCGGCCGCGATCGTCGCGCTGGCCGCATTCCTGGGGTCGACGCAGGCGACGGCGCCGAGGGCCCGTGCCGCTGAACCGGTCCCGCTGGGCGGCGGTGCAGGGCTCGTCGTCAACGGCGAGACGCTGTGCACGCTGACCGCGATCGGCAACGACAACCGCGGCAACCTCGTCGGATTCACGTCGGCGCACTGCGGCGGCCCGGGCGCCCAGGTCGCCGCGGAGGGCGCCGAGCAAAACGGCGTGCTGGGCGTCATGGTTGCCGGCAATGACGCGCTCGACTACGCGGTGATCCAGTTCGACCCGCAGAAGGTCACGCCGGTCAACAACTTCGGCAACTTCCTGATCGACGGCATCGGACCCGATCCGGTGACCGGCGACATTGCCTGCAAGCTCGGCCGGACCACCGGCTACTCCTGCGGCGTGGTGTGGGGCCCGGGGGAGGACCCCGGCACCATCGTCAGCCAGGTGTGCGGTCAGCCCGGCGATTCCGGCGCCCCGGTCACCGTCAACAACAGACTGGTCGGCATGATCCACGGCGCGTTCGCCGAAGACCTTCCGACGTGCATCATCAAATACATCCCGCTGCACACCCCGGCCGTCGCCATGTCGATCAACGCGGTGCTGGCCGACATCGTCGCCAAGGACAGGCCCGGGAGCGGCTTCGTTCCGGTCGGGTCGACGCCGGCGGTGTAAGCCGGCCTGGGTCGCTACTTGCTGGCCCGGATCGCCTCGAACACCGACGGGTCCACCAACGTCGAGGTGTCGCCGAGTTCGCGGCCTTCGGCCACGTCACGCAACAGCCGCCGCATGATCTTGCCGCTGCGAGTCTTCGGCAGCTCGGGCACGACGTGAATCTCGCGCGGCCGCGCGATCTTTCCGATCTCCTTGGCCACCTGCTCGCGCAGTTCCTCGACCATGTTGTTGTTGCTCTTGGCGTGCTGCTCCAAGATGACGAACGCGCAGATGCCCTGTCCGGTCGTTTCGTCGGAGGCGCCGACGACCGCGGCCTCGGCCACGCCGGAATGCCCGACGAGTGCGGACTCGACCTCCGTCGTCGAGATGCGGTGTCCTGACACGTTCATCACGTCGTCGATGCGGCCGAGCAGCCAGATGTCGCCGTCGGAGTCGACGCGCGCGCCGTCGCCGGCGAAGTACCAGCCCTGCTTGGCATACCGCGACCAATACGTCTCCTTGTAGCGCTCCAGATCGCCCCAGATGCCGCGCAGCATCGCCGGCCACGGCTGATCGAGCACCAGGTAGCCGGTCACGTGCTCGCCCTCGTCGGCGCCAGGCACCAACTCGTTGCCCTCTTCGTCGACGATCTTCGCCGAGATCCCCGGCAACGGCCGCATGGCCGAACCCGGCTTGGCGGCCGTGATTCCGGGCAGCGGTGAGATCATGATGGCGCCGGTCTCGGTCTGCCACCAGGTGTCGACGACGGGAGTCCTGTTGCCGCCGAAGGCATCTCGGTACCAGCGCCAGGCCTCGGGGTTGATCGGCTCGCCGACCGATCCGAGCAGTCGCAGGCTGGACAGGTCGTGTGCGTCGGGGAATTCCCGGCCCCACTTCATGAACATCCGGATGAGCGTCGGCGCGGTGTAATAGATTGTCACGCCGTACTTTTCGATGATCTCGAAGTGCCGGTGCTCGTTGGGTGAGTTCGGTGTGCCCTCATAGACCACCTGGGTCACGCCGTTGGACAGCGGGCCGTACACGATGTAGGTGTGGCCGGTCACCCATCCGATATCGGCTGTGCACCAGAAGACGTCGGTCTCCGGTTTGACGTCGAAGACGTAGTAATGGGTGTATGACGCCTGGGTCAGGTAACCGCCTGTGGTGTGGATGATGCCCTTCGGCTTGCCGGTGGTGCCGGATGTGTAGAGCAGGAACAGCGGGTGCTCGGAGTCGAACGCTTCGGGCGTGTGTTCGGGCGACGCCGTATCGACGACGTCGTGCCACCACAGGTCGCGGCCCTCGGTCCACGGCGTGTCGATTCCGGTGCGGCGCACCACCAGAACATGCTGCACGGGATTCTCTACGCGGTCTGTGACCGCTTGTACCGCCTCGTCGACGTTCTCCTTCAGCGACGCCGCTTTGCCGCGCCGGAACTGACCGTCGGCGGTGATCACCAACTTCGCTTCGGCGTCTTCGATGCGCGCGGCGAGCGCGGCCGAGGAGAACCCGGCGAAGACCACCGAGTGCAGGATGCCAAGGCGTGCGCACGCCAGCATCGCCACGATCGCCTCGGGCAGCATCGGCATGTAGATGGCCACCCGGTCACCGGCCTTGAGGCCTAGGCCGGTCAGCGCGTTGGCCGCCTTGCACACCTCGGCCAACAATTCGGCGTAGGTGATGTCGCGGCTGTCGCCCTTGGGCTCGCCCTCCCAGCGGATCGCGACCCGATCGCCGTTGCCCGCCTCGACATGGCGGTCCACGCAGTTGTACGCCACGTTGAGCTTGCCGCCGATGAACCACTTCGCGACCGGCGCCTCCGACCAGTCCAGCACCTCGGTGAACGGGGTGTCCCAGGACAACCTGTTGGCCTGTTTCGCCCAGAACGCAAGCCGATCCTTTTCGGCCTCGGCATATAGCTCAGGCGTCGCGTTCGACTGCGCGGCGAACTCGTCGGACGGTGGATAAACAGACGGCCCTTCGGTGTGCGCTTCGGTCATATCTGTGAGGGTAGTCACTGCCGTCAATGGCGTGGTCATCGCCTGTGCGGCGGGTCGTCGGTGCCGCGTGTGTGCTGTTCTCGGGCGAAGTGGATAGCGTGTCTGCGCGTGACGTCACATCCGCTTGCGCCGCTGGTCGATCTGCCCGGGGTCGCCGAGGCGGGCGAGGAGGCCCGCGAGGCGCTCGCCAAGGTGCACCGGCACCGCGCCAACCTGCGCGGATGGCCGGCGACCGCCGCCGAGTCGGCGCTGCGTGGGGCTCGGGCGTCTGCGGTGCTGGAGGGCGGCGCGCTGCAGCTGCCGGAAAGCGGTGAGCCCGATCCGCTGCTGGCGGGCGCACTGCGCGTCGCGGAGGCGTTGGAGGGTGGTGCGACGAGCCTGGTCAACGTCTGGCAGAAGGCGCCCATGCAGGCGTTGGCGCGGCTGCATGCGTTGGCCGCCGCGGACCTTGTTGACGACGACCGGCTCGGCCGGCCGCGCATTGAGGGCGACGTCGGGCAGCGCCTGGAGCTGTTGGTGCAAGTCGTGACGGGCAAATCGGACATCCCCGCCACGGTGCTGGCCGCCGTCGCGCACGGGGAGCTGCTGACGTTGGCGCCGTTCGGCACCGCCGACGGGCTGGTCGCGCGTGGGGTGTCGCGGCTGGTGACCATCGCCGCAGGGCTGGACCCGCATGGCCTGGGCGTCCCAGAGGTGTTCTGGATGCGTCATTCCGGCGACTATCAAGCGGCCGCGCGCGGATTCGCATCGGGCACACCGGACGGTTTGACGGCGTGGCTGATGCTGAGTTGCAAAGCGTTGCGCGCCGGTGCCAAGGAGGGACTCTCGATTGCGGAGGCGGCCGCCAAACGCGGCTCGTAGCACGTCGGCAGGAAGGTACCAGCAAATTGAAAGCGGGCGACGGTCCGAATCTGATCGGCTCGCCGCCCGCTAGCACGGACCCCGGTTACCAAGCGTGCTGATTGGGTTGCGTGGGTTGGCCTCGGCGCCCTTGCGATGCGCTACGACTGCGACCCCACCCAAAGGGTCGTCGTGGTCGCCCGCTCTCCGCAATTACGCAGGCCCGCAACACTTTTGCCTATTCCGCGGCATGGGCTCCGCGTGGGTGCCCGGGAGCCGTGCTAGGGAGCCCGGATCGGGAGATCGAGCCTTCTCTTCCGGCTCGAGCTTGGCCTCTCCAAGCTTCCGTGCTTCCTTTGTACTACGTGACCACAGTCACAGCAAGGGTGAATCACGCACGACATCTGGTCGTTACGAACCCTTGCTCAGCTACTACATCGAGTCGGATGTCGGGTCGGATGTCGGGTGGGATCACGAAACGAAGTGATCCGGTGTCGGACGGCTCAGAAAGCGAAACGGCGCAACAGTGAGTACGTCAGCGCGCCGGCGAACAACGCGCTCAGCCCGACCGCCGCGGTGGTGGCGACGGCGGCGCCCGACGGGGCCGGGATGCGGTCGCGCAGCGACACCGGCCGGGTGAAGGTCAACACCGGCCAGCCGCGCGCGGCGGCCTCCTTGCGCAGTGCGCGGTCGGGGTTGACCGCGGTGGGATGCCCGACGGCCTCGAGCATCGGAAGGTCGGTGATCGAATCGGAGTAGGCGTAGCAGTGCGCCAGGTCGTAGCCCTCACGGGCGGCCAGCTCGCGGATGGCCTGCACCTTGCCCTCGCCGTAGCAGTAGAAGGCGACCTCACCGGTGTACTTGCCGTCCTCCACGACCATCCGGGTCGCCATAGCGTGCGTCGCGCCAAGGGCTTTGGCGATCGGAGCGACGATCTCCTCGCCGGAGGCCGACACGATCACCACGTCGCGCCCGCACAGCTTGTGGTCGGCGATCAGGTTGGCGGCCTCGGCGAAGACCAGAGGATCGACGATGTCGTGCAGCGTCTCGGCGACGATCGAGCGGACCTGCTCGACGTCCCAACCCGCGCACATGTTGGTGACGTAGTTTCGCATCCGGTCCATCTGGTCGTGGTCGGCACCGGACATGAGGAAGAAGAATTGGGCGTACGTGGACTTCAGCACCGCGCGCCGATTGATTAGCCCCTGATCGAAGAAGGGTTTGCTGAAAGCGAGCGTGCTCGACTTCGCAATTACGGTCTTGTCGAGGTCGAAGAACGCGGCCGTGCGAACGGGCTGGGCGGTTTTCGGCTTCGTTTGCGGTACTGAACCCCCTGCCGCCGCCGGGTCGGTTGCGGTCACGACACCCAGCATAGAAGGCGTTCTCCGGGTCGATCCGGTCGAGTCGTCAAAACGGCAGCTCACAACGGGTGCTACCGGTCGCGCAGTGTCCGGACAAATCGGTGCTTTCCAGGGCAACCAGTACTTGCGCCTCTTGGGCTTTCCGTGTGTATAGTGAGGCTTACTCGGCTTATGCCGGGTGTGCATCAGCCCGACCCCCCGGGGCTGATACACGACGACCTCCGCCTCCTCCCCCCCTGGCGGGGGTCGTCCCTTTTATGTGGCCCCCAATTCGTTCGACGGATAGATGGGGAACTTCACTCAAGTTGCGGAATCGCGTTTTCGGCGCGTGTCTTGCAACACGTTCTGGTCGCGGCATGACGCCTCACACAGCGTGTGCGGCCTCCTGCTCACGTGGTTCGACTCGCCGCTCGGATCCCGAGAGCGACAGTGCCCGTAGGGCACACAGCCATCCGACGCCGCCGATGACCATGCGGACGTAGTTCAGCCCGGTCCACCAGGTCACGAACGCCTCGATCTCAGATTCCGACCAACCCTGGCCGCTGGACTGGAACGCCAGCATCTGCGGCACGAAGTACCCGTAGCTGGCGAGCGCGTAGGCAGTCATGGCGACTCCGGCCGCAAGCCACCAGCGCCGGTAGCCGACATCGGACCGCCACGCCACTACGGCGTTGACGACGGCGAGCACCGCCACCACGGGTGAGACGAACGGCCAGAACGCCCGGCCCGCCCGCTTCATCCCCGAGCTCTCCATGGCGGCCAGCACCTGCCCGGCCGACGCGTCGGCCCACAGCGGTACGACCGCGAGGTTCTCGTATAAGCCGGCCCCGAACTGGATGCCCACGAAGATCACCAACAACCACAGCCACACCGTGCGTTTCATCGGTTCACTCCTTCGGTGGTGCATGTCGGTCACGTTCTGTCCCGACGCTATTGCCGACGGCTGGACCGCGGAATGCGGTAAACCGCCAGCGATTGCGGGGGATATCCACAGTTAGCGCCGCATCCACAGATGGCCGCAACGCACTGGTATCGGTGACGCCGACTCGCGCAGTGTGGGGGCGTGAACTCAACCCCTGGCGCGCTGGCGTTGGTCGCCGAAGCGGTGATGCGCGACGAGGTCGACCGCGTGGCCGCAGCGGCGGGCATCGCCGTGGTGCACGCATCCCAATCGCCGAGCCGGCAGGCATGGACAGGGGCTTCGGCCGTGCTCCTCGACGACGCTTGGGCTCGTCGCTGCGAAAGTAGTGGGCTACCGCGGCGGGGCCACGTCATCGTGCTGACCCGCGCACAACCGCGGTCCGCCGATTGGGAGGCCGCTATCGCCGTCGGTGCGCAACGCGTGATGACGCTGCCTGCCGACGAGAGCAACCTTGTCGCGGCGCTGTCGGAGGCGGCGGAAGCGCGTCGCGACGACGGCAGGCGTGGCGCCGCTGTCGCTGTGATGGCGGGCCGCGGCGGGGCAGGCGCTTCGGTGTTCTCCGCCGCGCTCGCGCTGTCGGCGGGCGACGCGCTGCTCGTCGACGTCGACCCGTGGAGCGGCGGCATCGACCTTCTCGTCGGCCTCGAGAAGGACCCCGGATTGCGTTGGCCTGATTTGTCTTTGGAGCACGGTCGGCTCGACATCGATGCGCTGCGGCAGGCTCTGCCGCGACGTGACCGACTCAGTGTGCTGTCGAGCGCCAGGTCGGTCAGTGACATCGAGCCGGTACCGCTGGCCGCGGTGGTCGACGCGGGCAGGCGCGGCGGCCTCACGGTGGTGTGCGACCTGCCGCGGCGGATGACGCGGGCCGTCGAAATGTCCACCGACGCAGCAGATCTCGTTGTCCTTATCACCACGGCCGACCTGCGGGCGTGTGCCGCAGCCAAAGCTCTCTCGGCCGACCTGGAAGCCATCAATCCGAATGTCGGCCTTGTGGTGCGGGGCCCGTCGCCGGGCGGGCTGCGGTCGGCTGACGTGGCGGGCATCGTCGGGCTGCCGCTGCTGGCGGCGATGCGACCACACCCGGCGGTGGCGGAAAGCCTTGAGCGGGGCGGGTTACGGCTGCGTCCGCGCTCGCCGCTGGCCACCGCCGCCAGGAAGGTACTGGCGGTGCTGGCCCAGCACCCGTCGGCGGAGTCGGCCGCATGAGCGAGTCGTTGATCGATCGGGTCCGCGAACGGCTGGCGGCCGAGTCGGCCCCGCTGCGCCCGAGCGTGGTCGCCGCCGCGATCCGCGCCGAGTCCGGCGGGGTGTTGGGCGACACCGAGGTGCTGACCAACCTGCGGCTGCTGCAAACGGAGCTCACCGGCGCCGGGATCCTCGAGCCGCTGCTGTCGGCGGACGGCACCACCGATGTGTTGGTGACGGCACCCGATGCCGTGTGGGTCGACGACGGCAATGGGTTGCGACGCACGCCGCTGAAGTTTGCTGACGAGGACGCCGTGCGACGACTTGCTCAGCGGCTCGCGCTCAGTGCGGGCCGTCGGCTCGACGAAGCCCAGCCATGGGTCGACGGCCAGCTGACCAACGCAGCGGCCGGTCCTTTCACCGTCCGGCTGCACGCGGTGCTGCCTCCGATCGCGACAGGCGGCACATGCCTATCGCTGCGCGTGCTGCGCCCCGCGACACAGGATCTGGCGACGCTGACGCGCACCGGGGCGATCGCTCCCGAGGCCGCCGCACTGCTCGACAGGATCATCGCCGCGCGGCTGGCGTTCCTCGTCTCCGGCGGCACCGGCGCGGGCAAGACCACGCTGTTGTCGGCCGCGCTGGGTGAAGTCGCGCCCGACGAACGCATCATCTGCGTGGAGGACGCCGCCGAGCTGGCGCCGCATCATCCGCACCTCGTGAAGCTGGTCGCACGGCCCGCGAATGTCGAAGGCGTCGGCGAGATCACCGTGCGCGACCTCGTGCGCCAAGCGCTGCGGATGCGGCCAGACCGGATCGTCGTCGGTGAGGTCCGCGGCGCCGAGGTGGTCGATCTGCTGGCCGCCCTCAACACCGCGGTTAGCGACTGGTGGCGTTAGCAGAAGCTGATTCCAGCAGCTAGATGTGTCGCGAACGCGTCCGCGACACGTTGTCGACCTCCCATAGGTTGTCGGTGGGTTCGGCCATACTTGTTCGGGACTAGCAACCAGGCTTGGCGTCACGCTGTGAGGCGTTGGCCCGGCGCTGGTGGGTCAACCTGGTTATGGATTTGGAGCCTGCCGATGACGGTACTGACGGCCGATCAGTTCGGTGATGCCGTGATGGGCGACTATTGGCGCCGTCAAGCGGGTTACCGGTCGATCCAGGCGTCTGCGGCCCCGTCGCTGCGGTCGAAGGCACTTGGCCACCCGGAATTCGAAGAGCTTGAGGTAGGTGGCCGCAAGCTGGCTTCGCTCGCCGTCGCGTTCATCGATCTCACCGATTTCACCGGGCGCTCCTTTTGGGATGACGAAGATGCAGTAGTCGACCTCGCGCACGCGGTGCTGAGTGCCTTCGTCGAGATTGTTTCCGGATTTGGCGGATTCCCACTTGGCCTCCGGGGTGACGGGCTCTTCGCGGGATTTGGGCCGGGCCAACCCGAAGCAGACGCGGTGATGGCTCTTGGTGCGTGTGCCCATGCGTTGAATGCGGTGGAACAGGGTCTGAACCCGCGGCTCGAGGCGGTAGGAATCCGGCGGGTTCAAGCCCGCGCTGGAGTCGACTACGGACGGCTGACGTTTGTTCGATCCGGAAGCCAGGATCACAGTGAAGTGAACGTAATTGGGTTCGCGGCCAACTTTGCGGCCAAGTGCGAGAAACAGGCAAAGTCGTGGGAAGTGGTTGTGGGCGAAGGCGTGCAGCGATTGTTGCCCGACTCGCAGCTGATTGAACACGAAAAGTCCCCGAAGCGGTATCAACGCGATCATCTAGTGCGTTATTACCGCTTTTACGACTACCGCTGGCGCACAACGCTTCCACACATCCCTGGGACGGTGGAGCAGCTCGATGGCCACCCTTCGAGCCGGATCGCAATCCAATGAACTGGAGATGATGATGTCGATTCCCGCGCTACTTCGCCATCACGGCGTTCACGTGCCCAGATTTGTCACGGTCGCTGGGCGGGTTGTCTTCGATAACGTCACAACCACGCCCTCCGGACCGGTTCACAGGGACTACGGCCCTGTTACCGCCGTAGCCCCGCACAGGTTTCATGGTGGCGAGGAGGAGGCCGACAACGTGTTGGCCCAGTCGCATGTGGACTGGTGGGCAGACCATGGGGCGCTCACCCGTCATGTCGACGCTATGAAGGAGTCCTTCCCGGAGTTCCTGTACCTTCCGTCAGACGACGGGGCTCCGCCAAGTTGGGGCGGGGTCATCGATACGGGCCGCGGCCGGTTCACCGTGCTCATCATGACCCGCCGCGATCAAGGTCTACCGCGGGTTCACGTGACGCAGCCACGGCTCGGGGCGAACGCGGGACGCCGCTGGCAGAAGCCGCCGCACCTATTCACGACTGGAAGCCTATGTGTCGCCGACCGTGACGACTGGGATCCCAGCCAGCACACAGTGGCAACGGCAACCGCATGGGCGGCGCACTGGTTGGCTGCCTACAGCGAGTGGCGGATCACCCGAAAGTGGCCGGTCGAGGGCGTCGATTCCGTTGCTGTCTGACGCCGACCCGGCAAGCGAAGGGCAGACGCCGCAGACATCCGAAGGCACAGGGAGCATTGCGGCCATTGACCAAATGGCCGGATGGGCGCGTTTCGGAGACACCAAAGCAACCATTCTGGCCGCCGGCCTTGGTGTCGCAGCGACAATGTTCAACAGCAGTGCTCCCGCTGTCTTCAAGGCAATGAGCAGGCCGTGCCCCGCTGGTCTGCTCGTCGGCGGGTTCGCGCTGCTCACAGTGCTCTCGTTCATGTGGACGTTGTTCTGGGTGGTACGAGCAATCGCACCTCGGAGCGACATTCCCTACCAAGGGCTCAATAGATTCGCTTGGCCGTCCGTGGCTGATGCCACCGCCGAGCGGCTCGTCAGACATGCACAGCAGAACGACGTCGAAGAGGATGCGTGGCAACAAGTACTCGACCTAGCAAAGGTGGCCAAACGCAAGTTCTACTTCTGCAGGCTAGCGGTCTATGGGTTCGGAGTGACAATCGCTTCCGGCGTAGTCACCGTACTGCTCTCAGCCCTCTACAACTCTTCGATCAACTGAGCGGCCCGGCGCCGCAAACTAGCGACTGACGTCGGTCCTTCATGGAAGCGCTGAAAATCCTGAGGGCGTGGCGAACGAAGGCGGTAAGACCGGTTCAGAGCCGTCGCTGCCCGCTTCTCTGCGCCGTTTCGGTCAATTTGCCCGACCTTGAGGCCCCGTTACCCAAGAGGCAGCGACTACCGATTCAACCCCCCATGCCTAGCTGTGGTGTTCCCCACGTTGATGGCACGGCGCGACGCGAGGATGCCTTGTACGGCGGCGTCTACCGGCGCTCCAGGAACAACAAATACCGGGCCCTGCACGGACGACAGTGTTTGATGTCCTCAGATGCCCAGAATGGCCGGTGAGGACGTATGCCTGCGCAATGGATCGTCGATGCGACATCAGCACTCGGTGATGTCTGCAAGAAAAAGCTGGCCGGCCCAGGAGAGGCCGAGGCCGCGATCCGAGCCCCCATAGAAGAACTGCTCGCTGCCGCCGGCCAGAATTTGTCGCTGACAGTCGTCCCTCACGACGAAGTCAGCGACAAAGACCGCGGCGTCCGCCCGGATTACGCGATCCGCGTCGACGGAGCCATCACCGGCTACCTGGAGGTCAAGAAGCCGGGGGCGAACCTGGACCCCGAATCGTTCACCGGCCACAACAAGCGCCAATGGGAACGCCAACGCGACTTACCCAACTTGATCTACACCAATGGAACCGAGTGGCGGCTCTACCACCATGGCGGTCCTGTCGGAGACCCTGTGCACCTGGCCGGCGGCACACTGCGTACCGCGGGAACCAAACTCACCTGCGGAGACGACTTCGAGGTCCTGCTGACTGACTTTCTGCGGTGGGACCCGGTCGACATCACCGGCGTCGTCGCACTCGTTCGCGAGGTCGCACCGCTGTGCCGGCTTCTACGCGGGGAAGTCCTTGACCAGCTCGCCCAAGAGACTCGCGCGATCGCCGCGGGTGCCAAGGAATCCGATCAGCCGTTCCACGGCCTGGCCCGCGACTGGCGGGCCTTGTTGTTTCCGACTGCCACCGACGACGTCTTCGCCGACGGGTATGCCCAGGCCGTCACCTTCGCGCTGCTGCTGGCCCGCACCGAGAACATTGATCTTGTCGCCGCCGGCAGTCTGCACGAGGTCGGCACCAAGCTGGCCGGGCAGCATTCCTTGATGTCACGTGCCCTGCAGCTGCTCACCGACTACGTCGCCGCTGACTTCCGGGTAACACTAGACTTGCTGGTACGCGTGATCGGCGCCGTCGACTGGCCGAAAGTCCGTGCAGGCAACCGCGATACATATCTGCACCTCTACGAACGGTTCCTTGGGGAATACGATCCCGAGCTCCGCAAGCTTTCCGGCTCCTACTACACACCGCATCAGGTCATCGAGCAGATGGTGCGCCTGTCCGAAGACGTTCTCGTTCAACGACTGGACCGACCCGAGGGGTTCGCCGACCCGTCGGTGGTGATCGCGGATCCTGCGATGGGCACTGGTGGGTATCTTCAGCAGGTCATCGAGCACGTCGCGGACCGCGTCGAGGCCCGCGACGGCAAGGGCGCTGTCGCGGGCGCGGTGACCGACCTGGCCACCCGGCTCTACGGCTTCGAACTGCAGATGGGGCCGTTCGCTGTCGCCGAGCTGCGCGCCACTGACCTGCTGGCCGATATCGGTGCCACTCTGCCTCCCAACGGGCTCGGCCTGTTCGTCACAGACACCCTCGACGATCCCTATGCCGAGCAGACACAGCTTGGCTCCGGGTTGGAGCTAATCAGCCGCTCCCGCAAACGTGCCGCACGAGTCAAAGCAAAGACGAAGGTGACGGTGGTAATCGGCAATCCGCCGTACCGCGAACGTGCCGAAGGGATGGGTGGTTGGGTCGAGCGGGGCAGCGGCGCCGATCCCTACAAGCCGCTCGACGATTTCCGAGCTGAAGGCAACGGCCGCCACGAATTCAATCTGAAGAACCTGTACGTGTACTTCTGGCGTTGGGGCACATGGAAAGTCTTCGACGCCAATAGGGATCAGCCCAACGGCGACACCGGAATCGTCTGCTATATCACCACGTCGGGCTACCTGCGCGGTCCCGGCTTCAAAGGAATGCGCGAGTATGGCTATGTCAACTCGAATTGGCCCCGGCTGGGCGGTTCGAAGTGGCCCCGCCCGGGGAAGGCTGGAGTTGCCGTG
>NZ_PDCP01000062.1 GCF_002553505.1 Mycolicibacterium agri | reverse complement strand
GAGCTCGATATCTACTTCTGCGATCCGCGCTCGCCATGGCAACGCGGCAGTAACGAGAACACCAACGGGCTGCTGCGCCAATACTTTGCTAAAGGCACCGACCTATCAGTGTTCCCGGCCGACTACCTCGACTACGTTGCCGCCCAACTCAACACCCGACCCCGCAAAACCCTCGGCTGGAAGAAACCCGCTGAAGTCCTCGACGAGCTACTCTCAAACCCGCCAAAACCACCCGCTGTTGCATCCACTGCCTGAAATCGCCGAGGTTCGCGATCGAGCGCTTCAGCGTGCCGCGGCACGCCAACGCGCGGCGACGCGGCGCAGGGGAGGACAACGAGTGTGACTAACAGCAACCCAATTTCTTTGGCGCCCAACGCAGTTGCAGTGGTCGGCATGGCTGGAAGATTCCCCGGCGCCGATTCGGTGTCGACGTTCTGGGACAATCTGCGTCGGGGCGAAGAGTCGATCGTCGATCTGTCGGAGGGCGAGCTCATCGCAGCCGGTGTCGGGCAGAAGGCACTGGCCGCCCACTCCTATGTGCGGCGTGCGGCAGTCATGGAGAGAATAGACGAATTCGACTGCGAGTTCTTCGGATTCACACCGCAGGCGGCCCGGCTGATGGACCCACAGCACCGACTGTTCTTGCAGTGCGCCTGGCACGCACTTGAAGACGCCGGTTACGACCCGGCGCAGACCGAGGGTTCGGTGGGAGTGTATGCAACGAGTTCAGCGAGCGGATATCTGCTCTACAACCTTATGTCGCACCACGATCCGCGAACCGTTATCGGGCAAGGCGCCAGCTTCGACATGGTCAACCTGTCACTGCACAACGACAAGGATCACTTGGCCACCCGGGTTTCGCACCAACTCAATTTGCGCGGGCCGGCGCTGTCGGTTCAGACGGCGTGCTCGTCGTCGCTGGTCGCCGTGCATCTGGCATGTCAGAGCGTCCTGAACGGCGAATGCGACATGGCACTGGCGGGCGGCGCCTCGATACGAGTACCGCATCGCGTCGGGTACTGGCATGAACCTGGATCTATGGTCTCGGCCACCGGCCATTGCCGGCCGTTCGATGTGCGTTCGGACGGCACGATTTTCGGCAGCGGAGTCGGCATTGTGGTGCTCAAGACGTTGACGGCTGCCGTCGATGACGGCGACCGGATCCACGCCGTGATCAGAGGATCAGCAATCAATAACGACGGATCGACGAAGATGAACTACGCGGCGCCCAGCGCCGCGGGGCAGGCCGAGGCGATCGCCGAGGCGCATGTGGTAGCCGACATCGACGCGTCGACAGTGAGTTATGTTGAAACTCACGGAACCGGCACACCACTGGGCGACCCGATCGAAATCGAAGGCTTGCGACAAGCATTCGAGATATCTACGGCCAGCAGACCCGGCCCGTGCTTCGTCGGCTCGGTCAAGTCGAACATCGGGCACCTGGAGGCGGCGTCGGGCATCGCGGGCTTGATCAAGGCGATCCTGTGCCTGAAGCATCGAGCGCTTCCGGCAACGTTGCATTTCACCAGGCCCAACCCCGAACTTCATCTCGATCGGGGTCCGTTCGTCGTTCGGAGCGCGTACGGCCCTTGGGAATGGGACGGTGTCCGGCGCGCCGGGGTCAGTTCGTTCGGCGTGGGCGGCACCAATGCCCACGTCGTCTTGGAGGAGGCTCCGGCACTCTCCGTGCCTGAAAGCCAGCCCGGCCCACAGGTATTGTTGCTGTCCGCCCGCACTGTCGACTCCCTCAACGCGTCACGTGCCGCCTTGGCCGCCGCATTGTCCGGCGAAGACGTAATGCGGTTGCCCGACGTCGCATACACCCTCTCGCGGCGCCGCAAGGAGACCATCCGGATGGCCGCGGTCGTCGGCGACCAGCAGCACGCTGCGGCACTGCTGGGGTCCCTGGAGGACGACAATGTTTTCGTCGGTGAGTCCGTGAGAACCGACGAACCAGACCGGCAGCGTGTCGTTTTCCTTTTTCCTGGACAGGGTGCTCAGCATGCCGGGATGGCGCGCGGACTTTACGAGTCCGAGCCGGTGTTCGCCGATCATTTCGACCAGTGCGCCGCGGCTTTCGCAGATGAGTTGGGTATCGACCTGCGGGCGGAGGTTTTCGACGGTACCGCCCGAAGCCTGGAGCGAACCGACAGAGCCCAACCCGCGCTGTTCGCTGTGGAATTCGCGTTGACGAAGCTGCTCGACTCCTACGGCGTCCGCCCAGCGGCGTTGGCTGGACACAGCATCGGCGAGTATGTGGCGGCGGCCGTGGCCGGCGTCTTCGATCTCAGGACCGTCGCGAAGGCGGTGTCGGTACGCGCACGTCTGATGCACGCCGCATCCCGCGGCGTCATGATCGCGGTCGCACTGAGTCCCGAGGCGATCGCGGAATATCTCACACCCGACGTCGACATAGCGACGATCAATGATCCGGGCAGTTGCGTGATTGCCGGTTCGGAGAAGAGCATCGGCGAGTTCTCGGACCGGCTCGCCCGCGAGGGAATAATCGCTCGACGGGTCCGCACATCGCATGCGTTCCACTCCCGGATGATGGACCCGGTCATCCCCGAATTCACCGGCTTCCTGTCCGGGCTGACGCTTCACGAACCTCAGCTACCCCTGCTGTCCAACATCACCGGAACATGGATGTCCGCCGACGACGCGACGGACCCGTCGACATGGGCTCGACAGATTAGGGCCACCGTCAGGTTCTCCGATGAACTCGACACGCTGCTCGCCCATCCAAGCCGCGTCCTCATCGAAGTGGGTCCCGGTGGCAGCTTGACGTCATCGGCGATGCGGCACCCCAGATGGTCAAGCCAGCACCGCGCCATCCGGCTCATGCGTCACCAAGCGCAGAACCGGACGGATCGTGACACCTTCCTGCTGGGCCTCGGCCAGTTGTCGGCAGCGGGTATCGACGTGGACTGGACGCCGCTGTGGGCCGACCATCAGCCACGGCTCATCTCGCTTCCGGGCTATCCCTTTGTCCGCCAGCGGCACTGGATCGAACACAACGCCAACAGCGGGTGGTCACATGCCGCCCCGTCGACGAACGGGAAGGAGGCGGGCACGACTCCTACTGTCTCCGGCGACAGCCATGCGGCAACCGATGGCAAGTCGAATATGGAGACGACATTGCAGCGCATCTGGGGCCAGTGCCTCGGTGTTGACTCGATTGACCGGCATGCCAACTTCTTCGAATTGGGCGGCGATTCGCTGATTGCCATCAGCGTGGCCATGACCGCCGCGAATGAGGGTTTGGAGTTCACACCACAGGACCTGTACGAGAACCAAAGTGTCGCAGCGCTGGCCAAGGCGTTGACTGAGCGATACGGCGCGGGCGGCTTGTCCCGCATGTCGGTTGACGACCTGGCCCATCCTCCCATTCCGGCGAACATCGCGCACTTTCTCGACCGTGGATTGCGAGAGCCAGGTCGATGGCGCCTACCCGTGCTTCTGCGGGTTCGCGCCGATGTCGAGCTGGAAGACGTCAGGGCGGTGCTGACAGCCGTGGTGAACCACCATGACGCACTGCGGCTTCAGATTTCTCAGCGGGCGGGGATCTGGCAGCAGCACGTCGGCGAGCCGCAGGAGCTCATCGAATTGGCCACCCGGTCACTTCCCGACGGTCTCGTGTGCGGAAGTCCACAGGAGCGGCAGGAGCTACTCAAAATCCTTGACGAGCAGATCAACGGCCAGGACCTGTCGAGCCCGGCTCTTACCGCCGCATACATTCGCGGCGTGCCGGGTGGAACGTGCTACCTCGCCATCAGCATGTGGGCGATTGTCGCCGACAACGCATCCCGCGATGTCCTCCTCACCGACATATTGACCGCATTCGCTCAGCGCCTGACAGGCGATGATATTGCGCTACAACCGGTCGCGACGTCCTGGTCTGAGTGGTCGCAGCGCTGCGCCGCACTCGCAGCGCACCCGGCGGTCATCGAGAGTAGCGAGTTCTGGCTGAAGACCGCAGCGAGGGCGACCGTGCGCGTAGCCAGTTCGGATGCCTCGGAGCGTCCCCAGCCCGATGATCTGATGAGACTGCAGTCGACGCTCAGTGTCTCGGAAACCGCCGAGATCGACGACGCCCGCCGCAAGCTTCGGTCGCCGATCGACGAAATCTTGTTGGCCGCGTTGGGCCGGACGATCGCAGCCATTGTCGGTGCTGGCGCCGTGGCTGTCGACCTTGGCGGATCCGGACGGTCGGTTCTGAAGCCCGACGTGGATCTGCGCCGCACGGTCGGCTGGTTCACCACGATCTATCCGACGGTTCTGGACAGCGACCAAGATCACCAGTCGAGCGCTCGAAGAGTGTTGGATGACGTGCACGACTCATTAAAGGCGGTCCCCCACAACGGCATCGGGTACGGGTTGCTGCGGTACGTCTACGGGCCGACCACACACGTGCTAGGCGCAGTTCCACCAGCTGACATCTTGTTCTCGTATGTGGGCACAATTCCGGACCTGCCGCTGGTAGCAGCCGACGAAGCGCCGATACAACTGGACGGCGACACGGCCATGCCGGTGCGCGATGCACTGCCAGGTCTCGGACATGCGCTCGAACTTCGGGTGTACCGCATTGCCGGTGCGCTGCATGTGGACTGGTGGTACGACACACGCCGGCTCGAGCCGACAAGGGCCGAATCGATTGCCCGGCATTACCCCACCGCGCTGCTCGAACTCATCAGGCGGGCACTCGCAGAAGACGACGTATCGGCCGATGACGAGTTGGCTCTGGTCGATCTGTCATCGATGGAAAGCACCTAGGAGTCACGCGGATGCTGAGCACGCAGAGATCCGACACCGGTAACGCCGTTGTCGTCGAGGGGATCAGGAAGACCTTCGGTTCCGTTGTCGCACTGCATGACATAAGTTTCGAGGTGGCGCACGGCGAAGTGCTCGGCTTGCTCGGACCCAATGGTGCAGGCAAGACAACCATGGTCGACATACTGGCGACATTGAGCCGGCCGGATCGCGGCCGAGCGCAAGTTGCCGGGCACGACGTGATGTCCGATCCGGAGGGAGTGCGACGGTCCATCATGCTGACCGGTCAGCAGGTGTCCTTGGACGACATGCTCACCGGCCGAGAGAACTTGCAGATGTTCGGCAGACTTCAGGGACTCAGGAAGAAAGCTGCGCGCGCGCGTGCAGAAGAACTTCTCCACCAGTTCGATCTGGTCGACGCCGCGGCCCGTCTGGTCAAAACCTACTCCGGTGGGATGCGTCGACGTATCGACATCGCGTGCGGATTGGTGGTGCGGCCCGAAGTCGTGTTTCTCGACGAGCCCACGACCGGACTAGACCCGCGAAGCCGGCAGAGCATCTGGGACTTGGTGGGTGAATTCAAGAAGGTCGGCATCGCGACGCTGCTCACAACCCAATATCTCGAAGAGGCCGACGTTCTCAGCGATCGGATCGTCGTTATCGATCAGGGGAAGATCATCGCGCAAGGCACCGCTGACGAACTCAAGAAGCGTACTGGAGGTACCTACTGCGAAATCGTTCCCCGGCACCTCCATGATCTGACTGCGATGACAGAGGCCTTGAGTTGTCTCTTGACGCAAGAGAACCGCGCAGCACTGACGTCAGGCGCCGACCGAATCGCGATGCCCGCTCCCGACGGCCCGGCGACCCTGGCGCGTGTACTGACGCGCCTGGATGCGGCGAACATCGAGTTGCAGGACATCGCGCTGAGGCGCCCCTCGCTTGACGAGGTGTTCTTTGCACTTACTGCCGGCGACGGCCGCGATGCCTCCGCGACGTCGAACGGGAAAGTGCCGTCATGATGGATACCGCTGTACGGCCACAGACGTCCGCTTTTCAGCAGTGGTGGGTGCTGACGGTCCGGATGATCACGCCGACGCTGCGCAACGGCGAAGTCGTGACGTTGATCGCGGCAGCGATAATGTTCTCGATTGGTTTCTACCTTCCGCTCAAAGGCCTGATGGGCGGTTTCCCCGCTGGTATGAGCAGCTATGCGCAATATCTGATGCCGCTCATCGCGCTCAACGGGATCGCGTTCGCAGCCATATCGGCGGCGTTTCGATCGGCAACCGATTCCGTGCAGGGCATCAACCGCCGATTCAAAACGATGCCCATTGCGGCGCTCACACCGCTGGCAGCACGAATGTCGGCCAGTGTGTACCGCTGCGTGGTGGCGTTGTGTGCTGCCCTCGTGTGCGGTCATATCATCGGCTTCCGGTTCTATGGCGGTGTAGGCCACGCTGTGGGCTTCTGCCTGTTGGCGCTCTTGATCGGCGCGGTGACGTCGTTGCTCGGAGACCTCATCGGCGCTGCGAACAGCAATCCAGAGGCCACGGTGCCGCTGATGCTGGTACCGCAGATGATTCTCGGCCTGCTCTCGGTAGGTCTGCAGCCCATCGAACGGTTTCCCGCATGGATCCAACCCATCGTTCGGAATCAAGAGGTATCCCAGTTCGTATATGCGCTACGTCCTCTCGGCGGCGACAGCACACCGGCCGCCGGTGAGGTGACGTGGTCGGTGATGGGTCCGACGTTCGCGTGGCTCGCCGGTTGGATATTGATGCTGATTCCCCTCCATGTCTACATTGCCACCAGGCGCCGATGATGGTTGTTACGCACCAGAACCAGAACGGAGCGGTCATCACGGTGGCTGAAGTCGCCGTTGTTCGACATAAGCATCGGTGCGCCCCTGCGGAGAACTCGGTCGGTCAACTCCTTCGGCACACGTGGGTGTTCACAGGGCGTCTCCTACGTCGGTGGATACGTGATCGCACCACCTTGTTCGAGTCGCTGTTTATGCCGATCGCATTGCTAGTGACATTGAACATTGTTCTGGGGCGCGGTATTTCGGACTTAACCGGCCGTAGCGCGCTATATGGCAGTGTCCCGCTGGTTGCGATGGTCGCGGCGATGTCTGGATCGATGGTGGGCGGCATCGCGCTGATGCGCGAGCGCAGTGACGGTCTGCTGTCGCGGCTGTGGGTGCTTCCGGTGCATCGCGCGGCGGGACCGGTGTCGAGGCTAGCGGCAGATGCTGTCCGCATTCTGGTGACTACGGCGATCATTCTGTGTGCGGGAATCATCCTCGGTTTCCGGTTCCGGCAGGGCATCCTCCCATCGCTGGCTTGGTTGTTCGTCCCGATTGCGTTCGGGGTGGCGTTCACCGCGGTTGTCGTCACGCTGGCTCTCTACGCGGCCAACACGATTGTGATCGAAGGCACCGAGGTGATCTGGGGGCTGCTCATGTTTTTCTCGGTCGGCTTCGTTCCCCTCGAGCAGTACCCTCGCTGGCTGCAGCCGGTCGTGGAACATCAACCGGTCAGCTATTCCATCGAGACGATGCGCGGCCTGTCCGTCGGCGGCCCTGTGCTGGCGCCGATGGTCGCGATGATGCTCTGGTCGGCAGCACTCGTCGCCTTATGCGCTCTACCGATGGCCGTCGGATATCGGAGGGCCAGCATGCGCGAGTGAGTCATCAGGTCGTGGCCGCCACACGCCGAGGGAGGTTTCATGTTCGCATCCACAGTCATTCGCAAGCTCGCGCGTAGCGAGGAGATGTTCGCCGAAACCCACAATTTCGTGGGCCTGGGCGCCGAACTCGAGGGAGATGTCGATATCTCTGCAATGGCCGCGGCCTTCGACTCACTGCTCGAAGCGCAACCACTTCTCGGGGGACACATAGAGCGCGGATCCGACGGACGCCACCAGTTCGTCGCCGATGATCTGATCCACACCGGCCTGGAAGTGGTCAAGCTCGACGCTGCGTTTGTCGAACCTCCCGTACGACTTGATCAAAGTGAGTCGCTGGCCCGGCTCCGCTTAATCGCTCACGACGGGGGTGCACAGCTGACCTTGTACATCCATCACAGCCTGGCCGACGGTCATCATCAGTTCAGTCTCGTCGAGGAACTCTTCACTTACTACACGGCTCTGGTCTGCACCGGGCACGTCGGCCCAGTCACCGTCCGTTCAGCACCCGAGCCGTTGGAGATTGCGCTGGCCGAACGGCATATAGCAAAACAACGCCGGTCGGGGCTCGAGAGGTTCATGCCGGCCATGTTCGTCTATGACCTGCCTCCCTCCAGGCGAGCCGCTACAACAAGTAAACCGCCGTTGCCGCTGCAGGTCCCGGTGGCGCGACGTCGGCTGAGCGCAGCGCACACACACGCTTTGATCGCATTCTGTCGGGCAAATCGACTGCGCGCTAACGCAGTTCTGTCCGCAGCCATCTTGCTGGCAGAGTGGCAACTTCGAGATACACCCAACATCCCTATTCCCTACATCTATCCCGTCGACCTGCGATATATCCTCTCGCCACCGCTGTCTGCCACCGCCTGCACCAACCCGTTGGGCGTCGCAACATATCTGGCCGAAATCAACGATGACACCGACATCGTGGACCTTGCGCGCGATATCGCGGAGACGTTTCAGAGAGATGTGTCGGAAGGGGTGATCCAGCAGTCTCTACTTCATTTCAGTCCGCAATATGTCGGCAATGCGCCAGGGCTGCCTGATGTCGTGATGTTGACCGATACCGGTCCGGTCCCGGCCGTGCGCACACCTCCTGGACTGAAATTGACTGCATGCCAGAGCACGATGTTTTTCGCGGTGGACGCGGGAATCGACATCTACTTCAGCGGGATATTCGCCGACCAGATGTGGATCGAGCACCACTCGCACGCGCCAGCGCTGCAGAAATCCGTCGAGGCCATCCATTCGCTGCTCTGCGCGACCGCTGAGCAGCATGTGGCGAGGGGGGCCGGTTAGCGTGGGCACATCCACAACAGGAGGAAACTGGCGGAGTCGTATTCCTCTGGTCAATGGTTCAGAGCAGGGCGGCACCGAGACAATGAATGGCGCTCGCGATAGGGAAATTCCGATGCGCACAAGGGTTCCGGTCGATCTCACCGGCGCCGCGCAGACCATGCTGACCACTCTGTACCTCAAGGCGCTTGATGCTGACTTTGATCGTCCCGTGCTCGGCGACCGGTTCGCGAAGGATGCGGCGCACCTAATCGACTACGACTGGCATGAGATCGGAATCACCGGCAGATGGGCCCCACTGGTCACCGTGCGCACTGCCCAGTACGACATCTGGACGCGTCAGTTCCTGGCCGTGCACCAGCACGCGACGGTGCTGCATATCGGCTGTGGATTGGACAGCCGAGTTTTCCGGATCGACCCCGACCCACGTGTGCAGTGGTACGACATTGATTATCCGGCCGTTGTTGCCTTGCGCAAGAAGGTTTTTCCCCCGCGACCCTCATACCACCTCATTGCTGCGTCTGCGACGTCCCCGTCATGGTTACATGAGATTCCCGCCGACCGCCCCGTCCTGCTGCTTGCCGAAGGTGTCAGCATGTATCTCAAGCAGCACGAGGGTGTAGCGCTTCTCAGGCGCGTCGTCGATCGGTTTCCATCCGGCGAGCTCCAGATCGACTTCTTCAATTGGCTCGGTATCCGATCACAGAAAGCACAGACGCTGGTTCGGCGGTCTGGCTCGACGCTGCACTGGGCCGTCAATGATCCACAGGACATCCTGCGGTCCGTTCCCGGGGTCCGGCTCCTGGCCGCCGTCACGTTCTTCGAGGCGAGCACGTTCCCCCGGGCACCCGCAGGATTCCGCTCGATGCGAACTCTTCTTCGGACGGCGCCGCCCGTACGTAAGGCGCTGCAATACCACCGCTACGCCTTCGGGCCAATCCAATCTCCGGCGTTGTCGAGTCCTGTGGAGTTCTGAACCGTGGAAGGCAGACGCCATATTCTACCCGGCAAGCGAGTCCGATCGCCAGCGAATGATTCAGTGTTCTGCACGAAATATGCAGAGACTCAGTCATTTAGGCGAACGTCCACCACATACGTCCTAGTCTGATCTGGCCCGAAGCAACAAGGAAGCACCATGGCATCTATCAGTACCCGCCAATACCTGCTCGACCGGGCGCGTCGTCGATTTATTCCCACAATCAACAACATTCCTGGCATGGGGGTGCTGGAGAGGCAGGATCTCGCGCACGCGTGGAAGCAGAAGGTGCTGGCGGAACCGCCCGCCGGTAGCGGCCTGTCGCCTGTCATCGGAAATTCGGGCCTGCCGATTCTTGGCCACACTCTCGGGGTGTTTCGCGGGGGACCCGACTTCGCGCTGCAGCTCTACCGCAGATATGGCCCCGTGTTCTACTCCGCGGTGCCGATGCTCGGTTCCGTGAACGTTCTGGGGCCCGATGCCACCCAGGTCGTGCTCTTCAACAAAAACAAGGACTTCTCCCAGGCGGGCTGGCAGCCGCTCATTGGGCCCTTCTTCAACCGTGGACTGATGCTGCTGGACTTTGACGAGCACATGAATCACCGGCGCATCATGCAAGAGGCGTTCACACGGACCCGGCTGGCCGGCTACATCGAGCACATCGACCGGGTGGTGACGGCCGCGGTCGCCGACTGGCCGACCAACGATGCACGTTTTCTGTTCAACCCCGCCGTGAAGACGCTCACCCTCGACATCGCATCGATGGTGTTCCAGGGCCACGAGCCGGGCGCCGACGACGCCCTTGTCGCCAAAGTCAACGACGCTTTCACGATCACGACCCGTGCCGGGGGCGCGATCATCCGCTATCCCATCCCTCCGTTCAAGTGGTGGCGAGGGTTACGGGCGCGCAAGTTCTTGGAGAATTACTACTTCGAGCGGGTCACAGAGCGCCGCGATGCAAAGGCCACGGACATGTTCTCCGTGCTCTGCCACGCCGAGGACGATGACGGCAACACGTTCAGCGACGAGGACGTCGTCAACCACATGATTTTGTTGATGATGGCCGCCCACGAGACATCGACCTCGGCGACCACGACGATGGCGTACAACCTTGCAGCCCATCCCCAGTGGCAGGAGCGGTGCCGCGATGAGTCGGCGCGACTCGGGGATGGTCCTCTCAACATCGAGTCACTGGAGAAGCTGGAGTCACTGGACCTAGTGATGAACGAGTCGATGCGAATGGTCGCGCCATTACCGTTCGTGATGCGACAGACCGTCCGCGACATAGCTGTGCTCGGCTACTACCTCCCTGCCGGCACGCTTGTCATGGCCTGGCCGGGGATGAATCACCGGCTGCCCGAGCTGTGGAGTGAGCCTGACAAGTTCGATCCCGAACGATTCGCCGAACCGCGGGCCGAGCACAAGAAGCACCGCTTGGCATTCGCCCCGTTCGGTGCCGGGGCGCACAAGTGCATCGGAATGGTCTTCGGGCAGTTGGAGATCAAAACAATCATTCATCGCCTGCTACGTCGGTACCGGCTAGAACTACCACGGCCCGGCTACCAGCCCTGCTGGGACTATGGCGGGATACCTATGCCCACGGACGGCATGCCGATCGTGCTGCGTCCACTGGGGCACTCAGGGGACGCCGCTTCATGAAGACGCCCCCAATCCTGAATCGGCAACGCTCGACGGAGGTATAGGAATGGTCACGGTTCCGCGTCACATCGAGGGTGAGACTGCCAGCGCCCGACACCGTCGTTGGGTGAAAGAGTGCGGGCAGGTGGCGCGCGTACTGCTTTCGCGCTCCGACGGTTCGAAAACCGGTCAGATATACGACATCATCGGCACGCAAAACCTGTTCGGGGAAGAGTCGTTGTTCATCAACTTCGGGTACTGGAAGAACAATCCGACCACTCTGGACGAGGCCAGCCGAGATCTCGCGCGCCTGGTAGCGCGCAGTGCCGACTTCAACACATCTGACATTGTCGTTGACTGCGGTCCTGGCTACGGCGACCAAGACATGTTGTGGGTCAACGAGTTCGATATCAAACACATCACCGGTGTAAACGTTGCGGCCGAACAGATCGCCATCTCGACGCGGAGGGTGACCAACGCTGGTTTGGCGGATCGCATCGACTACATCCACGGGTCCGCCACCGACTTGCCGCTGGAAGATGAATCATGCACTAAGGTCGTCGCACTGGAATCAGCTTTTCACTTCCCGTCCCGCGTCGACTTTTTCTCCGAGGCGTTACGGGTACTCAAACCGGGTGGTCGACTGGTGACAGCCGATATCGTCCCTAAACGTACGTTCTTGAACAAGAGGTTCCGCAGGCAGGTTGAGCGGCGGGGCTGGCGAGGGGCGCCGCCCAAGGCCGTCCGCAAGGCCGCGGATGTCGCTGCCTACCGAGACTTGCTGCGCGAGACCGGTTTTGCCGAAGCGGAAACACGATCCATTGCGGACGATGTTTTCCGTCCGCTGGCGAGGTTTCTGGTCAAGCGAGTGTTTCAGCCTGAGATGAACTATGTGAATCCGGCTCTCCGAGCCTTTGTCCGCCCCGATAACTTCTGGATACACGAATGGCATATCGACTACATACTCGCGGTAGCGAAGAAGGCGTAACGGTACTCGTTGCTTGCGGCACGTCGGATGCGCAGCATTTGAGTCGAAAAGCCTAGAGAGAGGGGAGTCCGGTCATGACCGACATGATCGGCGGGCGGCGAGGAACACAGCGGCCGCGCGTCTTGCTTCTGTACTACACATATACGGGTCAGTCGCTCAAAGTGCTCGAAACCGCGGGGGAGGTGTTCCGCGAGCGGGGATGCGAAGTTGAGAAGGCGAAGATTGAGTTCACGGATCACCGTTTCGCCGACCGGTTTTCGCGCTTTCCGATGCGGAGTGTGTGGCCCGACATGCTTAGTGTCCTGCCGGCCCAGTTCCGCCGCGCAACGGGGGAGATCCGAATTCCCGACGTGTTGCGAAACGGGGAATACGACCTCGTATGTGTTGGCTCGCCGACTTGGTGGCGCACAACGAGTATGCCGATGCGCTCCTTCCTCAAATCAGCAGAGGCGCAGAAGCTCCTCACCGGCAGACCGTTTGTCGTTTTTGTGGTATGCCGTCGCTATTGGCGCGACAATCTCAGAGCAGTGCGCAGATTGGGGGAGAAGCGGGGTGGTCGTTATGTGGGCGGGCTCCATTTCGAGTATCCCGGCGGGCAGGTCAAATCTCTGCTGTCGCTGACGAGCTACCTCGGATCGGGTGAGTACCGCGATCGGTATTTGGGATTGCGGATCCCGATGACCAACGTGCAACCGGACCAGCTCGAGGAGACGAGAAGATTCGCCGGCGCCCTCGCGGATCGGTTCTTCGGGACCGAATCCGCTGCGCGGCGCCAGAAAACGGTGCATCCGCAATGACCGCGTGCCCTTGCACAGGCGATGAGCAGCACGACCTGCGTAGCGTAGCGACATGACCGAGACACCGAACACCGAAGGTTCGCCGGCCACTCCGGCTGCCGCCCAGGCGCTTGCCGGCCTCAAAATGCCACTGTTCGAAGCGATCATGACTCAGCGGGCCGTGCGTCGAGTCCTGCCCGACCCGGTCGACGACGCGGTGGTGTTGAAGTGCATCGAGGTCGCGCTGCGGGCACCGACGGGTGCCAACGGACAGAACTGGGAGTTCATCGTCGTGAAGGACCGCGACATCAAGGACAAGTTCGCGCGGCGTTACCGCCAAGCCTGGAAGATCTATTACGCCTTGGTCATCCGGCGCATCGCCGCCCGCGACGAGTCGATGGCGAAGATTGCGCGTGCTGTCCAGTGGCAGGTTGACCACTTCGCCGAAATCCCCGTCCTTATCGTGGCGTGTCTGCGTCTCGGGGCCCGGGAGGGACGCCTTCCCTACGTTCCCATGCCCCTCCCGGCAGCGTCCGGCTACTTTGGCTCGATCTACCCGAGTGTGCAGAACCTACTCCTGGCTGCTCGGGCGATGGGCCTCGGTGCAAGCCTGATCACGTTGCCGCTGTGGAGCGTGACCGCTGCGCGTCGGGCACTCAAGCTGCCACTGTCCGTGACTCCCTGCTGCATCGTGCCGCTCGGATGGCCGCGGGGCCGCTACGGGTCTACGACCCGCAAACCGGTCGAGCAGGTCACGCACCTGGACGCGTACGGCAACCGCGCTTGGCTCGGCACGTCTTGGCGCCCTTGACCTCAACCGGGACGCCCTGTGATGGGCCCCGCTAGTCCTCTGGGCGACGAGTCGTAGCACGGGCTTGAATTTAGCCAGATTTGCACGATAACGCAGCGCGTTCCGTGTTTCCTATCGATGGTTGGTTTGCTGTTTGATAGTTTCTATCTCAGTGACATGCGACGATGCGAATAAATCTAATTTGCATCTTCCTGTGTCATCGCGGCCGTAAATTTCTTCTCTGATTTAGCCATTTGGCCCACTCGCGGGAGTAAAGTCCGCACCGGGGTCGGCTCGAGAGTCGTCGAAGAATCGATCGTCTGCCGGTGGGAGGATCATGCGCGCAGTCCTACGTCCGTACGTCACAGCAGGCATCGCGCTGGCGGGAGCCAGCGTGATAGCCGCCGCACCGGTGACGCCGGTAGCCGGTCCAACGGTCGAGCACCAGGCGACGCAGCTGCTCGCGTCGTCAGTCGCGAATATCCCGGCCAACCTGCTCATCACCCTTATCAACGTTCCGTACTACGAGTCGTTGGCCTTGAAGGAGTATGCGTACGCCCTCGGGCCGCCCGGCCAGACAGGTGGCGTACCGGGATGGATTCCCCCTGCGGCCACGGTGGGCAATGGGTTAGACCCAGGCGCCGACGGGATCCCGGGTACGGCTGACGACCTATACACTCGCGGCGGGACGGGCAGTTGGTACATGGAGTCCCACAGCGGCAACACCTGGGGATGGGACGATGGCAACTGGCCGCAGTTGGCGGCGATTGGCCATTTCATTGCGCCGTACGAATTTTCCTTATCCATCGCCCAACAACTACAGACCTTCGCGCAGGCCGAGTTCATCGCCGGAGCCGACGTCAATTGCGAGTTCCAATGTTCTGATGTGCTGGGGTACGTGGGACGCTGGCTTGTGTTCGTCACGCCGCTTTCTGAGCTCCTGTCCGGCACAACATTTCCCGAGACCGTGAATGCGTTCCCGGATGTGCAACCGATCTGGGCCGGAGAGCCGGCGAAGCTGGAACCACTGGTGCCGTTGCAAGCGATTGCTGACTATTTCATGCAGGATCCGAGCGACAACCCGATCCTGTTGCCCGACCCTGCAGAAGTCCTTTCGGACTTCGTGAAGCTTCAGATCGATATTGCGACCAACTTCAATCCTGTTGCCAGAGGAAGCTTCTTGTACTGGGGTGCCCCGACGCTCTATAGCATCCCAGCCGGAATGGCCGGAGCGGTGCAGAATTTCACAGGTATACCGAATCAGTTCCTCATTCCGCCTTGGGAAGGATTTGGCGGTGAATCCGAGTCCGGGCCCAACGCCGGTCCGGAGTCGCTGATTACCGGCCTGCCGGCGGGGCTTGACTATCTGGTGCGCGGCCTGTCCGGATACCTCCGGCCCAGCACATACCTCGAGGCGTCGTTGTCGAACACCCTGCTGCGGACTTTCGCCGCCGGATCCCTGCCAGGTTCGGACATCGCGAGAATTCTCACCGGTCTGGATCCCGCGTCGGTCCTGGCGCTGGGGAACAACCTGCTACAGGCCGAGTCCACCAACCCGCAAGACCTGAGCGCCACCTCGCGTCTCGGCGGTGTTCTGGGCAACGAGTTCGATTCAGGGCTGACGGAAGAGGGTGCCACTGCGCCAGCGCCGCCAGCGGGACGCTTCGCCAACGCGATTTCGTCTGTGGTAGACACCTTCACCGGGGCGAATGGACGGTTGGTCACGCTGGACGTGGCACCCCGGTTGGACGAGACGCGCGGCCGGCACGCCGCACCGGACTCGCCACTCCAGGTGCCGCCGAGCAACGCGTCCGATCCATCGCCGGACACGGGACAATCTGGGGCAGTGGTCAATTCGGCCCCGCTCGGCAACGTCTCGCCCGACCCGGTGGGCGCGACGACATCGACGGACGAGGCGACGCCCGGGACAAACATTGTGCGTCACTCGCGAAAGTTCACACCACCGATCGGAGGCGTTTCCGGTGCCCCCGGCTCGAACGCCGCCGGTGCTGCCGGTGGCGGCACGCACCGCCCCGGTGCCACAATACGATCGGTGGCCAAGGAGGTTCACAAGGCAGTGAAGAAAGCGCTCGGCGGCGCGTCGCGAGACGACTCGGACGAGTAGAAATCGGCTGCAACACCCTCGGCGTCGAATGCTGATGCACGTCGCCGCCGCATGAGGGCGCGCCGACGCCATCGACTGTGCCGCGGTCGCTCACAGCTTCTTGAGTCGCCGAAGCACGTCCATGTACGGCACGCTCGCTGCAAACCCCTTCCGCGCCTTGGGGTTCAGCATGCTGCCGTTGATGAGCACCAAATACTGCAGCCCGTGGTCCCGCCACTCCGCCACCTGGTCGATGATTTCAGTGGGTGTCCCGTTGAAGGTGATCTCTTTCATCAGTGACGCGGGAACCATTGCCGCGTACGACAAAGCTGTTTCCTTGTCGATCAATTGCGGAACGAGATCCTGTACGCCAGAGAAATCGGCCCCCAGCGGATGCTGAACACCGTGCCGTGACCAGGCTTTCGCGGGTGCAGCAAGCGCGGAGCATTTCATGATCACAGTATCCAACGCCTCATCCACGTCATCGCGACTGCGGCCGGTGACTACCGTTCGCACGACGGCAGGGATGATCGACATCGGGTCACGACCGGCGTCCGAAGCCGCAGCCCGGACAACTTCGAGCGCATCACGATAGTCGGAGGGTCGACTGAGAATGAAAGGGATCCAGGCATCGGCTTCCCGTCCTGTCACCCGCAACATCCGGGGCCCGTGGGCCGCAACCCAGATCTCCGGCCATCTACCGCGGTATGGCGGAAGATCGAACACCGCATTCTTCAAGGGGAAGTACGGCGAGGCGCGAGACACCGCTTCGCCGGCCGAATTCCACAGCGCTCGAATCGTGGCGATCGCTTCCTCGACTCGCGCAACCGGTTTCGTCCACTCGACACCGTAGGGTTCGTTGCCCTCGCGTTCCCCGACACCGATGCCGAGCATGGCACGGCCTCGGGTCAGTAGATGCAAAGTTGCGGCGGCCTGCGCCGTGACCGCTGGATTGCGCCGTCCCGCATCGGTCACGCATACACCGAGTCGCAGACGGCGGAGACGATTGCGAGCGGCCAGGTGTCCGAGCATCGTCCTCGGCTCGAGGACGGCGTCGATCCTGGGCACTAGTCTCGCAGCGACGCCGAAATACTCAGGCGTTGCGACAGAGCGCGGCAGAAACGAGTTCAGGTGGTCACCGACCCAGTACGAGTCGGCGCCCCCCGCTGCGGCGGTCAGCGAACCCACCCGTGGCAGCAGGCTGGGCGACATCCGCGAGTTCACGATTCCATCGAGGATGCCGAAACGAAAACGCTCCACGATTTGACTTCCTGTCCATCGCGCATGGTCCGCTTCGGCGGCCACTACACACGTATCAAGCCATACCGAATCTCCCACAAGGCGTTCGCAAAGGCGGATGAACAAGCGAAGTGCTCGCGAACGGCACAGCGCGTCAAGCTCAGCCTCCTGGCCGCGGCCGGTCGGAACCTCACCCCAACGGGGTCAGTGGCACTTACGCTTGGTGACATGCTCGAGGTGATCGACAAGGGAGCCCTCAGCGAACGTCATCCTGCACCGCTGCTCTTCGTCCACGGGGCGTGGCATGCGGCATGGTGTTGGGACGAACACTTTCTGAGCTTCTTTGCGGACGAGGGTTATCGCGCCCTCGCCGTCAGCCTCCGCGGCCACGGCGGCAGCTCGACTTCCAAACCGCTGCGCATCTGTTCGGTCGCCGACTATGTCGAGGATGTCGCGTCAGTGGCCGACAATCTCCCGCGAAGGCCAGTGGTGATCGGCCACTCCATGGGCGGATTCGTCGTGCAGAAGTACCTGGAGTCAAATGACGCTCCCGCGGCGGTATTGATGGCGTCGACACCCCCGCGCGGATACCTCGGGTCCGGCCTGCGCTGGATGAAACGACACCCGTGGGATTTCGCGCGAGTAGCGATGACCGGCAGGTCCTTGGCCTACGTCAGCACACCCCGACTTGCCCGAGAGCGATTCTTCTGCGCGCACACGCCGGACTCGCACGTCTCGAAATACGCCACGCGGCTTCAAGAAGAAAGCACGCGAGCCGCAGTCGACGGCCTGCTCAACCTGCCGCGCCCTCGCCGTGTGACTACGACGCTGCTGGTCCTCGGGGCCGGCAATGACGGCTCGGTGACCGCAAGAGAAGTCCACGCAACAGCACATGCGTATCGCACGCAAGCAGAGATCTTCCCCAACATGGGCCACGACATGATGCTCGAGAGCGGCTGGCCTGCTGTCGCCGAACGAATTCATTCTTGGCTCGGCACTCAGGGGCTATAAGTACAACAGAACTGCGCGGACCACCGCTTACTCACAGACCGACAGCTAGCCAATTCCGCTGAGTTAGAACGGCTAATCGTGTCGGGGACTACCCCGTCGCGATACCCGCTGGAGAGTTCTCCAACCTGACGTCAAGCCGACCCCGCGGGTCTATCGTGGTGCTACGTCATCGCCTTAGGCCAGCGACGGATCCTCTGATCTGCCCGGGTCGACGGGCGGGGAAGCCAGGTGGGTAGCAGTTGATGAGCGCGAACTATTTCGACGTTGTCATTGTCGGGGCAGGGTTCGGCGGAATCGGTGCGGCGATCCAGCTGCACCGTCTGGGCTACGACAATATTGTGATTCTCGAGCGCGAGGATGAGCTGGGGGGAACCTGGCACGTCAACCGGTATCCGGGACTTACCGTTGATTGTCCCTCGACGACGTATTCCTATTGGTTCGAGCCCAATCCGTATTGGTCCCGGTTGTATGCGCCAGGTCCAGAGTTGAAGAAATACGCCGAGCATGTGGTCGACAAATACGACGTGCGCCGCGTAATCCGCTTCAACAGCAACGTGGAAGGCGCCCGGTGGGATGACGAGACGCAGCTTTGGCGTGTTGCGCTCTCCGGTGGTGAGACGCTGAGCGCCCAGTTCCTCATCGCAGCCACCGGCTTCTTATCTCAACCACGCAGACCGGACATCCCCGGCATCGAGACGTTCGCCGGACGTGTCATCCACACTGCGGCATGGGACGACAGCTACGTCCTCGAAGGGCGCGCCGTCGGAGTAATCGGAACCGGCTCCACCGGCGTACAGGTCATCCCTGAACTCGCCAAGTGCGTTTCCGAGCTGACCGTGTATCAACGCACACCGATTTGGGTGCTGCCGAAAATCGACTTCGCGTTTCCTTCTGCAGTGCAACGGCTTTTCGCCCGAATGCCGTTCACTCAGCGACTCGTGCGGTGGTTCACGGACACGACCGTGGACGCCGTCATGGTGCTGGCGATGTGGAAATACCGCCATTTCAAAGGCCTCAACATCGGCGCGTCAACCTTATGCGCGGTGCATCGCTTCCTGTCGATCCGCGACAAGGAATTGCGCCGCAAGCTGACTCCCGATTACGACTTCGGCTGCAAACGTCCGACCATGTCCAACACCTATTACCGTACGTTCGCCAAGCCGCATGTACGCCTTGTGAATTGCGGCATCGAAAGGATCGAGCCCGATGGAGTCGTTGCTCGTGACGGAAGCAAACGGTTCATCGACACACTGGTGCTCGCCACCGGCTTCGACGTGTGGGACGTCAACTTGCCGGCGCTCGAGGTGATCGGTCGTGACGGAAGGGATTTGGGAAAATGGTGGCGGGAGAACCGGTTCCAAGCCTACGAAGGTGTTTCGGTGCCCTATTTTCCGAACTTCCTCACCTTGGCCAGCCCCTACGCGTGGGTAGGATTGTCGTGGTTCAACACCGTGGAATATCAAATGCGCCACATCGCTCGGCTGCTTGGCGAAGTACAGAACCGCGGTGCTCGCACGTTCGAGGTCACCGAGGAAGCCAACGCTCGTTTCCTCGATCAAATGACAGAGTTGCTTGACGATTCGGTGTTCTACCTCGGCAATTGTGTAAACTCCCGGTCGTACTGGTTCAACGCGGCGGGAGAAGCGCCGCTGTTCCGGCCCACATCGGTGAGCAACGCCGTCAAGGAGCAATTGCGATTTCCGTTGAGCGACTACACATTAGTCTGATCAGACTCCGCGCAAGGAATTAGAAGCGATAGCGCAGCACCACTGTGCCGATCATCCTCGAAGTGGCCGAAGTGCGGCCCGCGAGCCGCGACGCCAAGCGCCAAGCCCGCGGCAGGCCGGCCACCTCGGGTGCCCGCGCCAGGAACATCTCGTCGACGAGTTCGAGGCCGTCGACCCATCTTTCGGGGTCATGGGGGTCGTTGAAACCGGGATTTACCACATCGCTTGCGATGGCGGTCATTGCATGCGAGTGCTTGAGCAGCCAGATGGCATACGTCGTATAGCTGTTGAACACCAGTTCGCCGCTGGGGAAGTGACTGATCAGCCGGTTCAGGAGGTCCGCGAAGTCGTGCCTGGTGAGAAACGCTCCCAGGCCGTCGGCCACGATCACAGCCGGACGATCGTTGGGCACCTGGTCGATCCAGTTCGGCTCGACCACATCCGCGCCGATGCTGTGAACGTTGGCTGGGTTCGGCAGCACCTGTGACCGGAGGGCGATCACCTCTGGGAAGTCAACGTCGTACCAGCGGACAGTGCGCGGTGGTCGGACGCGGAACACCCTGCTGTCCAACCCGGCGCCCAAGTCCAGCACGACGGCATCCGGGTGCCGCAGGACGAACCGGCGAACCACCTCATCAAGCCTCTTGGCCCGCACGGCAATTTCGAAGACCTTGGCCCTCGGGTCGACCCTGGTGGAGCTGATCGTGGGGAACTTCGTGAGGTCGTACCCGATTGTCGTAAGGAGCTCGTCGGCAGTGGTGTCGCCGAGGAAGGGACGCGGCAGGCGGCTGTCGAGCGCCCTTCCGCCCAGCGTCAGAAACAAGCTCTCCTGCGCCGGCGTGAACGCCGGAAGGCGCAAGGTCATGGGTTGGATTATCTGCCATGCGATCGGTGTCGACGGCCCAGATCGCCAACCCCGCCGCGAAGCGCTCGAACTCGCTCGGCTTGCGCAGATCACTTCGGGTACGCGAACGTGCGTATTCTCCTGGAATCTCCCGGCGTGTCGGCCGCAGACACGCACGCTCGCGGCAAGGAAGTCAGGCGAACGCCTCGTCGATGATCTCCTGCTGCTCCACCGCGTGCACCTTCGACGAGCCCGACGACGGCGCCGACATGGCCCGCCGCGAGATGCGCTTGAGCCCCGTCAGCTTCTCGGGCAGCATCTCCGGCAGCGTCAGGCCGAAGGTCGGCCAGGCACCCTGGTTGGCCGGCTCCTCCTGCACCCAGAAGTACTGCTCGACGTTGGGGTAGCGGTCCAGCGTCTCGCTCAGCCGCCGCTTGGGCAGCGGCGCCAGCTGCTCGATGCGCACGATCGCCACGTCGTCGCGCTTGTCCTTGGCCTTGCGCGCCACCAGCTCGTAGTAGAGCTTGCCGCTGGTCATCAACAGCCGCTTCACCTTGTCGCGGTCGCCGTCACCGTCGGTGTACGTCGGCTCCTCGAGCACCGAGCGGAACTTCTGCTCGGTGAAGTCGCGGATGTCGCTGACTGCAGCCTTGTTGCGCAGCATGGACTTTGGTGTGAACACGATCAGCGGGCGGTGGATGCCGTCCAGCGCGTGCCTGCGCAGCAGGTGGAAGTAGTTCGCCGGGGTCGACGGCATCGCGATCGTCATCGAACCTTCGGCCCACAGCTGCAGGAACCGCTCGATACGGCCCGAGGTGTGGTCGGGGCCCTGACCCTCGTGGCCGTGCGGTAGCAGCAGCACCACGTCGGACAGCTGGCCCCACTTGGCCTCGCCGGAGGAGATGAACTCGTCGATGATCGACTGCGCGCCGTTGACGAAGTCGCCGAACTGCGCCTCCCACAACACAAGTGCGTCGGGGTTGCCCACCGAGTAGCCGTATTCGAAGCCCACGGCGGCGAATTCGGACAGCGCCGAGTCGTACACCATGAACTTGCCACCGGTCGGCTGCCCGTCGGTGTTGGTGGCCAGCAACTGCAGAGGCGTGAACTCGGCGCCGGTCTTGCGGTCGATGATCACGGCGTGCCGCTGCGTGAACGTGCCACGCCGGGAGTCCTGGCCGGACAGCCGCACCAGCTTGCCTTCTGCGATAAGCGATCCCAGCGCGAGCAATTCGGCGAACGCCCAGTCGATCTTGCCCTCGTAGGCCATCTCGCGGCGCTTCTCCAGCACCGGTTTGACCCTGGAGTGCACCGTGAATCCCTCGGGCACCGCAAGATGCGCGTCGCCGATGCGTGCCAACAGCGACTTGTCCACGGCGGTGTTCATGCCCGCGGGCAGCATCTGGTCGGCCTCCACCGATTCGCTGGGCTCGATGGGATGTTTCTCGAGTTCGCGGACTTCGTTGAAGACCTGTTCCAACTGCCCCTGGTAGTCGCGCAGGGCGTCTTCGGCTTCCTTCATCGAGATGTCGCCGCGACCGATCAGCGCTTCGGTGTAGGTCTTGCGCACACCGCGCTTGGTGTCGATGGCGTCATACATGGCGGGCTGCGTCATCGACGGGTCGTCGCCCTCGTTGTGTCCGCGACGGCGGTAGCACAGCATGTCGATGACGACGTCCTTCTTGAACTTCTGCCGGAAGTCCATCGCCAGCCGGGCAACCCACACCGCGGCCTCAGGATCGTCGCCGTTGACGTGGAAGATCGGCGCCCCGATCATCTTCGCGACGTCGGTGCAATACTCCGAGGACTTGGCGTCGGAAGGCGAAGTGGTGAAACCGATCTGGTTGTTGACGATGATGTGGATCGTGCCGCCGGTGCGGTATCCGCGCAGCAGCGCGAGGTTCAGCGTCTCAGCCACCACGCCCTGACCGGCGAACGCGGCGTCGCCGTGCAGCATCAGCGGCACCACGGTGAAGGCGTCGTCACCGTCGCCCTTGTCGAGCACGTCCTGCTTGGCCCGCACGATGCCTTCCAGCACCGGGTCGACGGCCTCCAGGTGTGACGGGTTGGCCACCAGCGACACCGCAATGTCGTTGTCGCCGAACATCTGAATGTAGGTGCCGTTGGCGCCCAGGTGGTACTTGACGTCGCCGGATCCGTGCGCCTGCGAGGGGTTCAGGTTGCCCTCGAACTCAGAGAAGATCTGCGAGTACGGCTTGCCGACGATATTGGCCAACACGTTGAGTCTGCCGCGGTGCGGCATGCCGATGACGACCTCGTCGAGACCGTGCTCGGCGGCCTGGTCGATGACGGCGTCCATCATCGGAATGACGGTCTCCGCGCCCTCCAGCGAGAAGCGCTTCTGCCCAACGTATTTCGTCTGCAGAAAGGTTTCGAACGCCTCGGCGGCGTTGAGCTTGGACAGGATGTACTTCTGCTGCGCGACGGTCGGCTTCTCGTGCTTGACCTCGACGCGCTCCTCGATCCACTTCTGCTGCTCGGGCTCGAGGATGTGGGTGTACTCGACGCCGACGTGCCTGCAGTAGGAATCACGCAGCAGCCCGAGGACATCACGCAGCTTCTTGCGGTCCGCCCCGGCGAAGCCGTTGACCTTGAACTCGCGGTCCAAGTCCCACAGCGTCAACCCGTGGGTGTTGACGTCGAGGTCGGGGTGGCTGCGGAAGCGGCTCTTGTCCAGGCGCAGCGGGTCGATGTCGGCCATCAGATGTCCGCGGTTGCGGTAGGCCGCGATCAACTCGATGACGCGTGCGTTCTTGTCCTCGATCGAGTCGGGGTTGTCGGTGCGCCACCGCACCGGCTCGTATGGGATCCCCAGCTCATGGAAGATCTCGTCGAAGAACTCGTCAGAGAGCAGCAACTCGTGCACGGTGCGCAGGAAGTCACCGGACTCCGCGCCCTGGATGATGCGGTGGTCATAAGTAGACGTCAGCGTGACCAGTTTGCCGATGCCCAGTTCGGCGATGCGTTCTTCGCTCGCGCCCTGGAACTCCGCCGGGTACTCCATGGCGCCGACGCCGATGATCGCGCCCTGACCGCGCATCAGCCGCGGCACCGAATGCACGGTGCCGATCGTGCCGGGGTTGGTCAGTGAGATCGTCACGCCGGAGAAGTCCTCGGCGGTCAGCTTGCCGTCGCGGGCACGTCGCACGATGTCCTCGTAGGCGGCGATGAATTGACCGAACCGCATCGTCTCGGTGGCCTTGATGCCGGCCACCACGAGTTGACGGTTGCCGTCCTTGCCCGGAAGGTCGATCGCCAGGCCGAGGTTGACGTGCTCGGGCATCACCGCGTTCGGTTTGCCGTTGATCTCGGCGAAGTGGCGGTTCATGTTCGGGAACTTCTTGACCGCCTGCACGACCGCGTACCCGATCAGGTGGGTGAACGAGATCTTGCCGCCGCGGGCGCGCTTGAGGTGGTTGTTGATGACGGTGCGGTTGTCGATCATCAACTTGGCCGGGATGGCCCGCACGCTGGTTGCCGTCGGCACCTCGAGCGAGGCCGACATGTTCTTCACGACGGCCGCCGCCGCGCCCCGCAACGGCTGCGTCTCACCGCCGGTGGCAGGTGCTTTCGCGGCCGGCTTGGCCTCGGCCGGCTTGGCCTCTGAAGGCTTGGGTGTCGTCGGCGCGCTCTCGGCCTTGGCAGTCGACGCCTTGGCAGTCGCCTTCGGCTCGGAGGGCTTGGGTTTCGCAGGCGCGCTCTCGGTCGCTGAAGGGGCCGTGCCGTTGGCTTGAGCGGGCTTCGGCGCGGGAGCAGGCGCCGGTTCCGGCGGCGACGTGGGTGCCGATCGCCGACCGTCGCTGGTGTCGCTGGATGCGACTGACGTTGACTCGGGCGAGTAATCGACTAGGAATTCATGCCAACTCGGATCGACCGAGGAGGGATCCTCGCGGAACTTGCGATACATCTCCTCGACCAACCACTCGTTCTGTCCGAATGGTGAAGTTGAACTGCTCACGGCAGCTACTCGCCTCGATTCCTTCTTTTTCGGCAAGTGCCCGCGCGGACCCCTGCCCGTCTGTCTTCTTTTCCCTTCCAGCCCGCGGTTACCCCGCATCGATGCCGCCTAAAGGCTAGCGCTTCACCGATGCGCAGACGTCACATGAGCGCTAATCGCCGCGGGGCCGTTTCAGCCCTGTGACGACGGCAGCACATGCAGTTTTGCCGGCCACCGCGCCGGAGCCGGCCCGAACGCCGCGCGGGCGTTCTCGATGATGCGCTTGCCCATCAACCGGTTGCCGACACCGCCGACCACCGCGCCGATGCCGACCGGCAGCAGCTTGCCGAACGCGATCGCACCCCGCTTGAGTGCGTAGCGTTTGACGAAGTAGCGCAGCAGCCGCGAGTTCAGCTGCGACACCGCGGGCAGCGGCAACGTTGCCGCTCCGTCGCTGAGCCATGCCCCCTTGGTCCGGCCTGGGCCGAGCAGATCGGCGATGGCACCCTTGCTGTCCTCGCCGACCAGCACGGCCAGCACGAGCGCGCGCCTGCGCTCCCGATGCTCGGCCGGGACGCCGTGCACCTCGGCGACGGCGAGCACGAACAACGCCGTCGCCTCGAGGAACACCACCGTCTCGCCGGCGACCGCGGACAGCGCCGCCAGCGTGCCGATGCCGGGGATGGCGGCCGCGGAGCCGACCGCCGCGCCGCTGGCCATCACCGCGGCCAGGTACTGCTTCTCCAGCTTGGTGACGATCTCGGCGGGGGTGGCATCCGGGTTGCCGTCGCGGAGCCGCTCGATATAGGCGCGCACCGCGGGGCCCTGTACCCGAGCGCCGCGTTCGATGATCTCGGTGAGAACACGCGCGGCGGCGCCGGGATGGTCGTCGCCCGTTTGGGTAGCCGGCAGCTGGCTCTTGGCTTTGGACCGAGCACGCATTGCGGCCTCCTCGATGGGCGTCACTGTCGCCTTCAGGCTAACGGTTGTTCAACGCGCAACCGAGACCGAGAGTGCCCGCTATGACTTCGCTCACGGGTGCGGCCGGGAAGAAATTATTGATTCAGCGTGCTAACAACTTGCGTGGCAATATCGCCGGTTATGAATTCAAAGGCACCAGGGCGCGTTCGGATGATCGTCGTGCTCGGTGTCCTGGTGGCGCTCGGCCCATTGACCATCGACATGTACCTGCCCGCGCTGCCGAAGATCGCCGACGACTTGTCGGTGTCCTCGTCGATCGTGCAGCTGACGCTGACGGGAACGCTGCTCGGGCTGGCGCTGGGCCAGCTGATCGTCGGGCCGCTGTCCGACTCGCTGGGCCGTAGGCGGCCGTTGATGGCGGGCATCGTCGTGCACATGGCGGCATCGGTGGTCTGCATGCTGGCGTCCAACGTCGCCGTGTTGGGGTCGGCCCGGGTGTTGCAGGGCATCGGCGCGGCCGCTTCGATGGTCGTCGCCATCGCGGTGGTGAGCGATCTGTTCGCCGGCTCGGCCGCGGCCACTGTGCTGTCGCGGCTGATGCTCGTGCTGGGTGTCGCGCCTGTGGTGGCGCCGTCGCTGGGCGCCGCCGTGCTGCTGCGTGGGTCGTGGCACTGGGTTTTCACCGCCCTGGTGGTGCTGGCCGGACTGCTGCTGCTGGTAGCGGCGTTCGCCCTGCCCGAGACGCTGGCGCCCACACACCGCCGACCGTTGCAGGTCCGCGGCATCGCCACGACCTACGTCGAACTGCTGCGCGACTCGCGGTTCGTGATCCTCGTGCTGGTCGCCGCGCTCGGCATGTCGGGGCTGTTCGCCTACATCGCCGGGGCGTCGTTCGTGCTGCAGGGCATCTACGGGCTCGACCAGCAGGCGTTCGCGCTGGTGTTCGGCGCTGGAGCGGTCGCGTTGATCGGCGCGACGCAGTTCAACGTCGTGCTGCTGAAGCGGTTCACCCCGCAGTCGATCACGTTGTGGGCGTTGGCCGCGGCGTTGCTGGCCGGCGGCGTGTTCGTCGCGCTGGCGGTCGCGGAGGTCGGGGGACTGGCGGGCTTCGTGGTGCCGGTGTGGGCGATTCTGGCCGCGATGGGCCTGGTCATTCCCAACGCGCCGGCCATCGCCTTGTCACGCCATCCCGACGCGGGAGGTACCGCGGCGGCGCTGCTGGGCGCTGCCCAGTTCGGTCTCGGCGCCGCGGTCGCCCCGTTGGTCGGCGTGCTGGGCAACGACGAGTTAGCGCTGGCCGCGGTGATGGCGGTCAGTGCGCTGGTTGCTCTGCTGGCCCTTCTGGCGGTCGGCACCTCCACCGACACCGACGAGACGGTGCCCGAGGGGGCGCTCGCCGAGCCGGCGTAGTCTGCGGCACAGTTGTTTCCGGGACAGTTGTCCCGGTCATGATCGGTCCGTACCGTCGGACCAAAGCGCTTGACGTGCTGCGCGCGCGCTGAAACGAGTTGCCACTCGGCGCCGATGTGCAGGTCATCTGGCTGCGAAGCTTCGTAGAGTCCTTGAGAACAGTCCATTGGGCTGGCGTCGGGCCACAGAACTCGACACCATCGACAGGAGCCGAAGACGAGGTGGGGATATGACCACGGCGCTGCGAGGCCGGCCCGCGGGAGGGGCCGCCACTGCCGCCAATCCGTGGCATGCGCTGTGGGCCATGATGGTCGGCTTCTTCATGATCCTCGTCGACGCGACCATCGTGGCCGTCGCCAATCCGTCGATCATGGAGAGCCTCGGCGCCGGTTACGACGCGGTGATCTGGGTGACCAGCGCCTACCTGCTCGGCTTCGCGGTGCCCCTGCTGGTCGCAGGCCGCCTCGGTGACCGGTACGGGCCGAAGAACCTCTATCTGATCGGGCTCGCGGTGTTCACCGCCGCATCGCTGTGGTGCGGGCTGTCGCAGACGATCGGCATGTTGATCGTCGCCCGCGTGGTGCAGGGTGTCGGCGCGGCGGTGCTGACCCCGCAGACCCTGTCGACGATCACCCGTATTTTCCCCGCGGAGCGGCGGGGCGTCGCGATGAGCGTCTGGGGCACCACCGCCGGCGTCGCCACGCTGGTCGGGCCGCTGGCCGGCGGCGTGCTCGTCGACGGCCTCGGCTGGCAGTGGATCTTCATCGTCAACGTGCCGATCGGCGTCATCGGATTCGGCCTGGCCATGTGGCTGGTGCCCACGCTGCCGACGCAGAAGCGCGGCTTCGACCTGCTCGGCGTGCTGCTGTCCGGCATCGGCATGTTCCTGATCGTCTTCGCGCTGCAGGAAGGGCAGTCACACCAGTGGGCGCCGTGGGTGTGGGGCATGGTGGCGCTCGGGATCGGCTTCATGGCCGCCTTCGTGTTCTGGCAGCAGGCCAACCGCAACGAACCGCTCATCCCGCTCGGCATCTTCCGCGACCGCGACTTCAGCCTGTCCGCGCTCGGCGTCGCGACCATCGGCTTCGTCGTGACCGCGCAGATTCTGCCGGTCATGTTCTATGCGCAAGCGGTGTGCGGTCTTTCGCCGACGCGTGCGGCGCTGCTGACCGGCCCGATGGCGATCGCGAACGGCACGCTGGCGCCGTGGGTCGGCCGGCTCGTCGACCGCTACCACCCGCGGCCGATCGTCGGGTTCGGCTTCTCGGTGCTGGCGGTCGCGATGACCTGGCTGTCGGTGGAGATGACGCCGACGACGGCGATCTGGCGGATCGTGGTGCCGCTGACCGCGATCGGCGTCGGCATGGCGTTCATCTGGTCGCCGCTCGCGGCCACCGCGACACGCAACCTGGCGCCGCAGGTGGCCGGCGCCGGCTCCGGCGTGTACAACGCCACCCGACAGGTCGGCTCGGTGCTGGGCAGTGCGGCCATGGCCGCGTTCATGACGACGCGGCTGAGCGCCGAGATGCCGTTCGGCGCCGACGAACCGGTCGGTGAAGGTTCGGTGACAGAACTACCGGACTTCCTGCATGCGCCGTTCGCCGCCGCGATGTCGCAGTCGCTGCTGCTGCCCGCGTTCATCGCGTTGTTCGGCATCATCGCCGCGCTGTTTCTGCGCGGGTTCACCTCGCAGCGGGTGCTCAGCGGCGATGTGCCCGGCGAGGACGACTACTGGGGCGACGACGAGTACGACGATGACGAGTACGACGATGACGAGTACGACGATGACGACGAGTACGTCGAGCTCATCCTCGAGCACGGCGATGTCGAGCCGGTCGCGCAGTTCGTCGGTCCGGTGGCCGCGGAGGTCGACGAGGAGGACACCGAGCCGATGGCCGCGCGTCACGAGCACCTGCCCAAGCCTCCCGTCGACACGTGGCACGACGAGCCCGTCACGGCGTGGCGCAGCCTGCTCGCCGATGAGCGACCCCCCGTCGACCCCGAGCCGGACGTCGACCCGCAGCCCGCCGGCGAGCCGGAGTCGCCTGTGGACTGGGAGCCGGAGTCGCCTGTTGGCGAGCCGGAGTCGCCTGTGGACTGGGAGCCGGACGTCGGGCCGGAGCCGTCGGCGCCGTCAGTCCCGCGGCCCGAGGCACGCGGCAGAGGCAGCCTGTTCGACTTTCTGTCCGACGTGCCGCTGCCCAAACCCTCGGTAGAGCCGATCGGGTTCGCGCACAATGGCTTTCACGTCGACAAGCAGCAGCGGTTTCAGCCGCTGAGCCGTTTTGTGCCGCGCGAGGAACCGGAGGCCAAGCCGCCGAGCTCGCCGCGAACGCCGGATGTTCTCAGCCCGGACTATCCGCTGAACTTCGGCAAGCATGCCCACCGCGAGAGCCCGGACGAGTCCGACGACGAGCGTCCCTCGCGGCACGGGCGGACCGACGATCGGCCGCCGTTCAGGTTCGGCGGCAACGGGAAGCACTCGCGCGGCGACGATGACGTGTGGCGGTACGGGCGGCACTCGCGAGGCGACTAGTCGAACAGCACGGCGCCGTTGAGATAGCCGGCGGGATCGAACGCGGCCTTGACCGTTCGCATCGCCGCGATGTCGGCCTCTGTGCGCGACATTCCCACATAGTCCCGCTTTCTGGTGCCGACGCCGTGTTCGGAACTGACATTGCCGCCGCAGCGGGCGATCAGCGCCATCATCGCGCCGTAGAGCTCGGCTTCGCGCGCACCCTCCAGCTGACACCGCAACACGTTCAGGTGCAGATTGCCCTCGCCGATGTGGCCGAACAGCACCGGAATCGCATCCGGCGCGTGCGCGGCGACGAGCTCGCGGGATTCGTCGGCGAAGCTCGATATCGCCGAAAGCGGCAAGGACACGTCGAATTTCAGCGGTGGCCCGTACAGACCGAGTATCTCGGCCAGCGATTCGCGGACCTGCCACAGCCGTTGCTGTGCGACGGCGTCGACACCGACGGCGGGTTCGTCGCTCAGCGCTACGTTCTCCAGCGCATCGGCGAGCTGCTCGGTGGGGTCGGTGTCGGCGGCGAGTTCGATCAGCAGCTGCCACGCGCCGGCGACGGGCGCCGCGACGCCGAGGTGCGCGGCGGTCAGGGCGCTGGCGCGGGAATCGATCAATTCCAGTGCGGCGATGGCGGCCATATCGCGGAATTCGCGGCCCGCGGCGACAAGGTCGTCGAGGTCGTCGAACCCGCAGACCGCCGTTACTCGGTGCGGCGGGGTGGGGTGCAGCCGCAAATCCAGCGCGGTGATCACGCCGAGGGTGCCTTCGGCGCCGACGAACAGCGCGGCCAGGTCGTAGCCGGTGTTGTCGCGGCGAACTTCGCTGTGCCGGTGCACAATTGAGCCGTCCGGCAGCACCACTTCGAGACCGATGATCTGTTCGCCCATGTTGCCGTAGCGCACGGTGCGCAGCCCGCCCGCGTTCGTCGACGCCATGCCGCCGACGGTGGCGGAGTCGCGCGCGGCCAGATCAACGCCGAAGACCAGGCCCGCCTTGGCCGCCGCCCGCTGCACCGCAGCCAGCGTCACCCCGGCGCCCACGCGGACGCGTCGATCGACGGCGTCGACCGCGCCGACTTCGGTCAGCCGCTCCGTGGACAGCAGCACATCGTCGTACTCGGGCACGGCGCCTGCGACCAGAGACGTGCGCCCGCCCTGCACCGTCACATGGACGCCGGCCTCCCGGCATTCGCGCAGCACCCCGGCGACTTCCTCGGTGGTTCCCGGTCGCACCAGCGCGCTGGCCCGTCCGCGGTAACGGCCAGTGTGGTCGAGGCTACGGCCTTCCAGCACGTCGGGGTCTGCGCTGACCTGTGATGCGCCGACGATTGCCGCCAGCCGGTCGATCAGCGTATTGCTCACTCCAACGGTGTATCACACCGCGACAACGACAAGAACGCCCCCAGTTCGATCAGGCGGTCCGGTGTGGAGGGCAGGTAGTCGGTGAGCGTTTCGGAGCGGACGATGATGCTGGCGTACTTGGCCCGGCTCACCGCGACGTTGAGCCGATTTCGGTTGAGCAGGAAGGAGATTCCGCGCGGCACATCGTCAATTGATGACGCCGTCATCGACACGAAAACGACCGGCGCCTGGCGGCCCTGGAACTTGTCGACGGTTCCGACGTCGACACCTTCCAACCCGGCCGTGTCGAGTTCGTCACGCAGCAGCAACACCTGCGCGTTGTAGGGGGCCACGACCAACACGTCGTGCTGACCCAGTTGGCGGCGGCCGTCCTCGTCGGTCCACTCCGTACCGAGCAATCGCCGGATCTCGGCCACGATTCGCGCGGCTTCCTCGGGGCTGCTGGTCGAGTTGCCGTCGTGGGCGACGGTCAGCACGCGCACTCCCGGCGGGAAACCGTCGAGGCGTCGCGCGGCGGTGTGGCTTTCTTCCGAGCCCAGCCGTCCCTCGTAGGCCAGTCGCGAAACCCTTTCGCACACAGCGGGATGCATGCGATACGAGCGGTCGAGGAAGTAGCCGAACTGCTCGGGCAGTGTGCGGTGGCCGTTCACCAGCCAGCCGAGCGCGGACGCGTCGACCGGTTCGGGATGGTGGCCCTGGCTGACCTGCGGCAGCTGCTGCGGATCGCCGAGCAGCATCAGGTTGTTGGCCGCGCGGGCCACCGCGATGGTGTTGGCCAGGCAGAACTGACCGGCCTCCTCGACGACCAGCAGGTCGAGGCTGGCCGCGTCGACGCGATCGTCGTTGGCGAAATCCCATGCGGTGCCGCCGATTATGCAGCCGGGCGTAGTCGCGATGAACGCGGCGTAATTGTCCTTGTCGACCCGTTGCCACGGGTTGTCGGCGGCGGTGTCCTTCTTGCCGATGCGTGCCGGGTCGACCTCGGCCTTGACCAGGTCGCGGAACAGGTTCTCGACGACGGCGTGCGACTGCGCGACCACACCGACGCGCCATTGATGGTTGTTGACCAGCGACGCGATGATTCTGGCGGCCGTGTACGTCTTGCCGGTGCCGGGCGGGCCGTGTACGGCGAGGTAGGAGTTGTCGAGGTCGAGCAGCGCGGCGGTGATATCGGTCACGGTGTTGCCGGTGTGCGGCAGCGGGGCGCCGCTGCGGGTGCGCGGGGCGCGGCGCAACAGGATGTCCATGACGGCGTTGTCGGGCAGCGCGGGCAGACCGTCGCAGACGTGCGCGGCGAAGGTGTCGATCGACTCGCGCAGTTTCTTCGTGCCGACGATCGACCGCGGCGTCAGCGCGAACGGCACCTGGGTGAACGGCCCGTCAGCGGGTTCGCGCTCGCAGATGGTCACCTCGGTCGGGACGTTGTCGTCGTCGACGCCGACGATCTCGGCGTTGCCCGCGGCGCGCCGGTCCGGATTGTCGGACAGACCAGACGGCGACGGCGGGTCGTACAGCGCGAACACCTCGCGGGCGAGGCCGCCGGCCTCCAGCGCGCCGGTCAGCTTGACCCACCGCTGGTTCTTCCGCGCACGTGACGGAATGTGCCAGTCCTTGACGACTTCGGCCTTCTCGACGAGAAACACGTCGGTGGTGTCGCCCCATTCGTCGACCGGATTGTTCAACCGGTCGAAATGCGCCCACCAGAACGGCTTGTCCTCGCGCCGGTGATAGCCGCGCGCCGCCGCCACCAGTGCCACCGCCGTCTGCTCGGGGGTGCGGCCATCGACGCCATCGCCGGCGAAGGCCAGCAATGTGCGGGCCAGGTCGTCGGTGTCCTCGGCCGCGACCCCGTCGCCCACCTGTTGCGGGCCGAGGGGAGGCACGGCGGATTCGATGGCGATCTTGATCAGCCAGTCGCGCAGCCGGTGGGTGGACCGGCAGTCGTAGCGGTTGTACTCCTCGATCTGTTTGAGCGCGATCTCGGCTTCCTCGTCGCGTCCGTCGGCGCGCAGGTCGCAGTAGCGGGCGTACTGGTTGATCGAGTCGGCGGCGGTGGTGACGTCGCCGGTGCGCAGCTCGGCGCCCATGTACAGAGGTTCCAGCGACTTGAGGCTGTAGTTCTCGGCGCCAACCCGAATGCATTTGCGCACAAGGGGATAAAGGTCGACGAGCACACCGCTGCGCAGCAGGTCGTCGACTTCGTCCTCGCCGACGCCGTAGCGGCCGGCCAGCCGCAGCAGCGCCGTCTTCTCATAGGGCGCGTAGTGGTAGATGTGCATGTTCGGGTAGCGCTTGCGGCGCCTGCGCACCATCGCGAGGAAGTCGACGAGGGCTTGGCGTTCGCTTTCCCGGTCGTGCGCCCACAGCGGCCGAAACGCCCCGCCGACCTCGAGCACGCCCCACAGGTACTCCAGACCCCACTGCCGACCGTCGGCGGTCCACAGTGGGTCGCCTTCGAAGTCGAAGAACAGATCGCCCTTGTCGGGGTCGGGCAGCAGGTTCAGCGGCTGGCTGTCGATTACCTCGACCGGCGGCTTGCCGTCGATCCGCGGTGCGGTCTGCAGGCGGGCCTGGGCGGTCAACGCGGCGGTGGCCCGTGCGGGCAGTTCCGGGACCGGGCCTTCATGCCGGGCGAGCTCGGTCATCGTGGTGATGCCCGCGTCGATGAAGCGGGCCCGTTGACTGGCCCGCATGCCCGCGACGAGCAGCAGGTCGTCGTGTTCGCGCACCTGCGTCGTGCACTCCGGGCAGCGGAAGCAGGCGCGGACCTCCTCGTCCTCCCACCGCACCGCCGTACCGCCGGCCAGGTGCCGGTCGAGCAGGCTCTGCAGGGCCGCGCGGCGGGGCCGGTAGACGGGCACGAGTTCGTCGACGCGGTAGCCGACGGTGGCGGTGTCGCCGAGTACGAGCTCGACCTCGTCGCTGACGGGCACTCCCGTCGCGGTCAGCGTCTCGGCGTAGGCCGCCAGCTGGAGAAGCGCCTCGACCTTGACCGAGCGGGCCAGCTTCGTGTCGCGCAGCCGGTAGCGCTCGCCGTCGAAGAGGAGGAAGTCGGCGAACCCGACGAAGCGGCCGTCGAACATCGCGGCCTGGTAGATGACCGGGGCGCGGCGGCGAACCGCCTGCAGCGTGGCCTCGGCGGCGGCGGTGAGCCCGTCGACGGTGTAGTTGGGCCTGCCGATGACAGCGACGTTGTCCGGCGAAAGATCGCGCAGCTCGTCGAGGTGGCGTTGCTCATGCTCACCGCCGAGTTTGGCTGTGCGCGTGAGCAATTCGTCTTCCACGGCGACCGGCGGGCCCCAGCCGAGCTGGGCGTCGAACGAGCGCAGCAGCGCGTACTCGCAGCGGGCCGCGGCTGCAAGGTCGGAGGCGCTGTAGATCACCCGACCGTCGACGACGAACACGTCGCAACTGTAAGCCCGCCCGGCGACACTTACGGGACCCTCGCGGCTCCACCTAGCGTCCCAAGGGGCCCCCATTTCGCCCCCACCCCGGGCTCTTATACACATCTCCGAGCCCACCAGACAAGGCATGATGTCGTATGCCGGGTTGTGCTTGAAAAAAAAAAAGGGGGGGGGGGGGGGGGGGG
>NZ_PDCP01000061.1 GCF_002553505.1 Mycolicibacterium agri | reverse complement strand
CGAGGGGGTGGGGTCGCCGTCGCCGGGTGGCTTGGGCGCGCGCTTTTCCCGTTCGGCTGGGGCCTCGGGTTCGGCTGACGCGTCGGATTCGGATGGTGCCGCGGGTTCGGTGGCCGCCGAGCGTTCGGGCGCCTCGTCGTCGGCGGTGGGTGCCTCGGGTTCGGTGGGTGCCTCGTCGTCGGCGGGCGCGTCGTGCTGGGTGGGTGCCGCGTCCCTTGCAGACTCTGATGGCGCGGGCTGGGTGGGCGATGGTTCCTCTTCGGGTGGGCGGAGGAGTGCTTCGGGGCGGTGGTAGTAGTTGATTCGGGGTTGGCCGTGGTCGAGGTCTGGTGGGGGGTGCCATTCGCATTCGCCGCGGGCGTTGATGGTGGTGGTCCAGCCGGCGTCGTCGGCGAAGCGGTTGTCGGGGCCGCAGGCCAGGGTCATGTCGTCGACGTTGGTGTTGCCGCCGTGTTGCCAGTCGGTGTTGGCGTGGTGGGCTTGGCAGCCGTAGGCGCCGACGGTGCAGCAGGGTTTGGTGCATCCGCCGTCGCGGGCGATGAGCATGATGCGTTGTGCCGGTGAGGCGATGCGTTTGCTGCGATACAGCGCTAAGGCTTGGCCGGTGGCGCCGTCGAAGACCGCGAGGTGGTGGTTGGCATGGGCGCCCATGCGGATCAGGTCGGCGATCGGGATTTTGGTGCCGCCGCCGGTGATGCCGATGCCGGCGCGGCTTTCCAGGTCTTGCAGGGTGGTGCGGATGATGACGGCGACCGGGAGCCCGTTGAGCTGGCCGAGTTCGCCGCTCATCAACGCGATGCGCCCGACTGCCAGCAGCGCGTCGTGTTGGCGCTGGGCCAGGCTGCGGGTGTCGTTGTCGATCTGGGCCTGGGTCGGCGTGCCCGAAGTGCAGGGCGCCTCGTCAGCGGGATTGCACATTCCCGGGGCGGCGTATTTGGCGAAGATCACCTCCCACACCGCCCACGCCTCCGGGGTCAGCTGCCCCGTCAGCGGGGTCATCGCGTCGCGCTGCTGGCGGCCCGCCGATACGCCGCGTTTGCGGGCCCGCTCGGCGTCATCGGGCAGCGGGCCGTCTTGATCGAGCAGAAACAACCGCAGCGCGGCGGTCTCGCGTAACTCCTTGGGCCCGGCCCCGACCGCCACCCGCACCAGATCGACCTCGAACTGTGACCGGGTGACCGCATCCACCCAGCCCGGCAGATCCTTGATCGCGTCGCGCAGGGTTTTGACGTGCTCGCCGGTGATCAGCCCGGCTGCTTGGGCGGCCGCGACTGCGGGCAGCACCGGTTCCAAGGGTTCGCCGGTCAGGCTGGTGCGCGGGCCCAGTTCGGCTGCCTCCTGCAGCCGCCGGGACGCCTCGGCCGACGAGAGCCGCCAGCGGATCCGCAACACCTCGTTCCACGATTTGGCGCCCATCTGCCTGGGCGTGGTCTGAGCCTGCAGCCGGGCCAGCAGCCGATGCGACTGGGTCGGCATCTGACATACCAGCGCCTCGAGATCATCGATCAGCGACACCAACTCCGCGCGGGTCAACGAGTCGATCTCGGCGGCAGCGAAAGCCTCGTAGGCGGCGCGCAAACCCGCCATCGCCTCACCAGCTTCAATCCCTGCCATACTTCGAACATACATTCGAACACCGACAAACCGGGCCGCTGCTCTGATGTCTCAGGACATCGGTGACCGATCTGCATCAAGACATCGGTGACAGTTCAGGGAGAGAGCCGGTCAGATACCGCTGCACGGTCGGACCCACCCACGCCACCAGGTCCTCGACGGACGTCGACGCCAAGGGCTCGATCTTGAGTTGGTAGCGCGCGAACGCCAGGCCCATCAGGTGGCTGGCGACGAGCTCGACGCGCAATTCGGCGTCCGACACCCCGAATGCGTCGGCCACCCGCTGTGCCAGCGGGCCTGCCATCGCGTCGTGCAGCACTTGCCGCGCGGCAGGCTGGATGGCCGCCGACCGCCACAGGGTCAGCAAGGGTTCGAAGGTGCCGCCGGCGTCCCAGCGCTCGAAGAACCCCCGCACAAGCCGGGCGCCGATCTCCTCGCTGCCGGCGTCCAACAGGTCCGCCAACTGGTGCAGGGGATGGTGAGGGCCCGTCAACACCGAGGCCGAGAACAGCCCCTCCTTGTTGCCGAAGAAGTAGTAGACCATCGCGACGTCCACGCCGGCATCGGAGGCGATGCCGCGCACGGTCGCGCCGTCGTAGCCGTCGCGCATGAAGCGCTCGCGCGCGGCGGCGATGATGCGCTGCTTGCTCTGCTGACCGGTGCGCCAGCGGCCGGCGCGGCGAGGCTCGGACACGTCGCAAAGCATACTTCAACAAGCGTTGGAGTTTTAAGCCAAACCGCCGTACGCTGATTCTTGAACGCAAGTTGAAGAAAGGGAGGGTCTGCAATGTCGAAGACGCTCGAACGCCGGTTGTTCTGGCGCCACGTGCTCTCATTCCTGGCCGGGCCGGTGACCATGACGCTGGTGATACCGGGGCTCATCATCTGGTTGGCCGACGTGCCCATACCGGATCTGACATCGCCGCTCGGGCTGACACTCGCGGTGATAGGCGTCCTGCTGGTCGCAGGGGGAGTCGCCATGCTGTTCTGGACGGTCTACCTGTTCGACCGGATCGGCAAGGGCACGCTTGGCGTCGGCAAAACGCTGGGGCAGCCGGTGAACCTGGTCGTGCAGGGGCCGTATCGCCATGTCCGCAACCCGATGATCAGTGGTGTGCTGGCCATCCTGCTCGGCGAGGCGGCCATCGCAAGATCCGGCTGGCTGCTGCTGTGGGCCGTCGTCTGGTTCCTGGCCTTGACCACGACGATTCAGGTCTGGGAGGAGCCGAGCCTGCAAAGGCGGTTCGGCGACGAGTACGTCAGGTACCGGCAGAACGTTCCGCGGTGGATCCCGCGATGGAAGGGCTGGGACCCGGTGCGCTGACCAGCGGCGCCCTCCGCCGCGAGCGGGCGTTGAGCCAACAGGCCACGGCGCCGACGGCCAACCCGACCGCGATGCCGACGTCTGGCCGCTGCCCGAGCATCAGCCAGGACAGCAGGCCGGCGACGGCGGGAATCACGGCGAACAGCATCGCCACCGCCGCGGCACCGTAATCGTTGACAGCGCGGACGTACATGGTCATGCACAGCGTCGCGTTGAGCAGCACCACCGCGGCGACTGCGCCTGCGGCCTTCCACGGATCCGTCACCGTCAACGGCATCAGGGCAGCCAACACCGCGACGGGAAGCACGCAGGCGGCGTTCTGCAGCGCCGCGGTAGCCCGGAAGTCCACGTCGCGGCAGAATTTCTGCTGGTAGATGCCCCCTGCGGCGACGCTGAGCAGCGATACCACCAGCAGCAGGACGACGCCGTCGACGCCGCCGACCATCATCAGTCGGCCTGCGCATGCGGCCAGCACGGCCAGCACCCCGAGCGCCAACGCGCCGAGCCGCATCGGGGTCAGGCTCTCGCCAAGAAACACCGCCGCCAGCACCGCGGTCAAGACAGGGTTCATCGAGATGATCACCGCGCCGAGCACGGCCGGCGCGCCATGCAGCAGCCCGAAGTAAAGACACGTAAACAGCAGGCCTTGCGCCAGCAACCCGCTGATCAGCACGTGAATCAGCACTCGACCTGTGGGCCATCTCACTTTCGCGAGCATCGCCCACGCGGCGAGAATCGCGCCGGCCAAGCCGAATCGGAACACCAGCACCGCCATCGGTGACATCGCCGAAACTGCAAGCGCACCAATGGGATAGCCGAGCGCATACAGAAACGTCAACGCGAAAGCTGTGCGAAACGGCATGGTCGGCATGGCCACAGGTCCCATGGTGTCGGATCAACGCTTGACGTCGCCATTCAATTTCTGCCGACCAGCAATGGGATACTGACAGCAGCCCATGCCCACATCCCTGCCCTTGGTCTTCGAAGCCCCGCGACGCGCAATGCCGCCGCGGCATCTCGCCGACCTCGACGAGGCGGGTCGCGCCGATGCCGTCGCCGTATTGGGCCTCCCGCCGTTTCGCGGCAAGCAGCTGGCCAACCAGTACTACGGCAGGCTGATTGCCGACCCGCACAAAATGACCGACCTGCCCGCGGCCGTGCGCGAGCAGGTCGCCGAGGCTCTGTTTCCTAAACTGCTCGACGCCGTCGCCGAAATCGAATGCGACGCTGGGGAGACCCGCAAGATGCTGTGGCGCGCAATCGACGGCACCACGTTCGAGTCGGTGCTGATGCGATATCCGCAGCGCAACACGGTGTGCATCTCGTCGCAGGCGGGCTGCGGCATGGCCTGTCCGTTCTGCGCGACGGGCCAGGGTGGACTGCAACGGAATCTGTCGACGGCCGAGATCCTCGAGCAGGTCCGCGCCGCCGCGGTAGAGCTGCGCGACCGCGACCGGGAGGGCATCACTCCGGCGGCGCGTGGCGGCAGGCTGTCGAACATCGTCTTCATGGGCATGGGCGAGCCGCTGGCCAACTACAACCGCGTGGTGGCGGCGGTTCGTCGAATCATCGCGCCACCGCCGAACGGCTTCGGCATCTCGGCGCGTTCCGTGACGGTGTCGTCGGTCGGGCTGGCTCCGGCGATCCGCAGGCTGGCCGACGAACGGTTGGGTGTGACGCTGGCGCTGTCGCTGCACGCCCCCGACGACGAGCTGCGCGACACGCTCGTTCCGGTGAACAGCCGGTGGAAGGTCTCCGAAGCGCTTGATGCCGCCCGCTATTACGCCAACGTGACCGGCAGGCGGGTGTCGGTCGAGTACGCGCTGATTCGCGACATCAACGATCAGCCGTGGCGGGGCGATCTTCTCGGCAAGCGCCTGCACGGTGCGCTGGGTCCGCTTGCGCACGTGAACGTCATTCCGCTCAACCCCACCCCGGGCAGCCAGTGGGATGCCAGCCCCAAAGCCGCCGAACGAGAATTCGTCAAACGGGTCCGGGCGCGCGGTGTGTCATGCACGGTGCGCGACACGCGTGGCCGCGAAATCGCCGCTGCCTGCGGACAATTGGCGGCTCAGTCCTGAACGCCCTTCGGGGAGTTGAGCGTCCACGTCATCTCTTCGCGAAGGTGACGGCTGCGCCAGCCGTCCGGCGTGCGGACCATGTCGTGGTTGTAGTAGCCGCCGAACGTACACAACTCGGGCATGCCCTGTATCAGGGTGGGGTTGTAGAACATTGCGCGCACCCGCGCCGTGTTGCCGTCGATCTCGGGTTCGATGTTGGTGATGTAGTGCATGCTCATCGTCACCAGCGCTGAGAAGTCGCCGCGGAAGAATTCGACCACCTCTTCCAGCGATCCGGCGACGACGCCAGAGGTCGAGTAGTCGATGTAGGCGTCGCCGGTGAACACCGACCGGTACAGGTCCCAGTCCTTGGTGTCGACGGCGCGCGCGTATCGGTGCAGCAGCGCGGCGATCTCGAGTTCGTCGCTGATCTGTTGGATATCCATCAGGTGGCCGACTTGATACCGACGGCGTGGCGCAACTGCGCGAGGAACTGGTCGTCGTCGTCACTGCGAACGATGTAGTGCGACACCGCAACCCGGATCGCGGTGGCGGCCTTGACGCCGCTGTTGGGTCCGCTCAGCAGCTTCAGCAGCCGGGCCCGCATCACCGGGATGATCCGTGAGAGCTGCGCGATGACGACCTCAGGCTCGATGTCGACCACCCGCACACCGGAGTAGGAGTGCTGATATTCGACGATGAACCGCAATGCGGCGTCGAGCTTTTCGTTGCCGCGCAGCCCGGCCGTCGCCCTGCCGATGCCGGTGTCGAACATCTCGCGCTCGTAGGCGCCGAATGCGTCGAGCAGTTCTTTCTTGTCGGCGAACCACCGGTACAGCGTCGGGCGGGATACGCCGGCCTGCAATGCCACTTCGGACAGACTGAGTTTCGTCTGTCCGCTGCGGCCGAGTACCTCCGCGGTCGCCTTCAGGATCCGGCGGCGCGTGGAGGTATCGTCGACTTCCTCCTGAGCGTTTCGCTGGGCGCCCAATGGTTCGTTCACGAAAAGGCCTCAATCGTCGGGTATAGCGATCGTAGTTGCTGCATCACAGCCACTTCTTCAAAAGTGCCACCGTGTCGAGGTCGTCGAGAGCGGCCACACCCCGGCGCACGCCTCCAGCGCGATCTCGTCGTCCTGCATGCCGCCGATGCCCGCGGTGATCAGCGGTGCCACATAGGCGTACAGCGCGGCCATGCGGTAGCGGTCCCAGAGTTCGTCGCGGTCCAGCAGCGGTCCACCCGCCGCGGCCAGCGCCCGCCGATAGTTGTCGAGCAGGTCGCGCTCGTGGCGCTGCCGGTCGCCGGTGGTCATGCCGGTCACGAGGGTGTAGGCCAGCTCGCGGCTGGGATGCCCGCGCCGCACGGCCTGCCAGTCCAGCAGCCCGGCCTGCCCGTCGCGGAAGTACACGTTGCCCGGATGGGCGTCGCCGTGCATGACGGTGTGCGGGGGTTCGTCGATGAGCCTGGCGACCACGCGGTAGTTGTCGTCGATGAATCGCCCGTCCTCAACCGGGATGTCGGTTGTCTCGGCGATGCGGCGCGCGGAGATCTTCAGCAGCGGCCCGGTCAACAGCGACGTGGAATCGCCCGATGCGGTGTAGGCCCAACCGGGCACGCGCTCCCAGAAACGTGCGTGCAGCAGCGCCAGCCGCTCGACGACCGAAGAGGCCTGCTGCACGGTGAGCGGATGCAGCGTGTCGGCAAACGCGCATCGATCGTCACCGAGGTCTTCGAGGACCAGCACGTAGCGGCCGGTCAGCCCGTCGAACGCTGTGCCGTAACACCTCGGTAGCCCGCAAAGGTGCGGCGAGAGCTCGCGATAGAAGCGGGTCTCGGTTTCGGCGAGGCGGCCCAGCTCACCCATCAAGCGGGTGGCGATCGTTCGGGCGGGAATCTTGACGAACACCGAGTCGGGCACGCCGTCGCCGGTCAGGGCGAGCCGGGCGCGCGACGACGTGCCCGCATCGCCGCCGATGACCGCGACCGATGTCACCGCGCGGCCCATGATGCGCGACAGCAGCGGGGCATCGAGCTCTTCGACCGTGCGGGGCAGCGCCCGCATCCGGCCGACGATCAGGTCGGTTGCGACCCGTTGTACTCCGCGGCCCAGGTGCGCGGCGAGCCCGATGGCGACGCGGCTCGCTGTCTCGGACACCCGGGCACCTCCTGGTCTCGGCGGGTAGCCCCGCAAGCTTTACAAAACCGGATGCGTTTGTAAAGGGATTTCGGCGCGCAGAGCGGCGCTGAGCGCACGCGAGCGCGCCGAAATCGCTACCGTCGGGGGATGGCTGGGCCACTGGAGGGGATCAGGGTCGTCGAACTCGGCGTGTGGGTGGCGGCGCCTGCCACCGGCGGCATCCTGGCCGACTGGGGCGCCGACGTCGTCAAGATCGAACCGCCGACCGGCGACCCCGCACGCCGGTTCGGCCGCATGCTCGGGCTGGAGGAGGGCAGCCCGCCCTTCGAGATGGACAACCGCGGCAAGCGCAGCATCATGCTCGACCTGGCGGAGCCGGACGGCCGATCTGCCGCAGCCGAATTGGTCAGTGGTGCCGACGTTTTCATCACCAATGTGCGGCCGTCGGCGCTGCGCCGCGTCGGGCTGGACTTCGACACGGTGGCTGCCGGTAATCCGCGCCTGGTGTACGGGCTGATCACCGGGTACGGCGACACCGGACCGGATGCCGACCGCGCGGCCTACGACGTCGCCGCCTTCTGGGCGCGGGCAGGCCTGGCTCATCTGCTGACCCGCCCCGGCGACACCCCGCCGTTTCAACGGGGTGGCATGGGCGACCACTCGGCCGGCATGAGCCTGGCCGCGGGCGTGTGCGCCGCGCTGGTGGCGCGATCGCGTACCGGGGCCGGGCAATTGGTGTCGACGTCGTTGTACCGGCAGGGCGCCTACACCGTGAGCTTCGACCTCAACACGTTTCTGATGACGGGCCACGCCATCGCGATCGGCCAGCGCGAGTCGATGGCCAACCCGTGCATGAACAACTACGTCGCGGCGGACGGGCGGCGCTTCTGGATCGTCGGCCTGCAGGTCGACCGCCACTGGGCGCCGCTGTGCCGTGTCGTCGGCAGGCCGGACTGGATGACCGCCTATCCGAGGCCCCGCGACCGCGCTGCCAACTCGGTCGACATCATCGCGGCGCTCGACGAGATCTTCGCGACCAAGCCGCTCGACGAATGGGCGAAACTGTTTGCGGCCGAGCCGGATTTCTTCTGGTCGCCGATCAACTCGATCGAGGACGTGATAGCCGACGAACAGTTTCACGCCGCCGGAGGCGTTGTCTATGTGCCCGACGGCGATTCCACCGTGCCGATGATCGCCACGCCCGTCGATTTCCACGGCACACCGTCAGCACCTCGGTCGATCGCGCCGAACATCGGCCAACACACCGACGAGATCCTCGACGATTTCGGCGCGCAAAGTGGCGCTGAGCGCACGAAAGCGCGCCGAAATCGCTGAAGACAGCAACGCCATAGCTTTACAAAAGTATGCTTGAGTGTCACGCTGATGGCCGTGACCGCAGCATCGGTGCAGACGCGTGAGTACAGTCCGGTCGACATCACGTCACACGACTTCTGGAGCCGGCCGTTCGCAGTCCGCGACGAGTCGTTCGCGCGGCTCCGCAAGGCCGAAGGGCTGTCTTGGCACCGGCCGCTGCCCTCGCTGTTTCCGATGCAGGAGCCCGGATTCTGGGCGCTAACACGGCGCGCCGACATCGCCTACGTCAGCCAGCACCCGGAGTTGTTCACCTCTGCCCAAGGCGTGGCGCTCGACCCGATGCCCGCCGAGATCCAGCGGGTGGCGTCGTTCTTCCTGACGATGGACCCGCCGCAGCACACCGTGTATCGACGGCTGATCAGTTCGGCGTTCACACCGCGAAACGTCCGCCGGATCGAAGAGCAAATCCACCGCAACGCGGTGGCGATCGTCGACGATCTCGTCGGCGCGGGCGACATCGACTTCGTCGAAGCGTGTTCGGCGCCGCTGCCGATGCTGACGATCATGGACATGCTCGGTGTCCCGCCCGCCGACCAGCCCGCCGTGGCGAAGGCCGCCGAAAAGCTGTTCTCGATGAGCGACGACGAGTACAGCAGCATCGAGGAGCGTGCCCAGGACACGATCAACGAGATCCTGCTGCTGTCCAGCACGGGCGCGGAACTGGCGCAGTTTCGGCGCAAGAACCCCGGCGACGACCTGATGACCAGCATCGTCAACGCTGAAGTCGAGGGGCATCGGCTCACCGACGAGGAGATCGGCGCGTTTCTGATCCTGCTGGCGTCGGCGGGCAACGACACCACCAAGCAGACCACGACGCACGCGATGATGGCGCTGGTGGACAACCCGGACCGACGTGCCTGGCTGACAGCCGATTTTGAGAACCGCATCGGACCGGCGATCGAGGAGTTCGTGCGGTGGGCGTCGCCGGTGTTGCAGTTCGCGCGGTTCGCCACCGCCGACACCGAGATCAACGGGCAACCGGTCGCGGCGGGGGACAAGGTTGGGCTGTTCTACTGTTCGGCCAACCGCGACGAGACTGTCTTCGACAACCCCGGCGCATTCGATCTGAGCCGCTCACCCAACCCGCATCTGGGCTTCGGTGGCGGCGGCCCGCACTTCTGCCTCGGCAACCAGTTGGCCAAGGCGGAGCTGCGGAACCTGTTTCGCGAGTTGCTCTTCCGGCTGAAAACGGTCGAGTTCGGCGAACCCGACCTGCTTTACAGCAACTTTGTGCACGGCGTCAAACGTCTTCCCGCCCACGTTCAATAGCCCAGTAGTGCAGTAGGAGCGAGCATGCGGGTCGAAGTCGACCTCGACAAGTGCACCGGACACGGCATCTGCGAATCGATCGCCGAGGACGTATTCGAGGTGCGCGACGACGGCATTGTGCAAATCAACGGAAACGAGCGCCCGGAATCCGACCGCGACCGCATGCAGCAGGCCGTAACGCAGTGCCCCGCAGCGGCTCTCCGGCTCGTCGACTAACTGCCGGGCATCGGGCGCACCAGCACCGACTGCTGGATCGCGCCGATCGCGCCTGACCGGTCGAACAGCGTGCCGATCGTCGTGCCGATGCCGTCGGGGCCGTAGTTGGTCTCGGCGCGGATGCCGATCCACGCGCCCTCGGGGATGCGGTGCACGTGCACGACGAGATCGGTGTTCATGAACGTCCACTTGCGGATGTCGAGTTTGGTGCCGATCCCGTTGGCGTCGTCGGCGACGGTGAACAGGCGCTCCAGCGCGGTCATCGACTCGCCCTTGACCAGGTCGACCTCCGGCCTGATCCACGACTCCCCGGGACCTTCGGCCATCGGCGTGGTCAACCAGCGCCAGTCCAGGCTGTGTACGTAGTTGCGGTCCCAATCCTTCTTCAAGTCACGGCTTTTCGCTTCCGACACCGGCCGCAGCGGCGGGGCGGGCGCATGCACCACCGCCGAGGTGTCCAGCGTCTTCAACCGCCACCCGCTGGCGCGGGCCACCGGGCGCGGTCCGCCATCGGGTCCGAGCGCGAGCATCTCGGCGCTGACGAGTTCGATCTGCTTGCCCTGCCGTTCCCGTCGCGCGCGCACCCACAGGTCGCCCTCGGCGGGCACGGCGCCCAACAGGTCGATCAGCACGCGGCTCAGCCGGGTGTCGTCACGGGCCTGGCAGCGCTCCAGCGCCCGCACCAGCAGCGCCGACACTGGTGCGCCGTGCTGAATCGCGGCCGACCACGTGCTGCGCACCAAGTCGGTGGCGGCGAATCGCTCACCGAGCGGGTCGGTTTCGTCGATCAACTCGTAATAGCAATCGCTCACGGCAGACCCGCTCCTGGGATGTCGACGGTAACAGTGTCCAGCGCAGACGATCTCGTCCCGATGAGTCGCTGAGGATAGACGTCGGTGCTCGACAGCATGAACAGCGTGCGGCGCTCGGATCCGCCCAGCGTGCAGGCGATCGCGGTGCGCTCGCCGATGTCGACGCGATCGGTCACGGTGCCGCCCGGGGTGATCCGCTCGAATTGATGCGCCAGCGTCATCGCCGCCCACACGCCGCCCTCGGCGTCCAGGGTGATGCCGTCGGGCGGGCCGTCGAGTCCCTCGGCGAACACCAGCCGATCCGTCAAGCCGCCGCCTGCGTCGATCGTGAACGCGGTCAACCGCCTTCCGATGGACTCGGCCACGATGAGCGTGCGCCCGTCCGGCGTGATGACCATGCCGTTGGGGAAGTCCAGATCCTCGGCGACGACGGTGACGGAGCCGTCGGCGTCGACCCGCACGATCGTGCCGCCCTCGAACGCCTGGGCACCGACGTAGGCGCGGCCTGCGCCGTCGACCACCATGTCACCGATGTCGGCGGGCACCACGGGCGACAGATCGACGAGCGTTTCGACGGATTCGCCGTCGTAGCGCAGCAGGGTGCGGTTGGCCGTCGACGCGATGAGCAGCGTTCCGTCGGGACGAAACCCCAATCCCGAGGGCGCGTGGCCGGCCAGGTGCAGCGTCGTCATGTCGCCCTGCAGATCGACTGTGTGCACCGCCTGGCCCAGCATGTCGGAGAACCACAACAGGCCCTCGTACCAGCGGGGCCCCTCGCCGAAGCAGAAACCGTTGGCCAGCGCCGTCCGGGTCATCCCGCACCTTTACAAAACACGCCACAAGTGTCACGCTCCCTACGTGCCAGTGTCAACTGCATGGCGTGCCCGAGCGTGACCATGAAGAAGTACCACAGCCACACGCTGCTCTATCTGCACGAGACGATCGACCTCGGCGGCGGGCGCAGCGACCGCTTCATTGAGATGTTCGGCGACGTCTACCAGCCGATGATGGAGGACCTCGGGGCGCGGCTGTTCGCGATCTGGGAAACCACGCCGTACAACGGGCACTGGCCGCAGGTGACGATCATGTGGGAGGTCGATGCGTTCGCCGACTACGCCCGCATCGGCCGCGCGCAGTCGCGCGGCGGCAGCCACGGGGCGGCGCAGGCGAAGTGGTCGGCGTTTCTGTCCGAGATCGGCGCCAGCGGCGAGGGCCGCATCATGTACGCGGGCAAGAGCAATAAGACGCTTGCGCAGTTGCGCGACGAGAAGTTCTCCGCCGGACTCGTCATCCAGGAGATCATGCAGACCAAGCCGGGCCGTCAGGACGATTACATCCGCGAGCTCGAACGGCTGTATGTGCCATGGTCGGAGCGCACCGGGAAGCGGTGGCTGGGCTCGTTCATCACGACGTTCCGCTTCAATGAGGTGATCCACTACTGGGCGCTGGAAGGCGACTGGGACTGCTTCGAGAACCACTACCCGTCGTGGAAGGAAAATCCGCCCGCCGAGATCGTCACGTGGATGAGCGTTGCCCCCGCGCTGCGTGACGGCTGGGAGGACTCGATCCTGCAGGCCCTACCGTCCTCACCGCTGCAATGAACACACCGGCGCTGCAAGAGTTCTCGTACGATCCGTTCGACCAGGACGTGATGGCCGATCCGCTGCCGTACTATCGCGTGCTGCGTGAGCGGTACCCGGTCTACTACGTCGAGAAGTGGGACACCTACGCGCTGTCGCGTTTCGACGACATCTGGAGGGTGCTCGGGATCAACGACGGGACCTTCGTCGCGTCGGAGGGAACACTGCCCGCCGCGACGGTGTTGGCCCACCGTAACGATGGACCCGTTCCCGACCCGCCATTGCACCCCACGCCGTTTCACGCCAATTTCGACACGCCGATCTACGACGGTGTCCGGCGCTGCACGTCGGGGCGGTTCCGGCCGAAGTCGGTCGGAAAGCTCGCCGACCGGGTCCGCGCCCTGGCCAACGAGCGCCTCGACGAACTGCTGCCGCGCGGCCGCTTCGACCTCACCCAGGACTACGGCGGCATCGTGGCCGCGTCGATGGTGTGCGAATTGCTCGGTCTCCCTGCCGATCTGGCACCCGAGGTGTTGGCCACCGTCAACGCGGGCAGCCTCGCGCAGCAGGGCAGCGGTGTGGAGGTCGCCAATGCCCGACCCGGTTATCTGGAGTATCTGGTGCCGCTCGTGCAACGCAGGCGCGCCGATCCTCAGGACGAATTGCTGGCGATCGCGGGCCACCTCATCGACTACCGGTTGCCCGACGGGTCGGCGTTCAACGACGTCGAGGCCGCCACCCAGATGCTCGGAATCTTCATCGGTGGCACCGAAACCGTGCCCAAAATCGTCGCGCACGGGTTGTGGGAGCTGAGCAAGCGCCCCGAGCAGATGGCCGCGGTGAAGGCCGACATCGACGCCAGTGTGCCGATCGCCCGGGAGGAGATGATCCGTTTCTGCGCGCCGGCCCAATGGTTCGCCCGCACCGCGCGAAAGCCGTTCACGATCCACGGCACCACGATCAGCCCGGGGCAGCGGATCATCACGCTGCTCGCCTCGGCCAACCGCGACGAGCGCGAATATCTGCAGCCCGACGAATTCGTCTGGGACAGACGGATCGAACGGCTTTTGGCATTCGGCCGCGGCCAACATTTCTGCCTCGGCGTGCATCTGGCCCGCCTGGAGATCACGATCCTGGTGTCGGAGTGGCTCAAACGGGTGCCCGACTTCCGCGTCGTCGCCGAGGCCGCGTCGCGTCCGCCGTCGAGCTTCCAATGGGGCTGGAACAGCGTCCCGGTGGAGGTGTGACGTGTGGGCGTATCGGCTGGTGGCGCCGTATACCTTTGCGCGGGTCGATATTCCGGACAAGACGCCGGAGTCGTTGAGCGAGCGTCAGGTGCTGCTGCAATTCCTCGCCGCCGGGGTATGCGGCAGTGATCTGCCGGGCTTCCGCGGTGCGCAGGGCAGGCTCCCTGGCGATGTGGGCGCCAGTGCCGCGGAGATGGATGGCTTCCCGATCCATGAAATCGTCGGGAATGTAGTCGCCAGCAGGCATCCGGAACACGCGGTCGGTGACCGTGTCGTCGGATGGGCCTCCGGCTTCGACGGCATGATGGAGTACGTCGTCGCCGACGGTGACGGATTGGCGCCCTACGACCAAGCGTTGAGCCCACGGCATGCCGTGGCGCTGCAGCCGTTGGCGTGCGTGCTGTATGCCATCGAACAGCTTCCCGACCTCGGCGGCCGTCATGTCGCCGTGATCGGGCAGGGTTCGATCGGTCTGCTCTTCTCCTTTGTGGCAAAGGCTTTCGGCGCGCGCCACGTCACCGGCGTCGACCCGGTCGACCGCGAGGCGGTTGCCAAGGATTTCGGCGTCGACACCGTCGTTCGCGCCAGCAGCGACCGGTGGGTCAGGCACGTCGACCGGCGCGACAAGGCCGACGTCGTCATCGAGGCCGTCGGCCACCAGGTCGCGACCCTGGGCCATGCGATCGAGGCGGCCGCGTTCGGCGGCACCGTCTTCTACTTCGGCGTCGCCGATGACGAGGCCTATCCGATCGACATGCGCACGATGCTGCGCAACAACCTGACGCTGAAATCCGGCGTGACGGCCGACCGTCGCCGGATGCTGAATGCCGCCGACGAATTCGCCCGCAAGCATGCGGAGCTGCTGCCCGCATACGTCACCCACACCTTCGGCGTCGACGACATCACGGCCGCATTCGAACTGGCATGCCGGCCGACACCCGAGCGCATCAAGATTGCGATCGAGCTATGACGACCAGCCGGCTTCAGGACGCGCTTGCCGCCAAAGAGCGGGTCTTCGGTGGCTGGGTGGTTGGCCCGACGCTCATCGGGCCCGAGGAATTCGCCCAGGCCGGTTACGACTACGTGGGATTCGACGTCCAGCACGGCTACCTCGACGACGCCGACGTGGCCCTGCTGCTGCGCCGTCTTGAACACGTGCCCGTCGCCACCGCGGTCCGGCTGCCGTCGGCTGCCCCCGCACCCATCGGGCGGGTGCTGGACGCCGGCGCCGACGCGATCATCGTCGCGATGGTCGAATCCGCGGAGCAGGCCGCAGCCGCGGTGGCAGCCACCCGCTACGCCCCCGCGGGCGTCCGCAGCTTCGGGCCCCTGCGCACCGGCCTCGGGCCGGACCCCGCCGCACACGAGGCGCGCGCAAGCGTGTTCGCGATGATCGAGACCTCGCGCGGCCTTTCGGCACTCGACGAGATCTGCGGCGTCGACGGCCTCACCGGCATCTACGTCGGGCCTGCGGATCTCGCGCTCTCGCTGGGGCACCCGCCGACCGAGGCGCTGACCACGCCGGATGTGCTTGACGCCATCGCACACATCCAGCGCACGGTAGCGCAAGCCGGTCTCGTGCCCGCCATCCACGCCAACGCGGGCAAGCCCGGTAAAGCCATGGCCGAGATCGGCTTTCGGATGATCACGCTGGCGTCGGAGTCGCAGGCGCTGCGGCGCGGCGCCGCCGAGCATCTCGAGGAGGCACAGTGACCGACCGGGTCGCCCTGGTCACCGGCGCCGCCCGCGGGCAGGGAGCCGCGATCGTAGTGCGGCTGCTCGGCGACGGCTTTCGTGTCGCGGCCTGCGACGTCCGGTTCGACGAGCTCGCGGCCTTCGTCGACGGGCTCGGCGACGACGTGGTGGCCGTGCCGCTGGACGTCACCTCCGAGGAACAGTGGGCGTCGGCGATCGAGCGGACCGCCGAGCAGTTCGGCGCGTTGACCACACTGATCAACAACGCAGGCGTGTTGCACCGGACCGCGCTGGCCGGCGAGACCGTCGAAGGGTTCGAGAGAAGTTGGCGATTCAACTGTCTTGGACCGTTTCTCGGCATCCGCGCTGCGCTGCCGCATCTGCGCGCCGCCGACGGGGCGGCCGTCGTCAACACCTGCAGCACCAGCGCGATCCGCCCGTTTCCCAACCACGCCGCCTACGGTTCGTCCAAGTGGGCGCTGCGGGGCCTGACGCAGGCCGTCGCGGCCGAACTGGCGCCTGCGGGAATCAGAGTCAACGCCGTGTTTCCCGGTCCGATCGCCACACCCATGCTCGATGCGGCCACGCAGGCTCGTCTCGCCGACAATGCGCCGTTCGGGCGGATCGGAAAGCCGACCGAGGTCGCCGACGCCGTTGCATTCCTGGCGTCCGATCAGGCGTCGTTCATCACGGGCGCAGAACTCGTCGTCGACGGCGGACAAACCCTGCAGATCGGATGACGGCGGTGTCGAAGAAACTCTCGGTGGGAATCATCGGCGCGGGCGCCGGCGGGCTGGCGCTGGGAATCTTTTTGCGCAAGGCCGGTTTCGACGACTTCACCATCTTCGACCGCGAAGACGGCGTCGGCGGCACGTGGCGGATCAACACCTATCCGGGCCTGGCATGTGACGTCAAATCGCACCTGTACTCGTACTCGTTCGATCTGAACGCGAATTGGTCGCGGCTGTGGTCGGCGCAGCCGGAGATCCTGGCCTACTTCGAACAGTGCGCGACGCGCTATCGACTCGGTCCGCATCTGAAGCTGAACACAGAAATCGTCGCCGCCCAATGGGATGCTGAGACCACGTCTTGGCAGCTGACGACGAAAACCGGTGAGCGGCACCGCTTCGACATCGTGGTGTCAGCGGTGGGACTGTTCACCCAGCCGGTGTTGCCTGACCTCGCCGAGGAGGAGCCGTTCACCGGCACCGTCATGCATACGGCGCGATGGGACCACTCAGTCGATCTCCGCGACGCGAGGGTGGCTGTGCTCGGCACGGGATCGACGGCGTCGCAACTGCTTCCGGAGATCGCAAAGGTTGCGAAGAAGGTCTATTCGGTGCAGCGCTCGCCGACGTGGATCCTGCCGAAACCCGACCGGGAGTACACCGCGCGGGAGAAATGGGTGTTCGCGCATGTGCCGTTCGCGAAGCGGATCCACCGCACCAGGCTCTGGCTGCGCAGCGAGTCCAACATCAGCGTGATCGAGGACGGCAGCCAAAAGACGCAGGAGTTCAAGGCCATCGCGCTGCGCCTACTCGAGGCGAACGTGCCCGACGAAGGATTGCGCCGCAAGCTGACGCCAGACCATCCGCTCGGGTGCAAGCGGCTGGTCTTCGCCGGCGACTACCTGAAGGCGCTGACCCAGCCGCACGTCGAGGTGGTGTCCAGCCCGGCGCGGGCTCTGCGCTCCCGCTCGCTGGTCACTGAGGACGGCACCGAGATTGCCGTCGATGTCGTGGTGTGCGCCACCGGATATGCGGCCACCGACTACCTGGGCCAGATCGACGTCACGGGGGAGCACGGTGTTTCGCTGCGCGAGGCGTGGAGCGACGGCGCGTACGCCTATCTGGGCATGGCGGTGCCCGGTTTCCCGAACTTCTTCATGCTGTACGGGCCCAACACGAACGTCGGCTCCAACAGCGTCATCTTCATGCTGGAGGCGCAGGCCCGCTACATCGTGCGCGCGCTGAAGCACATGCGCCGCAAACGCAGGTCCTATATCGCCGTGCGGCGCGACACCATGGCCCACTTCACCGCCAAGATCGACGAGTGGATGCAAGGCACGGTCTGGTTGACCCGCTGCAGCAACTACTTTCGCGCCGCCAACGGGCGCGTAGTCACCCAGTGGCCGCGCAGTGCCAGAGCGTTCTGGGCGATGACGCGCCGCTTCAAGCCCGCCGAATACACATTCGACCCGCGGACGGAAGGAGCGGAGGTGGACGCCGTCGCCGAGACAGCGGCGAACCGTTGATGAGTTTGACGCACAGGCTGGATCCGGCGCTGCGGCATCTCACCGAGGCGCGCACGGTGCTGTCGACCGACACGCTGCAGGCAGTGCGCGACTCGCTCAACCATCGCCGCCGCGACAGCGCACGGGCATTCGACATCACCGGCGTTGAGATCGTCGACAGCGACGAGGGTCCGGTCCCGGTGCGGATCTACCGCGCGGGGCCCGCTCCCGCGCCCGCGGTGATCTACTGTCACTCGGGCGCTTTCGTCCTCGGCAACCTCGACGTCGACCACCGCCAATGCGTCGAACTCGCCAAACATGCGCAGTGCACGGTGATCTCGGTGGACTACCGGCTGGCGCCCGAACATCCGTTCCCCGCGGCGCTCGACGATGCGACGTCGGCGCTGCAGTGGGCGGCCGACAACGCGCGCCGACTGGACATCGACGCGAACCGCATCGCGGTCGTCGGCAACAGTGCCGGTGGCGCGCTGGCCGCCCGACTCGCCCAGCGCTCCGTCGACGGCTCAGTCCCACCGATAGCGATCGCGCTGCTGCACCAACCGGTCCTGGATGACCGGCCGACCCTGTCGAAGGAGGAATTCGACTGCACGCCGGGGTTCGACGGGCCCGCGGTCGCGCTGATGTGGCAGCACTACCTGGGCGACGAATCCGCGCCCGTCGACGCCGCACCGGCCCGTGCCACCGAACTCGCCGGTGTGCCAACGACGTTGATCACGTGCTCCGACCTCGATCCGCTGCGCGACGAAGCGATCGACTATGCGATGCGGCTGATGATTGCGGGTGTTCCGACCGGCCTGCACGTGTTTCCCGGCACCTGCCACGGGTTCGACTCGTTCCTGCCGGATTGGGACGTCAGCCGGCAACTGTTCGCGTTACAGGGTGCGGCCCTGCGGCGGGCGTTCACGCTGCCGACCGGCTAGCCTCCAGCTCGCGTGCCACCGCGGCGTGGTTGGCGTCGATCTGCGCGGGGTTGACGATGGGGAAGAATTCGTCGGGCATCGGCGCGTGCCGGTACGCCTCGATCGTCATCGTCCGGGTGAACAGCGTCCTGCCCTCCTCGGGCCGGGTGAAGTGGTATTCGATGGTCATGCGGCCCTCCATGCCGCCATCGCCGCGGCTGTCGTGGCCGAGGCGGCCCACCGACGTGAAGACGAACAGCGTCGGGCGAACGGCAATAGCCAGCTGCCAGGTGAAGACCCGGTCCTTGCCCGGCCGCGGGTCGGCCTCGTCCCAGGTGCCGCCGACCTGCAGCGGAAGGTGTTCCGGCAGGTTGCGGATGCTCGCACCGCCCGGATACGTCCTGACGATGCCCAACGCGGCGCCTTCCTCTCTGCTGTCGCTTTACAGAATGGTTGTAAAGTGTCACGCTAGCACCGATGGACTTCTCGACCGTGACGCTGTCCGATGAAGACAGGGCATTCCGGGACGAGCTGCGCGCGTTCCTGCGCGAGATCGTGACCGACGAGGTGATCCGGCGTGACCGGCAGTCCGGCGAGAACTTCGATGAGGGCGTGCATCTCGCGCTCGGCAAGGCCGGGTATCTGGCCGCCGACTTCAAGCCGGAGGGCGAGGGCGGGTTCAGCCCGATCCGCAAACGCATCTGGGATCTGGAGATCGGGCGCGCACATACGCCGTGGTTCCACTGGGGCACCACGGCGATGGTCGCCCGCGCCGTGCAGCAATTCGGTTCGACCGAGCTGCAGGACGAGGTGCTGCCGCGCGTGCTGTCGGGGGAGTACCGGCTGTGTCTTGGTTACACCGAGCCGGAAGGCGGGTCGGACGTCGCGACCTGCAAGACGCGGGCGGTGCGCGACGGTGACGGCTGGATCATCAACGGCTCAAAGATGTTCACGTCGAACGCGCAGAACGCCGCCTACGTCTTCCTCATCACCAACACCGATCCGGCCGCGCCCAAGCACCAGAGCCTGACGATGTTCCTGGTGCTGCTGGACCGACCGGACGTGGAGATTCAGCCGCTGCGCACGGTGGACGGCGACCGCACCAACATCACCTACTACAGCGACGTTCGGGTGGAAGACCGGTACCGCATCGGCGAAGTCAACGGCGGCTGGACGGTGCTGCGCGAGGCGCTCAACGACGAGCACGGCACCGTCGAGCGCGGCGACGACGGACTGCAGAAGATCGCCACCATGAGCGAACACGTGACACTGCTGGCCGAGGCGGTGGACAAGGTCGCCGCGCTGGCGCCCGACGAGGAGTCGGTGCGCTTCCGGCTCGGCCGCGCCATCGCCCGCATGGAGGCGGCGATGAGCACTCCCGACATGTTCGGCCGGGTCGCCAATGCCCAAGTCATGCGGGAGGTTTCGCCGGATCTGATGGACATCCTCGGCACCGCGTCGAGTCTGCCCGTCGACGAAAAGGGCGCGGCGGCCGCGGGCGCGGCGGAGTACATCTTCCGGCTCGCGGGTCCGACAGGGATCTACGGCGGCACCCTCGAGGTCTTCCGCAACATGATCGCCCAGCACGCGCTCGGGCTGGGCAGGCCGCGAACCTAGAGCCGGTCGATCACCTGCGAGGCGAACAGGTCGAGCGTCTCGTCAGACCCGCGGTCGTGGGTGAACAGCACGATCTGCCCGAAGCCCATCTCCTGCAGTTCGTGCAGGCGGTCGACGATGGCGGGCGGCGTGCCGATCAGACCGCCCTCGTGCAGCCCGAAAGCCGGTATGCCGAACCGTTTTTCGGCGAGCTGTCGCACCGAGGGCAGTGCCGCGTCATTGGGGGCGAGCGCCATCACCGCCTCGACGGACAGCACGATGTCGTCGGGGTCGCGGCCGACGTCTGCGCAGATGTCCCGCAGCACCGATATCTTGCGGTCGAGCTCGCCGAGGGCGTAGGTCGGCACGTTCCACACGTCGGCGTAGCGCGCCACCAGCGGCAGCGTGTACTTCTCACCGACGCCGCCCACCACGATCGGCGGCCGGGGTGCGCGAGCCGCGCCGGGTTTGACCGGCATGTCCCGTATGGTGAAGTGCTTGCCCGCCAAGTCGATTCGCTCGTCGGCGAACGCCTGGTGCAGTATCTCCAGCGTCTCGCCGAGCCGTCCGGACCGCTGCACGAACGTGCCCCACTCCAGTCCCACCCGATCGTGCTCATCCTGGATGGAGCCGCTGCCGATGCCCAGCTGCAGCCGGCCCGCCGAGATCTGGTCCAGCGTGGCCGCCATCTTGGCCAGCACCGCGGGGTGCCGAAACTGGTTGCACAACACCATGTGCCCGACCTCGATGCGCTCCGTCCTGCTTAGCAGCGCGGTCGCCAGGGTCCACGCCTCGAGCGACGGATAGTCGGGAGCCCCTGGGGCGTAGAGGTGGTCGTAAAGCCACAACGAATCGATGCCCAGTTCCTCGCACCGATGCGCGCGATGCAGGATTTCGGGGAAAGTGAAGCCCATCTGCGGCAGGTAGACGCCGATCTCGGGTCTGGTCATGCGTGGGGACCGACCTTCCGTGGGTGGCAGGGTTGACCGTCCTACGAGTGGCATGGTAACGACATTCTCAAGATTGGAGAAGGTAATTCTGGGAGGCGACTGTCGATGCGGTTCACATTCACTCATCCGATGCACAGCCACCCCTACAACCCGGAATTGGTCACCGGCGCGGGCATTGCGACCGTCGCCGCCGCGGCCGAGATGGCGGGGTTTCACGGCGTCGGGTTCACCGACCACCCCGCGCCGTCACAGCGATGGCTCGAATCCGGTGGCCACGACGCGCTCGACCCGTTCGTGGCAATGGGTTTCGCCGCCGCGAGGACGACCATGCTGCGGCTCATCCCCAACATCGTCGTGTTGCCCTACCGTAACCCCTTTGTGGTCGCGAAGTCCGGTGCGACGCTCGACATGCTGTCCGAAGGACGGTTCACACTGGCGGTCGGTGTCGGCTATCTGAAGCGGGAATTCGCCGCGCTCGGGGTTGACTTTGACGAGCGCGCGGCGTTGTTCGAAGAGGCGCTCGAGGTGATCCGCGCCATCTGGACCGGCGATGACGTGTCCTACGAAGGCCGTCACTTCTCCGCCAAGGGCATCACCGCGCATCCGCGTCCGGTCAGCACTCCGCACCCGCCGATCTGGATCGGCGGCAACACCGCCGCCGCGCGGGCCCGGGTGGTCGCGTACGGCGACGGGTGGTGTCCGTTCCCCGCGCCGGTCGTGCTCGCGCAGACGGCGAGGACAGCGGCCTTGGACTCGATTGAGGCGTTGGCCGACGGCATCACCGATCTGCGGCGCCGCTGCGACGCCGCCGGACGCGACTGGTCGCGGATCGACATCACGTTCAGCAACATCGGCGCGGGCGCTCCCGGCGACGAGGACTTCAACGCTGACGCCTACCTGTCCGGGCTGGAAAAGCTTGCGGCGGCGGGCGTTACCTGGGTTCAGGTGCAGGTGCCCGGCGACAGTCTTGCTCACGCGGTGGAAGCGATCGAACGCTTCGGCGCCACTGTGATCGCCGCGGCATAGCTCTACCGGTATGCGGTGACCCGCGCGATCAGGGCAACTTCACCGTCGGCGCCGACGGCCTGTGCGTCGGCCACACCGCTGCGTCGACCGACCCGCAAAACGCTTCCCACATAACGTGATTGATCCCCGGCGAGAAACTGGCGCAGATAGTTCACCCGCAGCGACGCCGTGTGCAGCGGCTCGTCGACGCGGCCGGCGTTGAGCGCTGCCGATGCCGCGAGCTCGAGCCCAGCCGCGGAGACGCCGCCGTGCACGATGCCGAGGCTGTTGTTGAGCACCGGGTTCTCGCGCTGTCGTATCACATCGGTGTCGTCGAGTTCTAGCGCCATGATGTCGGCCAGCTCGGTCGGCCGCTGCTCGTCATCGGCGGTGAGCGGCGGCCATTCCTGCGCGAATTCGCCTGGGTGCGTGATGTATACCGAGCGGACGGTGCCGACGGCGATCACCGTGTCGCCGACGGTGATCTCGCAACTGCCGAGCGCGGAGCGCTCTCGTGTTCCGGTCGGCCGTGCGGTCGCCACCGCCACACTCGACGGGTCTGCGGCGACGACATCCAACGCGCCCGGCGCGATTTCGAGGGTCAGCTCGCTTGTCACCGTCCACTCGTCGGCGGCCCGGCGGTAGTGGTTGACCAGGCCTGCGGCATGATCGACCAGCACCGCCAGGGGTCCGACGGTGGGCAGCCCGGTGACCGGATTGACCAGTCCCGCGAGCGGCATCGAGCTGACGAACGGATCAGGGCTGTCGGCGACCTGAGCGATGCCGAAACGGCCCAGCGCGCTGTTCACCGGATAGGTGACCGGGGTTTCGGTCATTGCATCACCCGGCGTGCGGCTTTCCCGACAGCCCGACGGATGCGGGCAGAGAGGTACACCGCGAACAGACCGTTGAAGACGTCTTCGCGCAGCCGGGTCAGCGTGGAGCTGGTGAACACCCACGCGCCGTCGATCTTCGCGTAGTTCTCGGTGTAGTGGCCGTAGCCGCGCAGATTCACGCCCGGCCCGAAGCGCACGACGTCCTCCAGCGCCCACACGCCGCGCGCGGTCGTCGGCGAGGTCAGTTCGATCTCCGGGGCGTGCACCTGGTGCACGGTCGGCTGGTTGCGCAGGCTTTTGCGGGTGAAGGCGACGAACTCGTCGGCGCCGGTGATGACCTTGCCGCCCGCCCGCGAAGTGTCGGAGACGAAGTCGTCGGCGAAGAGTCGGCGCCATCCCTGCCAGTCCTTGGTGTCCAGCAGCCTGCAGTAGCGGGCCTTGAGCTGCTTGATCGCCTCGATCTCGCCCAGAGTGCTCGCGTCGTCCACATCGGAAGCGTGACAGTTGCGCGTGCAGTTGTAAAGTTTCCGATGCCCTCACCAGCGCTTTCGGCGTGGTTTGTACCGCTGACCGATGCTTTGCACGCCGAAACCGCAACCGGATCGCGAGAGGCGACTTGCATCCTGTCCGACTTTGCGGCTTGTATGTCTAGTCATGCCTCAGTTGGATCGTCGCAGCATGATGGTCATGGCCGGATTCGGTCTGCTGTCAGCGGTAATGCCCATCCCCAGTGCCCGCGCGGCCGACAAGTACGTGTTCGAGGACGATTTCGACGGGCCGGCAGGCTCGGCGCCCGATCGGTCCAAGTGGATGATCTCGAAGGCGCGCGAGACCATGAAGGACCCCACGTACTGGGAGTTGCCGGAGAACGTCGGCCAGTACCGCGACGACCGCCGCAACGTGTACCTCGACGGTAAGTCCAACCTCGTCATCAAGGCGTTCAAAGAGGGCGACAGGTATTACGGCGGCAAGGTCAACACCACGTGGGAAGGCACCATCGGGACCACCTGGGAGGCCCGCATCAAGCTCGAATGCCTGACCGCAGGCTGCTGGCCCGCCTTCTGGCTCTCCAGCGACGCCGACGGTGAGGTCGACCTCGTGGAGTGGTACGGCAACGGCGAATGGCCGTCGGCGACGACCGTGCACACCAAGGCGAACGGCTCGGAGTGGGCCACACAGAACATCTCGCTGGACTCCGCGTGGCACACCTGGCGCGTCAAGTGGGACGAGTCCGGCATGAAATTCTGGAAGGACTACACCGACGGGGCCGCGCCGTACTTCGAGGTGCCGGCGTATTCATTGGCCGACTGGCCGTTCAACAACCCCGGCTACAAGCTCTTTCCGATCTTGAACCTCGCGGTCGCCGGCTCCGGCGGCGGCGATCCCGGTCCGGGAACGTACCCGGCCCAGATGCTGGTCGACTGGATTCGCGTCTGGTAATCCCGCCGACGGGTCAGAACGCCTCTTCCGGCAGCTCCATGAGTTCGCCGTCGATGTCCTCGATGACCGACCGCACTGCGGAGAGGTGCGGCAGCACGTTCGCCGCGAAGAACGTCGCCGCCGCGATCTTGCCGTGATAGAACGGCTCGTCTTTGCCTGCCGCCAGGGCCGCGGTCGCGATGTCGGCCTGTGCCAGTAGCCGCCAGCCGATGAGCAGGTCACCGACGGCCAGCAGGAAGCGCACCGACGCCAGCCCGACCTTGTAGATCTCGGTGGGCTTCTCCGACGCCGACATCAGATAGCTCGTCAGGGCGCCCGTCATCGCCTGGACGTCGTTGAGCGCCGTGCGCAGTTGCTCGGCCTGCTGCTTGAGGCTGGCGTCGCAGTTTTCGATCGTGTCGGCCACCTGCGCTGCCACATGCGCCAGCGCCTGGCCGTGATCGCGGACGATCTTGCGGAAGAAGAAGTCCATCGCCTGGATCGCCGTCGTGCCCTCATACAGCGAGTCGATCTTCGAGTCCCGGATGTACTGCTCGATCGGATAGTCCTGCAGGAACCCCGACCCTCCGAACGTCTGCAGCGACTCGGTGAGGATCTCGTAGGCCCGCTCCGAGCCCACGCCCTTGACCACCGGAAGCAGCAGGTCGTCGACGCGGTGCGCCAGATCCGGGTCGGCACCCGAAACCAGCTGTGCCACATCGCTGTTCTGATGGGCGGCGGCATACATGTACAGCGCGCGCAAGCCCTCGGCGTAGGCCTTCTGCGTCATCAGGCTACGCCGCACGTCGGGATGGTGCATGATCGTCACTCGCGGCGCGGTCTTGTCCGTCATCTGCGTCATGTCCGCGCCCTGCACACGGGTCTTGGCGTATTCCAACGCGTTCAGATAGCCCGTCGACAACGTTCCCGTTGCCTTCACCCCGATCGTCATCCTGGCGTGCTCGATCACGGTGAACATCTGCGCGATGCCGTTGTGAACGTCGCCGACCAGATAGCCGACCGCTGGTATGCCGTGCCCGCCGAACGTCAACTCGCATGTGGGGGAGGACTTCAACCCCATCTTGTGCTCGAGATTGGTGGCGAAAACACCATTGCGGGTGGTGATTTCGAGAGTATCGGGGTCGAAGAGGTACTTCGGAACATAGAACAGGCTCAAGCCCTTGGTGCCCGGCGCGGCGCCCTCGGGGCGCGCCAGCACCAGATGGAAGATGTTCTCCGCGGAGTCGCCGACGTCGCCGCCGGAGATGAACCGCTTGACTCCCTCGATATGCCACGTGCCGTCGGGTTGCGCAATGGCCTTCGCGCGGCCCGCGCCGACGTCGGAGCCGGCGTCGGGCTCGGTCAGCACCATCGTCGCCGCCCAGCCTCGCTCTAGACCCTTTGCGGCCCAACGGATCTGTTGTTCGTTTCCTTCGGTGGCCAGCGAATGCGCCATCGCCGGGCCGAGAGCCCACCAGAAGCCGGCCGACGGGTTGGCGCACAACAGCATCTCGTTGATGGCCCATGTCAGCGCGGCGGGCGCCGGGACTCCGCCGACTCTTTCGTCGAGGCCGATTCGCCACCATTCGGCGTCCTTGACGGCCTGCACCGACTTGGCCAATTCGGCTGGGACGGAGACGGTGTGGTTCTGAGGGTCGAACTCCGGAGGGTTGCGATCGGCATCGGCGAACGAGTCGGCCACCGGCCCTTCCGCGAGGCGCGCGACTTCGTCGAGCATGGTGCGGACGGTGTCGGTGTCGAGATCGCCGTAGCCGCCGGCTTCAAGAACCCGGTTCAGCTGCAACACTTCGAACAGGTTGAACTCGATGTCGCGAACATTGGCGATGTAGTGGCCCACAACAGTTTCCCTTCACACTGGCAACTGACCAAAGTGTGTGTGACCAGGGAAAACGTACGCAACCGTAACCTACGGTGACGGAACCGTAGGGTACGAGGTCGCGGGGGTGGATGTGACGCGCGTCATATCGTCGGCAGCTCGGCGCGGACGTCGGCGCGTGATGCGTCGAAGCTGAAAAAGCCTTTGATGGGCGAGGTTTCGGGCATCGGATCGTCGTAGCTCCACGCGACGTCGGCGACGACAGTCCCGTCGATGACGGCCGACCAGTACGTGGCATAGCCCTTGTAGTTGCAGTAGCTGCTCGTCTTCGAGCGGCGCAACAGATCCGTGTGCACATGCGACGGGTCGACGTAAAGCACTGGGGCGAGCGCGGTCTCGAAGACGATCGTCGTGTCGGTGGTGTCCACCAACGTCGTGCCCGCGATGTCGACGCGCAGCCGCCGAGTCGTCGGGCGGCAGTCGACGCGGTGATACGGGTTGGGCGGATAGTGCACCAGCTTGCGGCCCTCCTCCAGCCAGGTGTCCACCGCATCCCACGGGACGTGCACGTAGCCCGGCGCGTCCCGAACCGGTTCCGACGGAAGGTCGCCGACCTCGTCGACCGGAAACGCGTAGCTGAGCGGATGGTCGCGGCGGTGCACCATCAGCGCCCGCTCGGTGTCGAGCACGACGGTTCCGGCGCGGTACGCCTGGATGCGACGCGGATGCGGCTCGAGGAAAACCATTTCGCCGGGCAGGGGCGGTGAAAACCAGCCTGCCGGATCCTTGCTCAGCGGTCCGCGCCCGGCGACAAGACTCATCGTCCCCCTCCGATCATCACGCCCACGCCTCACTGTCAGCTTTACCAGTCAGCTTTACAAAGGCGCAGTCGACTGTCACGGCCGGGTCGATATTTCGACGAACCGCGCCTGCCGAACCGGGAGAAGGAGTGCAATTGCGGGTACAGAAGTCGACAGAAGTCGGGAGTCGTCGACGGATGGGGTGGGCGTGAAGCGGCTGAATGGTGTGGACGCATTGATGCTGTACACCGAGACACCCGAAGTGCACATGCACACGCTGAAGATCGGTGTGCTCGACGTGTCCAGGGTCAGCGGGGGATTCAGCTTCGACCTGTTTCGCGAGGTGGCGTTCCCGCGGTTGCAGGCCATGGCGCCGCTGCGCTACCAGCTCGTCGACATCCCGCTGAAGCTGCACCACCCGATGTGGGTCGTCAACGACCACATCGACTTCGACTACCACGTCCGGCGGGCGCGCGTGCCCGCCCCCGGCGGCCGCCGGGAACTCGACCAGTTGATCGGCGAGATCGCCAGCACGCCGCTGGACCGCAGCCGCCCGCTGTGGGAGATGTACGTCGCCGAGGGACTGGCCGACGACCGCGTCGCGATCATCGAAAAGGTGCACCACGTGCTGGCCGACGGCATGGCGTCGGCGAACCAGATGGCCAGGGCGATCGCGCCGCACGGGCCGTCCGAGGTGATCGGCATGCTGGACGAGCCCGATATCGCCCGCACCCGCGCTGCCCTGCTCAAGGCCGCCGCGGGAGATCATGTGGGGCTGATTCGCAAGCTGCCGCCGCTGATGAGAGAGACGGCCACGGGGGTGTCACGGGTGCGGCGGCGCGCCAAGGAGCGCGGCCGGCATCCCGACCTCGCGCGCAACTTCGCCCCGCCGGACTGTTTCCTCAGCCATGTGGTGACGCCCGGCCGCCGGTTCGCGACGGCGCCGCTGGCGCTGGCCGACGTCAAGGAAACGGGGCGCGCGCTCGGCGTCACCGTAAACGACATGGTGTTGGCGATGGCCGCGGGCGCGCTGCGTACGCTGCTGCTGCGGTACGACGGCAAGGCCGACGAGCCGCTCATCGCGGGCGTGCCGATCAGCACCAACCCGTCGCGGGACCGGTTGGCGGGCAACGAGTTCACCTACATGACGCCGTCGCTTGCGGTGCATGTCGACGATCCGCTGGAGCGCGTCAGGCTGACCGCGACGGCGACGGCGATCGCCAAGGAGAACCACCAGCTGCTCGGGCCGATGCTGCTGCCGGCCTGGATGTCGTATCTGCCGCCTGCGCTGGCGCCGCCGTTCTTCCGGACGCAGGCAAGGCGCCTCGAGTCGGCCAGCGTCATGAACCTGACGATCTCCAATGTCCCCGGGCCCCGCGAACGCGGTGTGATCGAGGGCGCCGTCGTCAGCGAGATCTATTCGGTGGGCCCGGTCGTCAGCGGTAGCGGCATGAACATCACCGTGTGGAGCTACGTCGACCAGTTGGCGATCTCGGTGCTCACCGACGACCGAACGCTGGATGACCCGCACGAGGCGACCGACGCCATGCTCGACGCGTTCACGGAGATCCGGGCGGCCGCAGGCATCACCGGCGACCTGACGCCGGTCGGGGAGACGCTGCCGCTGGCCGCGGCAACCTGAGAACTACCGGTACCAGCCGCGGCGCCGCATCCACCAGTCGCGGGCGACGACGGCGAGGATGAGCAGGGCGAACACGATCAGGAACGCGTCTTCGACGTGGCCGACGTGGTTGCCGCGCAGCATCGCCAGCAGGAAGATCGCGGCGAGGATCCCGCCGATGTGGATCGCCTTGGGATTCTCCTTGGACCAGCCCCATGCCGCCGAGGGCACGTCCTCGACGTCGACACCGTTGGTCGGGTCCCGCTCCTCCAACTCGGTGCTCACCACGGCTGCTCCTCACGGTCGGCTCAGTGCTGCCCACATTCTGACATGGCCTACTACACAGCGCCGTAGTGTGGTGCCCCATGGCGGGACAGTTCGACGGGAAGGTCGTGTTCATCACGGGTGCGGCCCGCGGTCAGGGCCGCACGCACGCGGTGCGGTTTGCCGAGGAGGGCGCCGACGTCATCGCTGTCGATCTGTGCGGACAGATCGACAGCGTGGCCTATCCGATGGCGAGTCGCGATGACCTCGACGAGACCGTGCGGCTCGTCGAGAAGACCGGTCGGCGCATCGTCGCCGGGCAGTGCGACGTGCGCGACTACGAGCGGCTTCAGGACGTCGTCGCCAATGGCGTCGCCGAACTCGGCCGACTCGACTACGTCGTGGCCAATGCAGGCATCTTTCCGGCGGTGGGGCAGCAGCGCCTCGACATCAGTGCGTTCGTCGACGCCATCGACGTCAACCTCAAGGGCGTCTACTTCACGATCGAGGCGGCACTGCCCGCACTGCTGCGCAACGACGACGGCGGCGCGATCGTCATCACCAGCTCGGCGGCCGCGTTCAAGTCGGTCAGCACCACGTTCGACACCATCAGCCACGGCGCCGCGGGCTACACCGCCGCCAAGCACGGCGTGATCGGGGTGATGCGGCACTACGCAACGTCATTGGCGGAGAAGAACATTCGCGTCAACTCGGTGCACCCGGGCGGGGTGGCAACGCCGATGATCATCAACGAGGCGATGGGGCAGCTGATTGGTGACCAACCCGAGTTCGGGGCGGCGCAGCAACCGAAGCTGTCCATGCCGCCGATGGAGCCCGACGTGGTCACCGACGCGATCTTCTATCTGTGCGGCGCGTCGGGTCGGTATCTGACCGGGGTCGCGCTGCCGCTGGACGCCGGCCTGACGCTCAAGTGATGGCGCTGTAGCGGCGCAGCGCCTCGGCGCGTTCGGCCTTGTGGTCGACGATCGGGTCGGGGTAGTCGGCGGTGCCCAGTTCGGGGATCCAGCGCCGGACGTAGGCGCCGTCGGGGTCGAACTTCTCGCCTTGGGTCGTCGGGTTGAACACCCGGAAGAAAGGTGCGGCGTCGGTGCCCGTGCCCGCCACCCACTGCCATCCGTGCTGGTTGTTGGCCATGTCGCCGTCGACCAACTGCTCGAGGAACCAGCGGGCGCCCCACTGCCACGGCAGATGCAGGTCCTTGACCAGAAACGACGCGACGATCATCCGCACCCGGTTGTGCATCCAGCCGGTTTCGGCGAGTTGACGCATGCCTGCATCGACGATCGGGAAGCCGGTCCGCCCGGCCTTCCACGCCTCGAACGACTTCTTTGCGGCCGCGTTCTCGTTGCGTTGCATCGAGTCGAAGTTGCTGTTCCAGTTCCACCATGCGCTGCGTGGCCACTCGTTGAGCACCGAGGCGTAGAAATCGCGAAATGCCAATTCCCGCAGGTACGCTTGCGCACCCTTGCCCGTGCCGAGGTCCTGCGCCATGGTGCGCGGATGGATGGTGCCGAACTTCAGATGCGCCGATATCCGGCTGGTGGCAGGCAGATCCGGTCGGTTGCGGCGCTCGGCGTAGTCGGCCAGCGCGTCCTCGACGAACGCTTTCCACTGCTCGCGTGCGGCTTTCTCGCCTGCGGGCAGGTCGAGTTCGACTCCGGTGTCGGGGATTTCGACACCTCCGTCGAGGTCGGCCGGGTCGATCCAGCAAGCAGACTCCGGCCCGGTCCTCGCCGGTGAACGCCAGCCGCCTTTGCGCCATGCCGAGAAAAACGGCGTGAACACCTTGTAGGGCTCGCCGTCGTCCTTGGCGATCCGGCCGGGTGAGACGAGATACGGGGAACCGGATGCCTCCAGGGGGATGTCGCCGAGGGCCTCCCGCACGGCGTCGTCGCGGCGCCGGCCGAACGGGGTGAAGTCGGCCGAGACGTGCACAGCGGTGGCGCCGACCGCCTGGGCGAGCCGCGGGATCTCGACCTCGGGCCGGCCTTCGGTGACCATCAGGCGACCGGCGAGCGCTTCGCGCAGTTCGCGCAGCGCGTCGTAGAGGTATTGCAGCCGCCGCGGCCCCGACGACGCCTTGAGCCGCGGGTCGAGGACGTAGCCGGCCAGCACCTGGCCGTCGGCCTCGGCGGCATCGAGCAGCGGCGGCAGGTCAGACAGCCGCAGATCCCGCCGGAACCACAACATCGTCGGCATGCCAAGAAGCTGCCCGTTATTGCGGCTGGGGAAACAGCGTCTCGAAGGTGCGCACCACTTTGCCATTGCTGTGACATCAAAATGATGTCATCATGACATTATGAACTTGCAGTCGTACGTGGACGCGGTGCGCCACGAACTCGGCGTCGCGGCAGCCGCGGGCGGACCCGACGCCGAGGCGCTCGCGGATCGGCTGACCGCGCCGCTTGATTCGGCGATCCGCCTCGCACTGCTCGAGGCACTGTCGGATGCCGCGGAAGAGATCACCAGGGAACTGGCGCCCGCCTCGGTGGAGGTACGCCTGCGCGGACGCGACCCGGAGTTCACGGTGAGCGCGGGCGCCGAGGCCGAGCATGAGCCCGTCCATCCGGTGCCGGAATCCGACGACGACGGCGGCGGCACGTGGCGCGTGACGCTGCGGCTGCCGGAGAGCCTTCGGTCTCCGGTCGACGCGGCCGCTCGCGCCGAAGGCCTTTCGGTGAATGCGTGGCTGGTGCGCGCGGTCGCCTCCGCGCTGGGCGGCAGGCGTCGGCCGAGGGGCAACACCGACAGGTTCTTCAGCGGCTGGGTCCACTGAGCACGTCAATCATTCGAGGGGAAATCATGCCGACCTTCGCCACGCCGCAGCCGATCACCGCCGTCGTCGAGATCGTGAGCGGATCGGTGCAGATGACCGCGGCCGATCGCGACGACACTGTCGTCCAGGTCCGCCCGCGGGACCCTAATCGCGCTTCGGACGTCCGGGCAGCGGAGAAGACGCGCGTCGAATTTCGCAACGGCACGCTCACCGTTGCGGCGAGCACGCGGTTGATCTCGCTCGGCGGCGCTGTCAATGTCGACATCGAGCTGCCCTCGCGTTCGCGCCTCGACGTGTCGTCGGTTTCTGCTCGGTTGCAAGCCGATGGCGCGTTTGGCGACTGCCGTTATGCGGCGGCCAGCGGTGCCGCCACCATCGAAGCGATCACCGGAAATCTGAAGTCCGACAGCACTTCTGGTGGTATCTCGGTCGACGTCCTTACCGGCGATGCGGCCGTGTCGACCGCATCCGGTGACGTCACCATCGGCCAGCTCACCGGCGAAGCCAGGTTCCGGGCGTCCAGCGGCTCGCTGTCGGTCCGGCGGCTTCGCGGCGCGGTGCATGCGCAGACCGCGTCCGGAGACGTGACGGTGGCCGCGGCGGTCAACGGCGAGGTTTCGGTGCAAACAGGCAGCGGAGAGGTCGAGGTGGGCATCGAGGAGGGCACCGCGGCTCGACTCGAACTGCGAACCCACTCGGGCACGGTGCGCAACGACCTCCAACCCACCGACGGGCCGGGCCAGGCCGAGGAGACCCTGGCTGTGAAGGTTCTGACGGCCTCGGGCAACATCACGGCGCGACGCGCGACGGTGGCGGCCGTCTAGTTAACCGGGTCGAACCGGAACACCGTCAATTGCCCTGCGAGCGCCTCGAATTCGTCGGGAGTGCCATCGTGTACCAGACCCGACCGCTTCGCGAACCCCACACCGACGGGAACCTGGGCCGGGAACGCACGCAGGACGGGTCGCGCTTCCTCGGCGTCGAGTTCGACGATCTTGACGCGCCACGACCTGCGGCCCCGGCTCAGCGTGCCGATGCCTGCAGCCCTGGCGTTGGCAGCCCAGTCGGCGCCGGGATATCCGGCGACCGTGTACAAGTCGCCGCGGTAGGTGAACGGAGTCATCGGAGTGCTGCGCAGCCGTCCGGTCTTGCGTCCGGGGACGGTGAGAACCATCGCGGCTCCCGTCGGGATACCGAGTTTGTGCAGACCCTTGACGAGTCGATTCATCGGCTTCAGATAACGGGGCGGCGTCGGCTGCGACATGTGTTGTCTCCCTTCTCAGTTGGTGAGCAGACCGCGGTTGGCGGCGATTGCGTCGCCGAAGCTCTGCGGTGGACGGCCGAGAATCTTCTCCGCGTCGTGCGTGACCAGCGCGGGCTTGGTGAGGGTCGCCTCGAGCAGACCCATGTACGCGTCGGCGAATTCGGCCGGGAACCCGATGTGGATGAAGCGCCGACGGACGAGATCGGCGGGCAGTTCGCGATAGCGCAGCGGGCGGCCGAGCACGCCGCCGATGACGTCGACCAGTTGGGCGTTGGTGAAGGCCTGCGGCCCGGTCAGTGGAATCCGCTGGTCCACAAGGTCATCGGTGAGCAACGCCGCTGCGGCGACGGCTGAGATGTCGCTGTCGACGATGGGCGCGGTCGACGCGCACGCATAGGGGCCGCTGACGACATCGCCGGCCCTGATCTGCGGTGCCCACATGCCGAAGAAGTTGCTCGCGAACACCGTCGGGCGCAGGCTGACCCACTCCAATCCCGAATCGATCGCGTACTGCTCGACTTCCTTGTTGCGGTCGCCGCGGAATCGCGACGGCTGACGAGCGAAGTCGTCGTCGGCGTTGATGGCCGACAACGCGACCAATCGGGTGACCCCCTCGCGGCGTGCCGCGTCGACGACGGACGCGAGCTCGTCGCCGAGGGCCCGCGAATTCAGAAACACGGCGGATGCGCCGCGCAGACCGTCCGTCGCCGAACCGGCGACCTCGACACCGCCGGGGAACTGGGCGGCCGCGGGGTTACGCGTGACCGCGCGGACCCGTGCGCCCGCCGCCGCGAGCAGAGCGACCAGGGGTCGGCCGACGTTTCCGGTTGCGCCCGTGACGAGAATTGCTTTCATGCAACCAAGGACGGCGTTGCGTCGGCGAAAGTTACATCCGCTCGGCCGTAACTTTTCGTCGCGCCCTTTCGTCGTAGAGCTATGACGCAATCGCCTGCGGTGGAGGCGGCCTGGCGCAGCCACCGCCCGTACCTGGTGAATCTCGCCTACCAGATGCTCGGCGATGTGGGGGAAGCCGAGGACGTCGCGCAGGAGGCGTTCCTGCGGTTGTCACGCGCCGACGTCGACGCGATCGACGATGTGCGCGGCTGGCTCACCGTGGTCGCCGGGCGACTGTGCCTCGATCAGCTCAGGTCAAGCCGCACCAGGCACGAACGACCCGACGGCATGGAGCGGGCCGATATGGCGTCGACCGAGCCCGACCCAGCTGACCGCGTCACGCTCGACGACGAGGTCCGCGCGGCCATGTTGGAAGTGCTGCGGCGGCTCTCGCCCGGGGAGCGGGTGTCGTTCGTGCTGCACGACATCTTCGGGATGCCGTTCGGCGAAATCGCCGCGGCGGTCGGTCGGCCCGTCGGCACCTGTCGCCAACTGGCGCGGCGCGCACGCGGAAAGTTCGCCGACGCCGCACCGCGGCTGGCAGATGTGGCCGCGTCTGAACATCAGCTCGTCACCGAACGCTTCATCACGGCGTGCGCCAACGGGGACTTGGACGCATTGACCGCGGTGCTTGACCCGGCGGTGTGGGGAGTCGCGACACTTCTCAGCGGCAAGGCGCCGCGGTCCCAGCGCAGCGAGGGACGAGATGCGGTGGGCCGCAGGCTGATTCGCTATCTCGGTCGTGGCGCAACGCTCGTCAGCGGCTCGGTCTCCGAGCCGGTCGTGTTCGCGTTCCGCGATCGGCGGTTGTTCGCGGTGCTCGTGTTGACGCTCCGCCAGGGGCGCGTGCACAAGATCGAGGCGACCGTCGACCCCCGCCCGTAGCCCTCTAGCCCTCAAGGGGGTCACCCCATTTCCCGCGAGCAGACGCTCGTGCCCGCAAAAGCCCAGGCGATTTCTGGGGGTGATTGCAACAGCCACCTTGTTGGAGGTTGTTGTGTATCTGAAGGCTTATCCCTGGATTATG
>NZ_PDCP01000060.1 GCF_002553505.1 Mycolicibacterium agri | reverse complement strand
CGGGGCACTAAGCCCAGCGAAGCCGCAGGTCAGCGCATTACTGATTCAAAAACCGGCCAATGGTGTCCGAAGTCAGGTTCGACCTGCTTGGCCACAACGAGAACGACTTGACCGCTGCCTTCGGTTTCACCCTCGCCAACTGCCCGCCGCTCCTGGACGCCCTGCTTATGCGCCTACAGCCGCAGCCGGAATGGGCACACGATGCGTCGCCACACATTGCGCTCGAGAAACGAGACGCCGAAGGACGCACCGACCTCGAAATCCAAACGCCGAGCGCTCTATTCATCTGTGAAGCCAAACGCGGCTGGCGTCTACCTTCGACGGCGCAACTGCGCCGGTACGTGGGGCGGATCCACCGCAGAGGCGGCGGTGCGTTAGTCACGCTCTCCCAAGCGTCGCAAGCGCTGGCCACGGCGAATCTTCCCCCAGCGATCGACGGCGTGCCTGTGCTTCATCTCCCATGGACAGACGTGCTCAGTGACATCGCCGACGTCCGACCAGCATGCCGAGGACAGCAGCGCCTCTGGCTGGACCAGCTACGAAACTATCTCCGAGGAGTGATCCGGATGCGATCGGTCGCTGACAGCTGGACGTACTCAGTGGTGCTCAACAATGACCGGCCGCCGGGCAGCCGCTTGACCTACCTCGAATACGTGACAGAGGACCTGACCTATTTCCATCCGTACGGGGTAGGCGGCTGGCCGCTCGAACCGCCCAACTTCATCGCCTTTCGCTGGGATGGTGCCGTGCGCCGTATCCACCGCGTCATTGAGGCCGACGTGATCCCGACCCTGCGGAAGCGCTACCCGAAGATGCCGTCCACTGAGCTGACGATGCGGCCGCATGCCATCTACAAGCTCAGCCCTCGGCCGCTTCCGCCGCTCGAACCAATACCCAACGGCGCTCCGTACCGCGCCGCCCGCTTGTGGGTCCTGCTCGATCAACTACAAACTGCTGACACGCTCGCCGACGCGCACGAATGGACGCGCCAGCTGACGCAGTCAACCTAGGGGACACCGCCTGCAAGCGCGGCCATGAGCGCATGTCGGTGGCGGCGATACGCATCAACAGGATCACGGTCGGCAGCGTCGATCCGGATCAGCGGAGGTCTTCCCATCGCCGGTGTCGCGAGGTCGCGGAGCGCGTCGTAGTAGGCACGCTGCCGTTGCCTGCCGCCGACACCGAACCCGCGGGCTTCCTTGGAGCGGAAGTAGTTATCGGACTTTCGCTGCCACGTGCGGCACAGCTGCTTGTACTCATCGATGTCGAATCCGAGCGGTACACCAGGCGGGTACATCTCGAGAGTCAGCAGCCGAAATGACGTAAAGTGCTGTGATTCATCGATTTCGATGAAAGTTCCCGTCGCCGTGTGGATGAAGTCACCGCGCAGCGGCGTCAGTTTGGCTGTGGCGAGCGTCGTGAGATCGCCGCCAAGAGCGAGATAAATGCGCTCCAACGCCGCGATGGTGCTCGGCATGTGTTGGCCGCCAGGTAAGCCGAGGTGGCCACGTCGGTTGAGCCAGTCGACCGATTGCCCACCAAGGACAATGCCGTCCCGCGCCGCCGCCGAAGCGAATCCGCGCTGCGTATCTCCGACGGGCACGACGGCAGTGTCTCAGTTATGCCGGCTGCTGAATGACCGCGGGTCGTCGCACGTCATCGCTGCGGAGATTGCCGGGAAAGCAGGGCGATGAACCGATAAGCGAGGGCGGCTGGGTTGGATCGGGTCGCGCTTGAATCTGAAGCACGTAGCCGTCCGGGGCGTAGCCGAACCGATTCGGCTTGCTGAAGCCGTCACGCTCCATCACTTGCCAGCCCCATTGTTTCCAGATGTCACCGGTCTGGGCGATGATGCCGTTGACGTCGGCGCCGGGAGGAAGCCGCATGTCGCGCCAGTCTTCGACGTGCACCGGCGCATCCGGTCCGCTGGGGTTGTCTTCGCAGTACGTCGTCCCGTCACCGACGATGTAGCGCGTTCCGTCGAGGCTGGTGCCCTTTGGGAGCGCATCGACGGTCTGCTGCAAGTAGCGCACCACCGTGTCTTGCGCTTCCTGTTGGCTCGCGGGAACTTTCGGTGAGGCGGGAACTGGTGTCTGCTCCATGGGCCCTCCTGGGATGGCAGTGGCGCCCGTCGGGACGGACGGCCCGAGTGATTCCGGCGGATTCTCTGGTGATGACGACGTGCACGCGGCGACAAGCCCGGCAAGCAGCATCGCGGCGCAGACGTGTAGCAGTGTGTGTCGACTCATGGCGTAAACGTCGGTGGGGTCACGTCGGTCCTTCCAGCAATGATGCGGCCCATGTTATCCAGCGCCGGATTGCCGGCACTCCAATAGCTGCTGTGGGCGTCGACGGTGGGTAAGCCCAGCGGCCCGGCAGCCCCGGGTGCCGCCTCAAACGGGATGCCGCCGAATTGGCGCGCCATAGGGTCAGGACCCAGAGTGGCGTACGTGGCGATGCCGATGACGTCGTTTTCAGCTCGGGACGCAAAAACATTCGCGCCGGGAGCAAGACTCAACTCGCTCGCATTCTCGGCGAGGATGCCTGGGCTGCCCACGGCGACAAGGTTATTGGCGTCGAGATGGTTGCCCTCCAGCCCTGCGGCCCCCATCAGGGTGGAGCCGTAGCTATGACCGATCACCGTGTTGACCGACGGGCCGGCCGCAGCGCCGTCGTCATGCGACGCCCGCATGCCGGCCTGGAATGCCGCCAGATCGTCGCCCCCACCATGGGCATAATCCGGCGAGGCCGCCTCCCACAGATTCATCGGCCGGTCGTAACCCATCCAGGTCGTCACCGATACGTCTTCGACCCGAAGATTTGGGTCCGCCCGCAGCGCGGCCTGCAGCATCTGCTCGGACTTATCGGCGCTGCCCTCGAAGCGGGTGAGATCCTGACCGGTGCCCGGGACGAACGTGGCATTGCGCTTGGCGGTGTCGGGATTGTTGACGGACACCGCGGCATGGCCCTGGTCATCGATAGTGGCGAGGTAGCGCGGCAACCCATCGGGCGATGCAAGCGCCTTGTCGATCTCTTCATAACCGTGGCGCGTGTGATTTGCCGCGTCCCACTCGGCTTTCCAGCTCTGCCACTCCTCTGAGGGGGCACCGCTCTCGCCGCTGGCCCAGTCCGGATGCTGGGCGCGCAGGCGGTCAAGCTCGGCTTGGTTCGCCGCCTGCAACTCGTCGAGGTACATCCGGTTGTAATGGTTCTTGTCGGCGAACGGCATGCCGGGATGGTTGCCGATCGAATGGTCCCGCTCGTACAGCCAGTCCTTTTCCTCCTGCGTCAGCTTGTCCCACAGGTCATTGAACTGCTGCGGGTCTTCGGGCAGCGGTTTTGAGAGCGCATCCTGGATTTCGGGGCGGTTGTCGTGCGGCGTATCAGGAATCGGCTCCGCGCCTGTTGCCATATTGATCGCACGCGCCAGCTCCTCATCGGCCGAGACTGCCTCGGCCAGAATGGCATTCAGCCGCGCCTGCAACGCTTCCCGTTCGGCTTCCTTGGCAAGCATGTCGACCATGTTGCCTTCGAGCGCCGGCCCGGGCATGACGGTATTGCTGGCGGGATCGATCTCGAAGCCGGCGGCCGCCACGTCCGCCTCGAGCTGCGTGAGGTCGTTCTTGACCTGCTGGATGCGATCGGCCGCAGCCTCCGCTGCTTGGGCGACCGCGAGCGCTTCATTCCCGTGGGCGTCCAGATCCTTGCGGATCTGGCCGTTGGCCTCTTTGGCGGCTTCAGCAGCATCACCGCCCCAGGTGCCAAATGCTGGAAGCTCGGCGATGCCGTCGGCCGCCTCGAAGGCGGCTTCGGCGCGGCTACGGGTGGCGTGGAAGACCTCGCGGACGTCGCCCGCATCCCACCGATGAATATCGGCAATCGAGACCGTCACGGCAGTGAATCGTTAGAGCCCGAGATCGACAGCGGTTGTCTGATCGGCCACGGCGTCGATCGCCTCCGCGCTCTGCTGGTCGGTCTGCTCATACGCCAGCGCCCCGGCTCGAAGCGCCTGACTGTGCTCCACCAGGCGGCCAAAGAGGGCAGTCGAGTCTGTCTGCCACTTGGTGACCGCAGCGCTGAGCGCGAGGGCCGATCCGGTCGGCACACCCTTCTGGGCGCCCTCGATACGGCCATCGGCCGCGCCGTGCTTGGCCCACATGCCGTCGGCGTGCGCGTCGACCGTGGCGGCGGACATCATCAAGTCAGCAGGATCAACCCGGACTGCTTTCGGCACAGACCCCTCCTTACGCGCCGAGCAAACGATTCGCCAGCTCAGAATACTGGGGCGGCGACGCTACCGGCCGCGGCAAATTCCACGGGCAACAGCCATGCAAATGGCACCACTCGACTGACTGCGGGCACGCTTGATCACGACGGTGGGCTGCATCAGATAGAACGGCACCATGCTGGTCCTGCTCATTGAGCGGTAACTTCCAGTAACGCAGTGAATCGACCTGCACGTATCGATCGGCAAGCGTTCAGGGTTGCTGCACCAACATCGAGAACCAGTGCCGAACCCGCCGCATCAGCTCGTTGTACTCGGCGACCGTCAATTGTGAGATCAACTCCATGATGTGATCGACCTTGTTGGGGTTGGTCACTTCAAGCCGTTCAGTGTCGCTCGCGTACCGCAGGAGGAGGTCGGCGAAGTAGGCGATGGCGTTGTATTCCGGCTTTTTCCGGAACGTCTCGACCGAGTAGTAACCGAGCCGCTTGGCCGCGACCTCACGGAGGACGGAGGGGTTCGCTCCGCGACGGCCGAGTTCAAGGCCAAGCAAAATCCCGATGGCTGTCCCCTGGGCGCCCTCGGCGTAGGAGCGGAAGACGTGGCGCAGCATCGTCTCGATGTCGTCGGCGGTGCTGGCTCCCATCGTCACCGTCGCGAGCTGGGATAGCTCGGGCAGTTCGTCAATCCGTTCGCGCAATCGATGCAGGCCGGTCTTGCGGACGATTTTCAGCTCCGCGATGAGCGCTTCTCGGCGATCCTCGCCCGGCATGCCCCGATTTTAACCGGCGTATGACCAGTTTGCGCCCAGAAAGCGCGTCGCGACACGGGGCAAGGTGAGTGACGTGGGGATATGACGAGTCCTCACAACCACAAAATGACCAGAAAGGATTCAGTCAATGCCTCTTCCAATGATCCGCCCGGCGGCCGAGCTGTCCGGGCGGGCGCCCGAGGGCTTCACCCGTGCCGAGGGCAAGACGCTGGTGCGGCTGCAGAATGCTGAACTGACGCGCGGCCTCGTCACGGCGACCCGAGTGCAGGCGGCAGGAATGGTCGCCACGGTTGGGCTCCAGACGGCGGCCATGCTGAGCCGTGAGGCCGCCTTCCAGGCAGACGGCGATCCCGCCGTGTCGAACCGCCTGAACTTCATTGTCGACCAGTACGCCACGTTCGTCGGCAACGAAGTTGCCCGGTTCGGGCGCTGAGGTGGACGCGATGGTGACTGCTAATAGCACTGTCATTGGTCTGGCACCGAAATGGCGTCCCGCCGTCCCGGTTGGCGACGACCGACACGAAGCCAACGCCGTGTTGAACGAGGTGCTGACGCGCAGCCTGGCGTTCACTGATGAGCTGCGCGCCATCGCGAACCGGCACGTAGACGCGGCTCCGGGAAGTAGTGATCACGTCTTCGAGCTGACGGCAGTGATGTCGCGGACAATTCTCGACTGGATCGAGCGGTGGCCGTCATGAGCGAAACGTTGGTGACCTTCCTGCTCACCTGGTTGTTGTGGTGGGTGCTGCTCTTCACCGCGTACGCCGGGCTGCTGTTCGGCATCGACGCGCTGCTTACGGCGCACCGACGCCGCCAGCAGGAGCGGCAGAACCTGCGCCACGAGCTGGCACGGCTCGATCAGGAGGCCGCGGCATCGGTGCAGCGGATCGGTGCCGCGTTCCTTGCCACACAGCGACTGATGCGCGAGGAAGCCAGCCACGGGGCCCGCCGATGACGACCCTCGACGCCGACCGGACCGCTAGCGCGGACGACCTCGCTGAGGCAAGCCAGGCCCTGAGCAGGTTCGTCGTGGAGGCCGCCCAGCGAACCAAGGACGAGGTTGGGTTTGGCTACGTGCTGACCTCGGATGCACCGAACACTTACCCAGCACTGCTCGCAGCATTCGACCACAGTCTGAACACCGGTGCCCCCCTGCCGATTTCGTCCGATAACAGCGACGCCGTCATCTATCAGCCGGCGTCAACCAACTTCGCGCTGCGGTTTTGGCACGACGTCAACCACGTTCGCCGCCAGCTCGACTTCGGGCTCGTCGATGAACTGGAGTTGTCGCTGTGGCACCTCGGCGAGCTGGAGAAGGCCGGACACCCGCACGGCTCTTTGGTATGGCGGCTGCTGCACGCCGACCTCACTGGGCAGGCCTACGTCCAAGCCTTCGCTGCCCGGTTTCCGTTCGATCAACGACGCTTCGTCACCGGTTGTGTCACTGCCGGTTTCGACCACCGGCTGCTCTATGAACTCCGACACGGTAGTCGATCATGAGCGACGGGCCCGGTGGCTGGCTGGACCGCTTGATGGGGTCGTGCATCGGCATACTCGTCGCCGCGATTGCGATCTACTGCGCGGTGCGGCTGATCGAGTCCATCCTGCCGACGCTGATCGTCATCATCGGGATCGTGGCGCTCATCGCAGCCATTATTGGCTTGATTGTTGTTTTTTCTACATGGCGAAATCGGTGGTGAATTTCGGCCTTTCGACCCCTATTGACAGAAGTCCAGAATTGTTGTGTTAATTACAAGCCCTATTGCTTATTGATTCAATTCAATAGATAATAGCGCCAGGCATTGAATTAAATCAATACGCCGCAATCCATTAGCAAGTAATTCCGATTGGAGGATATCTATGTCTAAAACAGGAAGAACCAACTACCGCCGCGGCTCCCGCGGCACCTCAAAGGCCGAACGACACATCACCGTGCGCAGCGTTCGCCGCGACCCGCCGGACCTGCGCAGGCTCAGCCGCGCGGTCATCGCCATGGCCCTGCGCGATGCCGAAGCGAATGCCGAAGCCCGCGACGCCCTCCGCGACGGACCGCAGTTCGACGCAGCCAGGCACGCGACCGCCGACACCACGGAGGAAGCCGATGCCTGAGTCCCGTGGTGCCACCATGTCAGCGGGATCGCTGGTGTGGCAGCAGCTGTTCTGGCCGCAGCCACTCAGTGAAGCGACCGCGTTTGGGTTACTGCGCCATTTCGCGGCGCGGACCCACGCCCCGCAACTCATCTTGGAAGCGCGCGCCGACGTCACCGGCGTGGAGTACCTTCTCGGCAGTCAGCTCCGGCACGCAGCGGCCGTCCGCCGTGCCGTCGAGCAACTGGTCGATGGCGCCATCGTCACCAGTTTCGATACTGCCGATCGCGACCACGTCGCCACCGCGCGCCGAATCCAGTTGAGTACCACCACTCGCCAGCTCGAGCCCGCTGACGCGGTGGCATCACAGCGCTCCATTTTGCACGCCCTGACCGCCGTCGGAAAAGGTGAGCGCCTCACCATCCAGATCGTCCTCGGTCCGCGCCATCACCCCAAAGCTCCACCGCCCGAGCCGAAACGAGACAACCAGCTCGTCGTCTCCAAGCTGCTGCACGGCGTCCTGACCGATACTCGGCCCGGTGCCAAACAAGCCCTGGCGCACAAGCTCGGCCAGCACGCCTTCACCGCCGCCGTGCGGCTCGGCGTCCAGGCGGCCACTGCCGAGCGACGCCAGACCTTACTACTCGGCCTGGCATCGGCGATCGGCACCACAGAGGCGCCCGATGTGCGCATCACCTTGCGCCCGGAGAAGGCGGATCGCGTCAACCAGCCGCGTGCCTCGTGGTCGGTGTTCACACCGTCGCAGCGCCTGACCGTCACCGAAGTCGCGCGCCTCAGTGGCTGGCCGATCGCCGACCGTGACGAACACTTCCCGGGCCAGCCGCCGCTGCACCCCCGGCCCGTCCGCCCCAGCCGTGCCGTGCAATCCGGGCAGCGTGTCGTCGCCGAGGCGTCGGCACCGGGTGCGGGCGGCACCATCGGCTACGACGTCACCGACGCGCTGCGCCACACCTGGGTCATTGGCCCCAACGGGGTGGGTAAGAGCACGCTGCTGCTCAACCTGATCCTGCAGGACCTCGAGTCCGATCGACCGGTCGTCGTCATCGAACCCAAAGACCTCATCGCCGACCTGCTGGCGCGCATCCCGGAGAAGCGGCGGGCCGACATCGTTGTGCTCGACCCCTTCGACCAAGCCCCGGTCGGCATCAACCCGCTCGACGCCGCCCATCGGCACGGCCGGTCGCCGGAAGTCGTCGCCGACAGCCTGTTCGGCACCTTTCGGGCGATTTGGGGCGACAGCCTGGGCCCACGATCGGCCGACATCCTGCGCAACTGTCTCGACCTGCTGGCCCGTCGCGACGACGCCAGTCTCGTCATGCTGCCCCTGCTGCTGACCAATCCCGGCTTCCGCCGCCGCCTCACCAAAGGTGTGATGCAGGCCGATCCGTTTGCCGCCGGACCGTTCTGGCAATGGTTCGACAGCCTTTCCCCCGAGGCCACCGCCACCACAATCGCGCCGCTTTCGAACAAGCTGCGACCGCTGCTCAGCAAACCGCTGAGAGACGTGCTGGCCCAACAGCATCCGAAGTTCAACGTCCGTGAAATCCTGCGCCACAAGAAGGTGCTGCTGGTGCCGTTGCAGAAAGGCGTCATCGGACCCGAAAACGCCCAGCTACTCGGTGCGTTGGTCGTCGCCGAACTCTGGCAGGCCATCCGCGAACGCGCCGGTACGCGCGAGAGCACCCGCGACCCGGTCATGGTCTACATCGACGAGGTACAGGACTACCTGCGCCTGCCAACTGATCTCGGCGACGCGCTGGCCACCGCACGCAGCCTCGGCGCTGGCTTCCATCTCGCACACCAATACGAAAAGCAGCTGCCGCCATCGATGCTCGACGCCTTCCGCAACAACGCCCGCTCGCGCATCTGTTTCCAGCTGCAAGCCGGGGACGCCAAGGAGATGACCGCCGGCCAGTCCGTGCTCAAGGTCGAGGACTTCACCCGGCTGCCCGCGCACCATGTCTACGCCAGCCTCGTCCGCGACAACGCCGTGCAGCCGTGGGCCTCCGGCATCACCAAACCCGCACCCGCACCGAGCAGCGACCCCGCCGCCATTCGCCGCCTCAGCCGCGAGCGCTACGGCCAACCGCTGGCCGACATCGAGGCCGGCTTCGCCGCCCTCGTCGAGGATGCATCGACCAACGACGACGCCAGCGATATCGGTGCTCCCCGGCGCAGGAGGCAGTCATGAACAATGCTGCCAATCAACAGAACCCGCGCGTAGCGGGGTACCCCCTCGCTAACCCCCTCGCGTCGAATCCGGCCATCGCATCACTGCTGGCACAGGACGAAAATCGGCCGCCAGGGTCGGGGAATAGTGGTGCCCCACGGGGCACCACAACGCCCGCTAGACGGCCATCAGACCGACGCATGTCCGCCACTGGCATTGACACCATTGCCGGTCAACTGACCGACCGTGACCGCGCCATCCTGCGCTCCACCTATGACCATCGGTTCCTGACCGTCCGGCAGATTCGCACGCTTCACTTTGCCGACCTGGCACCAACATCGGCTCATCGCAAGGCAAAACGAGTGCTCGCGCGGCTGCGCGCTCTCCGTGTGCTGGGAGCCCTCACGCAGCGCGTCGGTGGCGCCCACGCGGGATCTGACGGACTGATTCACTACGTCGACGCGGCGGGCGATCGGATACTGCGCAACCGCTCGGGCCGCCAGGCTCGCCGCACCTACGAACCCAGTGCCCGCTTCGTCGCTCACCGCCTCGCCGTCGCCGACGCCCACATCACCCTTATCGACGCCGACCGTAATGGACTCATCGACCTCACTGACAGCACCGTCGAACCGGCCACCTGGCGCAGCTACACCGGCATCGGCGCCGCCCGACGCACGCTCAAGCCCGACCTGTACGCCGAGACCGCCACGGAGGGCGACATGGTGCACGCCTGGTTCATTGAGATCGATCTCGGCACCGAGCACATCCCAACGCTGCTCACGAAGTGCCGCGAGTACGAGGCCTACCGCCAAACTGGCCTCGAACAGGAGCGCCACGGCGCGTTCCCGATCGTGGTCTGGTCGCTCACGCACAAGGATCCAGCAACGGCTGAGCGCCGCCGTGATGCGCTCACCGCTGCCATCGCCGCCGATCCACGCCTAACAACCGCGCTGTTCCGCATAGTCGCCCCAGAGGGTGTGCTGCCGCTCATCCAGGCCGGAGGTGCCCGATGAGTGCGCGCTCACCGCTGCCACGCAACCGCATGCTCGTCGGGGATGCCCTCGATCGCCTGAGGCGGCTGCCGGAAGCCTCGGTCGATTGCGTCATCACAAGTCCGCCGTACTTCCGGTTGCGCGACTACGCAGCCGAGGGACAGCTTGGCCTCGAAACCCATGTCGATCAATGGGTCGAGCAGCTGGCGGCAATCAGCGAGCAGGTCGCCCGTGTGCTGGTGCCCACCGGCACCTTCTGGCTGAACCTCGGCGATACCTACGCCGCCCACGCGAACGAGGGTGCCGAGCGCAAGAGCCTGCTGATGGCACCCGAACGACTGGCCCTCCGATTGCAACAGGACGGCTGGATCATCCGCAACAAGATCGTCTGGGCCAAACCGAACCCGATGCCCACCAGCATCCCCGACCGACTCAACACCACCTATGAAGTCATCTACGTCCTGGCGCGGCAGCAGAAGTACTACTTCGATTTGGACGCCATCCGTGTCCCGCACCTATCCGCCCGCACGACCGATAAGCGCAGTCGTCCGAAGGTGGTCCCAAAGGAAACCTGGCGCGGGCCCAATAGTGACACTGTCACCGGTCTGGCGGCGCTCAAAGCCAATGGGCGCGTCGGGCACCCTCTCGGCAAGAACCCCGGTGACGTCTGGACGATCGCGCCCGGCGGCTACCGCTCTGGCCACCATGCCGTCTATCCGCTGGCGCTCGCCGAACGGATGATCGCTGCCGGCTGCCCGGAAACCCGCTGCGCCCGTTGTCGACTGCCGTGGCGGCGGAGCGTCATCCGCGCCCTCGGTCGAGCGGCTCTGCGCGGCATGCTCACACCGCAATGCAAATGCCGCAGCGCGCGTGAGCCGGGCATCGTGCTCGACCCGTTCATGGGCAGCGGTACCACCGCAGTCGCCGCCGAAAAGCTCGGCCGGGACTGGCTCGGCGTCGAACTCAACCCCCAGTTCGCCGCCACCGCGATAGACCGCATCGCTGCATCCCGCCCCGACCCGTCCACCACAACACCCGAACGGGCAGCCGCATGAGCCCGCGGCTGCCTCGTCGGTGTCATGCGGCCGTACCCGTAACCACATCCCGTAGTTACCGGCCGCAGCGCACCGAGGAGGTCGCTATGTCCACGCCCGACGAGTTGTCCCGAGGCGTCAAAACCCTTGGCATCAAACTCAAGCCGGATGTCCACGCGCAGTTGAGCTTCATCGCCCAGCTGCGTGACGGCACCATCACCGATGAGATCCAGATCGCCATCGCCGAGCACATCGCTCGCGCGAAAGACGATCCGGACTTGGCCAGCAAGGCGGCTGAGGCCCGCGCCGAAATCGAGCGTGAAGCCCAGGCCCGACAGCAAGCCATCGCCACCCTGTTCGCCGACGGCGGCGAACCGACCGCCACCCGGCCACGCCGGAGCACGAAGGGAGGCGACACTCCATCGGCGTAAGGGACATAACCCGTCCGTGAGCCTCACGGCGCAACCGGGGGCCGGCGGGAGGCAGATCGAGCATTCACGCTCGCTGCTTCCCGACCGGCCCCTTCAACCCACCAAGCACAGAAAGGAGGTGAGAATGAATGAAACACACCACGAACCAACAGAATCCGAGCCTCAGCCAAAGGCTGCGGAGCATCGCGAGACGGACCCAAAACCGTCACCGGCCATCTACGTCGCCAGCCTCGCCGACTACAACAACGGCGTCCTGCACGGCAAGTGGATTGACGCCGCTCGCGAGCCCGAAGCCATTCAAGCCGACATCAACGACATCCTGGACAGCTCACGCGAACCGAATGCTGAAGAGTGGGCGATCCATGATTACGAACAGTTCGGCCGCTGGCGCGTCAACGAATACGACTCCCTCGAACAGGTATCCCGCATTGCCAGAGGCATCGCTGAACACGGCTACGCGTACGCAGCGTGGGCCGACGTGTTCGACGGCGAAGAAGCCAGTTGCGATATCGACAGCTTCCACGAGGCCTACCTGGGCCACTACGACTCCGTCACTGACTACGTTGAGCAGATGGCCGACGACCTCGGCTACGAACAGCAGCTGGACACGCTGCCCGAGCATCTGCGCGACTACGTGCGCATCGACTATGCGGCGATCGCCCGCGACCTGCACCTGTCTGGCGACATCGCCACGGTCGACGACCCGAACGGCGGCCTGTGGATATTCCGCACGAACCATTAAGAAACGCGCTGCCAAGCTGCTGGCTCACAGCTATCTCAAAAATGCAATATTGACTATTGAATTAGGGCAATTTTTTGTTGTGGAATTGTCGATTTATATTGAATTCGTTCAATACCCCATTGTACAATTATTGGTACAAGGGGGCCCAATTCTCATGACACCGGAACAAACCGTAAAACTGATAAATCTGCTCAAGGAAAAGCGCAGCGAATTGCGACTGAGCATAAATGAAGTCGCGCGCCGCGCCGATGTCGATCCTGGCACTGTCTGGAGAATCGAGCAGGGCATGATTCCCACGCCGCGAGCCGAAAGCCTGATCGCGATCGGCGAGGTCCTCGGCATCAATTCCATGCACCTGTTCACCATCGTCGGCTGGCTGACCGCCGACGACTTGCCACCCCTCGGCACCTACCTGCACACCAAGTACACGCACTTGCCCGATCCGGTTATTCGGCACATCGAACACCACGTCAGCGAGATCCTGCACGCCTACAGCCACAGCACCGGCGATCGTCACAGCTATGCCATCCCCGAAAACTGTCCGTGGTGCGCCAACCACCACACGCACGACCGTGATTCAACAAAGGAGCGCCCCGCATGAGCCGTGACATCGCAATACCGACCCGCGCAGGTTCTTCTGCCGAACCGGGCGCTAAGGCCGTTCTTTACTTACGGGTCTCGAGCAAGAAGCAAATGGACACCGCCGTCGACATCGATCCAGACGGGAATTCGATTGCAACGCAACGAGAAGTCAGCACCCGCAAGGCGAACAACTTGGGCGCCGCTGTCGTCCACGAGTTCGTCGAACCGGGCGTCTCGGCTGCCACGATCGAGAAACGCCAAGCCTTCCAAGACATGCTGGCGTTTCTGCGTGAGAACTCGGACGTGCGCTACGTCATCGTTTACGCCCGCTCACGTGCCTTCCGCAACTACATCGACGCCGCCATCACCAAACGGCTCCTCGACAAGCTGAACGTCAAGCTAGTGTCCGCCCGCGAAGACTTCGGTGATGGCGTCTATGCCGACATGATGGAGGCCGTCACCGACATCTTCAACGACGTCCAGAACAAGCTCAGCGGTGAAGACATCCGAATCAAACTGCAGCACAAGGCAATCAACGGAGGCACAACGGGAAGAGCCCCGATCGGCTACCTCAACACCAGGACCGCAATTGAAGGGCGACTAATCAACACCGTCAGCCTTGACCCTATTCGCGCTCCGCTCGTTCTTAAAGCGTGGGAGCTGTATGCCACGGGCGATTACTCGATCGAACGGCTGACCGCGACCATGGCCGACCTCGGCCTGACCAGTAAGCCAACCATCCGGTGGCCCGCTGGCAGACCATTGTCCGACACCCAAATGCACCGAATGCTCGGCGACCCCTACTACGCCGGCTTTGTCGTTTTTAAGGGCGACGTCTATCCCGGACGACACGAGCCGATCATCGGGCAGGATCTCTTCGAACGCGTTCAAGAAGTTCAGCAGGCCCGCAGCGGACGCGGCAACCGCGACCGCATCCTTCAGCACTACCTCAAGGGAATGCTGTTCTGCCAACGATGCTACGACCACGGCCGAACATCACGGCTCATCTACACAGAAGCCAAGGGGCGTAGCAAGCGTTACGGGTACTTCCTCTGCCGAGCACGACAAGATGGAATCTGCGACCTGCCACACATCGCCGTCGCACGAGTCGAGCAAGCGGTCATTGACCACTACATCACTCTTCAACCCGGCGAAGAGTTCGTCACCCAATGTCAGGAGAAGCTGGATGACGCGCTCGCCGATGCGCAAGGCAGCGAGCGGGAAGCGCACGCCGCGCTCCGCCGTCGACCGAACGAGCTTAACGACAAAGAAGCCCGACTCATCGACCTCGCCGCTGATGGCACACTGCCAACAGTAAAGATTCGCGCCAAGCTCAACGAGATCAAGATCGCCCGCGCCCGTGTGGAAGCTGGCCTCACGACCACAGCCGATCAGCTCTCGCTCGGTGCAGGAGTGTTGCGTGATGCTCTCCGGCTCGTCGCCGACATCCATCAGCTCTACCTGAACGGGAACAGCCAAGTACGCGGGAACCTGAACGACACGTTCTTCGAGAAGCTCTACATCGACGACTGCGAGGTCGTCCATGACGAACTCAAGCCGCCATTTGTCGAGATTGCCGAAGCGAGCAGGGTGAAGGCAGCCGTCGGCACGGCGAACGCCCGAACTAAAGACGCCGTCTCTTCCGGGTCAACCAAGAACAGCAAAACGGCCCCACCCGGACTCGCTGGCATTTTTTTGGCCAGCGGTTCGAGTAAGGCCGGTCTGGTGGGGCGGGCGGGGCTCGAACCCGCGACCAACGGATTATGAGTCCGCGGCTCTAACCGACTGAGCTACCGCCCCCGGGTGCAACGACGCGCGCTGTACGGGCACCTAGGTTAACGCCCGGCCGAATTGTTTCGTTGCCGACCGGCCGCCAAGTGGGGATTTACCATCAATCTGCCGCATCGCTGCCAGCCGAGGGACCATGCCGTTGCACACAAACACTGCGAAGCCGGCGGTCGTCCTGGTGGCGCTCGGCGTGGTGTTCGGCGACATCGGCACCAGCCCGATCTACACCGTGGCGACGGTGTTCAACCCGCGCGACCCGCACCCGGTCCCGCTCGAGCACCAGAACGTCTACGGCGTGGTGTCGTTGATCTTCTGGTCGATCATGCTGATCGTCACGCTGACCTACGTGACGCTGGTGATGCGCGCCGACAACGACGGCGAGGGCGGCATCATGGCGTTGATCTCGCTGCTGCGCCGCTGGGGCGCCGAGACCCACCACCGCAAGGCCCTGCTGCTGGCCGGCCTCGGCGTCTTCGGCGCCTCACTGTTCTTCGGCGACAGTGTGATCACCCCCGCGATCTCCGTGCTGTCCGCCATCGAAGGCATCGAGGTCGTCGATCCGGGGTTCAAGAACGGGATCGTGCCGATCACCGTGGCCGTGATCGTCGCGCTGTTCTACGTCCAGCGCCGCGGCACCGCCAAGGTCGGCCGCGCGTTCGGCCCGGTCATGGTCGCGTGGTTCCTCGCGATCGCCGCCTGCGGCATCCGCGGCATCATCGGCCACCCCGAGATCCTCGCCGCGCTGTCGCCCACCTACGCACTGGGCTTCGCCATCGGCCACTTCGAGATCGCGTTCTTCGCCCTGACCGCCGTCGTGCTCGCCGTCACCGGCGCCGAAGCCCTCTACGCCGACATGGGCCACTTCGGCCGCACGGCGATCGTGCGCGGCTGGCTGTTCATCGTGCTGCCCGCGCTTGCCCTCAACTACCTCGGCCAGGGTGCGCTGCTGATCGCCGACCCGCGCGCCATGTCCGCGCCGTTCTTCCTCCTGATCCCCGGCTGGGCGCTGTGGCCGATGGTGCTATTAGCCACCGCCGCAACGGTAATCGCGTCGCAAGCCGTCATCACCGGCGCCTTCTCGGTCGCCGCGCAAGCCGCCCGCCTCGGCTACCTGCCTCGTCTGCACGTCATCCACACCTCTGCGGAGCGCGAAGGTCAGGTCTACGTGCCATGGATCAACGGCGTGCTCCTGGTCGGCGTCGTCGCCCTGGTGCTGGCCTTCCGCAGCTCACAAAGCCTGGCCTACGCCTACGGCATGGCGGTCACCGGCACCATCACGATCACCACGCTGTTGTTCTTCTACTACGCCCGCACCCGCTGGGCCTGGCCGCTGTGGGCGGTGCTGACCGGCGGCGGCCTGCTGCTGGTGGTCGATCTGCTGTTCGTCGCGGCCAACCTGACCAAATTCGTCCACGGCGCGTGGCTGCCGCTGCTGATCGGCGTCTCGGCGTTCACCGTGATGCTCACCTGGTATCGCGGACGCGAGATCATCACCGCCGCACGACAAGAAGCCGAAGGGCCCCTCCAAGACTTCATCACCGAACTCCGCACACGCGAGCCGCCGTTGATCCGTGTCCCCGCCACCGCGGTGTTCCTCAACCGCGGCAGGGACACCGTTCCCCTGGCCATGCGCACCTGCGTCGAGCACACCCACGTGTTGCACAAGCACGTGCTGATCGTGTCGGTCGAAACCCTGCCCATGCCGCGCGTGCCGGAATCCGAACGCGTGCAGGTCGACGCGCTCGGCTACAAACGCGACGGAATCGTCTTTGTCACAGTCAATTTCGGCTACATGGAAAAGACCCATGTTCTCGACGTGCTCCGCGGCCTGAGCACCAAGCAGACCGAGGGCAAGATCGTCGTCGACGAGGCGTCCTACTTCCTGTCCAAACTCGAGATGGTCCGCGGCCGCAAGAAGACGATGGCGCAATGGCGCAAACGCCTCTTCATCGCCACCTCCCACATCACGGCCGACGCCGCCGAACGCTTCGGCCTGCCCCGCCACCGCACGGTGATCATGGGCTCACGCATTGAGGTCTAACTCGGCACCGCGTCGGCGGCCAGCGAAACGGCAATCTTGTTGGCGGCGTTGTGCATCACATCGACAGTCAGCTCGAACGCCTCGGCTTCGCTGAAATGCTCGCGCACCCCAGCCGCCACATCCGGCGCAATCGCCGCTGGCGTCCAAATCAAGGCGTCCACGTAGCGCAGCGCCGCTTTGTGTCTCTCGGTCAACGCATTTGAGATCTCGTACCACGCGATCTGTTCGTAGAGCGCTTCAGTTCCGCCGGCTTCCAGCGCGTCGCTCTCCCGCCGCGCCTTGCACATCCGGCAGTTGTGCTGCGCCGCGCCCCGCAATCGCACGACTTCCGTCGTCACCGGATCCAGCGTCCGCAACTCGTGCACAGCCGGCAGGAAGCTGTTGAACAGCACGTCGCTCGGGTCGCTGTCGTGATCCCACTCGATGGCATCGCTCCACGGCTCCGGTGAACCCAGCGCGGCCAAACCCGCCCGCACGCGAGGCAGGAAATCGGCGAAGTACGTCAGCATCACCGCCGGCACCGCCGCGTCGCCCAGCGCTGACAAGAACCGCCCCCGCAGGTCGTCGGAGATCGCTGATACGTCCGCGCTGAACTGCTCGGCGAATTCCACCAGCACCGACTCCGTCGCGTCGGCCGGGTCGTCGACGCGGGCTTCGGCTGGCAGCGGCGGCAGCGACAGCGTCGTCGCACACGCCTGCCGTACCAGCGCAGAAACCCGCACATACGGTGAGGGCGACAACGCCACCAACCGGGCCAACTGCCCGTTCAGCAGATCCTGCACCGTCGCATTATTGCGCCTGACTGACCGACGACATGTGAAAGTCGGGAATCCGCAACGACGGCATCGCCGCCCTGGTGGCCGAATCGCCCCATTCCCGCGGCAGCGTCATCTCGCTGATCCCGGCCTGGGTGACTCGGCGCAGCAGGTCCAGCGGGCTTTCGTTGAACCGGAAGTTGTTGACTGCGCCGCGCACCTCCCCGTCCTCAATGAGGTACACGCCGTCGCGGGTCAAACCCGTCAGCAGCAGCACCGTGGGATCGACGGTGCGGATGTACCACAGCGTGGTGAGCAGCAGCCCGCGTTCGGTGCCGGCGATCATGTCGGCAAGGCTGTCGGTGCCGCCGGTCATCAGCAGGTTGTCGGCCGCAACCGCAACGGGCACACCGAATTCGGCCGCTGCCGCGCGTGGATAGCGCAGCGCGTTGATGGTGCCATCGCGGATCCAGTCGACGCGGCCGATGTCCATGCCGTTGTCGAACACCGACACGGTTTCGTCGGAGTACGCCGCGCGCACGAACGGCGTGCACTCCAGACCGGGGGCGTTCGGGTCGGAGTACACCGTCAGCGGCAGGTCGGTCAGCTTCTCCCCCACCCTCGTTCCGCCGCCCGGCGCGGAGAAGGCGGTGCGTCCCTCTTGGGCACCGCGGCCGTCCATGGACCACGACAGGTAGATCATCAAATCGGCGACCGCCGACGGCGGCAGGATCGTCTCGTAACGTCCCGCGGGGAGTTCGATCGAGCGCGCAGCCCATTCCAGTCGCGTCGACAGCTCTTCGAGCATGGAATCGATTGGCACGTCGACGAAATCGGGCGTATTGGTGCCCGCCCACGCGCTGCCGCCGCCGCGCTTGGCGTTGATCTCGACCGAGCCGGTCGGCTGGGTGTACCGCCGTCGAAGCCCACCCGATGTTGCGAGGAAGGTCGTCTCGAGGATGTGCCGGGCATACCCGTACAACATGTCGGAGCCACGGAAGCCGCGGGTCAGAGCGTCGGCGACGCCGCCGAAAACCTCGACATCGGTGGCGGGTATCGGCGCGTCCCAGTCGGCCGGCGCATCCGATGCCGGCAGCGGCGGTGCCGCGTCACGCGCTTCCGGCGCCGCCAGCGCGGCCTCCTGCGAGGCGGCTACCAGCGCGGGAATGACCGACGGATCGACCTCGCTGGACGTCAACGACGCCATGTGGGCGCGGTCCCCTCGGCGCACCACCGAGATCACGGTGGTATCCCGCCGCACCGAAACACCGTTGGTGGTCATCGAATTGTTCGCCCACCGCAGCGCCGCGTCACTGGAGTCGTTGACCATCACGATCGTTTCGTCGGCCTTGCCCAGCCGCGCCGCCTCCGCCAACGCCCGCTCGACCACCTGCTGTGCAGCGATCACGGCTAGCGTCCTCCTTCGGCACGGGTGTTGAGCACGTTGATGCCGCGGAACAGCGCCGACGGGCATCCGTGGCTGACCGGTGCGATCTGCCCGGGTTGCGCTTTGCCGCAATTGAATGCACCACCCAGCCGCCACGTCGACGGGCCGCCGACGGCTTCCATCGCGCCCCAGAAGTCGGTGGTGGTGGATTGGTAGGCGACATCGCGCAGTTGGCCGTCCAGCGTGCCGTTGCGGATCCGGAAGAACCGCTGCCCGGTGAATTGAAAGTTGTACCGCTGCATGTCGATTGACCAACTATTGTCGCCGACGATGTAGATGCCGTCCTCGACGCGGGCGATGAGATCGTCGGTGGAGATGTCCTCGGGGCCCGGCTGCAGCGACACGTTGGCCATCCGCTGGATCGGCACGTGGTGCGGAGAGTCGGCATACGAGCAACCGTTGGACCGTGACAGCCCCAGCCGCTTGGCGAACACCCGGTCGAGCTGATAGCCGACAAAGATGCCGTCGCGCACCAGATCCCATCGCTGCGCCTGCACGCCTTCGTCGTCCCAGCCGACGCTGGCCAACCCGAACTGCTCGGTGCGGTCGGCGGTCACGTTCATCACCGGCGAGCCGTACCGCATCGTGCCCAGCTTGTCCGGCGTCGCGAACGACGTCCCCGCGTAGGCCGCCTCGTAGCCGATCGCGCGGTCGTATTCCGTGGCGTGCCCGATGGATTCGTGGATGGTGAGCCACAGGTTGGACGGATCGATCACCAGGTCGGTGGGCCCGGGCGTCACACTCGGTGCCTTGACCTTCTCCGCCAGCAGCGCCGGCAGCTCGGCGAGCTCGGTCGACCAGTCCCACACGTCGTCGCCGTCGACGGCCTCCCAGCCCCGCGCGGTCGGCGGCGCCAGCGTGGACATGGTCTCGAATGATCCCGCCGCCGCGTCCACGGCGACCGCGTCGAGCCCCGGCTGCACCCGGACGCGCTGCTGAGTGATCGACGAGCCGAACGTGTCGGCGTAGAACGTCTGCTCCTTGACCGCGTGCGCGGTGGCGGAGACGTGGTCGACACCGTCGGCGGCGAGCAGCCGCCCGGAGTATTCGGCGAGCAGGCCGATCTTGTCGCCGGCGGGGATCGTGAACGGGTCGACGCGGTAGTCGGACACCCAGGTGACGTCGGCGTACACCGGCTCGGCCGCCAGTTCGATCTTCTCGGCGTTCAGCGGCGCCAGGGCGCGCGCCACCTGCACGGCTCGTCGGGCGGTGTCGGCGGCGACGTCAGGGTGCAACTCGGCGTTCGACGCGAAGCCCCACGTGCCATCGACGATCACCCGCACCGCCAGCCCGACGTCGCGGTTGACGATGGCGGTCTCCAGTTCACCGTCGCGCAACGCCACCACATCGTCGAGGATGCGGTGGATCCGCAGGTCGGCGTAGCTGGCCCCGGCCGCCGTGGCCGCCGACAACGCCGCGTCGGCAAGCTGATGGCGCGGCAACTCGTGGAAGTCGGGGTCGACTTGGCGATGGGCGCTCACGGGTACACCGTAGTTGCGCCGCGGCGCACCCGCTTTAATGGCTCGGGTGGCAGGCAATCGGGTGCGTTCCACGACCGTGGGGTACGCGCTGCTCGCGCCCAGCCTGTTCGGTGTGGTCACGTTCTTGCTGTTGCCGATGTTGGTCGTCGCCTGGCTGAGCGTGCACCGCTGGGATCTGCTCGGGCCCATTCGCTATGTCGGACTGGGCAATTGGGCGTCGGTGCTGACCGATCCGTCGTTCGGCCGGTCGCTGGTGGTGACCGCGCTGTTCATCGCGATCGTGGTGCCCGTGCAGTCGGTGCTCGGCCTGTTCGCCGCGGCGCTGCTGGCGCGGGGGCTGCCCGGCAGCGGCTTCTTCCGCACGCTGTACGTGCTGCCGTGGATCTGCGCACCGCTGGCGATCGCGGTGCTCTGGCGCTGGATCCTGGCCCCGACCGACGGCGCGGTCAGCACGCTGCTGGGGCACCGCATCGAATGGCTGACCGACCCCGACCTCGCGCTGCCGGTGGTGTCGGCGGTGACGATCTGGACCAATGTCGGCTACGTCACGCTGTTCTTCCTGGCCGGCATTCTGGCCATCCCGCGCGACATCCAGAACGCCGCGCGCACCGACGGCGCCAACGCGTGGCAGCGGTTCCGCCGCATCACGTTGCCGATGCTGCGGCCGACGCTGTTCTTCGTCCTGGTCACCGGGGTGATCAGCGCGGCGCAGGTGTTCGACACCGTCTACGCGCTCACCGGAGGTGGGCCTCAGGGCCGCACCGACCTGATCGCCCACCGCATCTACGCCGAGGCGTTCGGCGCCGCGGCGGTCGGGCGGGCCGCGGTGATGGCCGCGGTGCTGTTCGTGCTGCTGGTCGGCGTGACCATCGTCCAGCATCTCTACTTCCGCCGGCGGATCACCTATGACGTCGTTTAGCCGACTCGTGTCGGCGCCGGCGATCTACGCCGTGCTGGCCGTCGGCGCGCTTATCATGGTGGCGCCCTTCGCACTTGGGCTGATGACGTCGTTCACCTCGGCCGAGCAGTTCAACACCGAGGCGCCGCTGTCGTGGCCGCGGCCGCCGACGCTGGCCAACTACACCGGATTGGCCGACGCCGGGTTCGGCCGCGCGATCATCGTCACCGCGCTGATGACCGCGGTCATCCTGGTGAGCCAGATGACGTTCTCGGTGTTGGCCGCCTACGCGTTCGCGCGGCTGGAGTTCCCCGGCCGCGACGCCCTGTTCTGGGTGTATCTGGCGACGCTGATGGTGCCCGCAACGGTGACGGTGGTGCCGCTGTATCTGATGATGGCGCAGGCCGGTCTGCGGAACACGTTCTGGGCGTTGGTGTTGCCGTTCATGTTCGGCTCGCCGTATGCGATCTTCCTGCTGCGGGAGTACTTTCGCGCGATTCCCGCCGACCTGATCAAGGCCGCCCGCATCGACGGTGCCAACACCCTCGATGTGCTGGTACACGTGGTGGTGCCGGCCAGCAAGCCGATCCTGGTCACGTTGGCGCTCATCACCGTTGTCAGCCAATGGAACAGCTTCATGTGGCCGTTGGTGATCACCAGCGGCGACAAGTGGCAGGTGCTGACCGTGGCGACCGCGGGCCTGCAGTCGCGCTACGACGCGCAGTGGACGTTGGTGATGGCGGCGACGACGGTGGCCATCGTTCCGCTCATCGTGGTGTTCGTCGCGCTCGGCAGGCACATCGTGCGCTCGATCGTCGTGACGGGGCTGAAATGACGCTGCGGCCCCGGAGCCGTTTCGGCGGCGACATCAGACCCAAGTTCTCGACGATGGTGGCCGCCGGTGTGGCGTTGACGATGGCGGTGCTGCTGCTAGCGGCGGTTCTGCTGAGCCGCTCCGCCGAACCCGCCGGCCGCACCGTCGTCACCGTGCGGCTGTGGGACGACCAGGTCGCCGCGGCCTACCGCGAATCGTTGGCCGAGTTCAGCAAGCTGCACCCGGACATCGAGGTGCGGGTCAACGTGGTGGCGTACGCCAACTACTTCGACACCCTGCGCACCGACGCCGCAGGCGGCAGCGCCGACGACATCTTCTGGCTGTCCAACGCCTACTTAGCCGGCTACGCCGACAGCGGCCGGCTGATGGACATCGGAAAACTGCTGGGGCCCAAGGCCGCTGCGGGCTGGGAGCCGTCGGTGGTCGAGCAGTTCACGCGTAACGGGGTGCTGTGGGGGGTGCCGCAGTTGACCGATGCGGGTATCGCGGTCTACTACAACGCCGATCTGCTCAAGGCGGCGGGCATCGACCCCAGCCGATTGAACAGGTTGCGCTGGTCGCCCGGCGACGTCGACACGCTGCGTCCGCTGCTGGCCCGGTTGACCGTCGACGCCGACGGACGCCGCGCCGACGAACCCGGCTTCGATGCGGGCCGGGTGCGGCAGTGGGGGTACAACGCCGCCAACGACCTGCAAGCCATCTATCTCAACTACATCGGCTCGGCGGGCGGCAGGTTCTCCGACGGGGACCGCTTCGCATTCGACAACCCGGGCGCCGAAGCGGCGTTCACCTATCTGGTGAAGTTGATCAACGAGGATCATGTCGCCCCGCCGGCGTCGGACACCAACGGCAACGGCGACTTCTCCCGCAACCAGTTCCTGCAGGGCCGGATGGCGCTGTTTCAGTCCGGCACTTATAACCTTGCCGCGATCGCCGAGCAGAGCCGTTTCCGGTGGGGTGTCGCGCCGATGCCGATCGGGCCGGTCGGCCGGGTCAGCGTCACCAACGGCATTGCCGCGGCCGGCAATTCGGCGACCAAACATCCCGACGCGGTGCGTGAGGTACTGGCCTGGATGGGCAGCGCACGCGGCAACCAGTATCTCGGGGCCCGCGGCGCGGCCGTGCCCGCCGTGCTGGCGGCGCAGCGCGTCTACTTCGACTATTGGGCGCGTCGCGGCGTCGACGTCAGACCGTTCTTCACTGTGCTCGACGGACCGCGCATCCCCGCGCCCGGCGGCGCGGGCTTCCCCGCGGGATTCCAGGCTCTGCAGCCGTATTTCGACGAGATGTTCCTCGGGCGTGCCGACGTGGCCACCACGTTGGCGCAGGCGCAGGCCGCCGCGAACGCCGCGGCCGCACGCTAGCTCAACTCGTCCCCAGCACCGTCAGTTCCAGGGCCAGCGCAGCGCCGCACACCGCCACAACGATCGCAAGCGCGATCCAGTCCCGCCGTTTCGGCCCTGACGGCGCGGCCGAGATCTGCCCGGCGCCGCCGCGCGCGGTGATCGCGTCGCCCATCTCGTCGGCGCGTCGCAGCGCCACGATCATGGCGGCCGCGATCAGATCGACGATCTCCAGTGCCCACCGGCGCCTGCGGTCGCGGCGCCGGGTCAGCACCGGCTTGGGACGCAGGCTGCGCGCGGCGTAGAGGATGCGGAACTCGTCGATCAGCATCGGGAAGGCGCGCAGCGCGAGCGCCAGCGCCACCGCCCAGTCGTCGACCGGTATCCGCAGCGCTCGCAGCGGTCGGCCCAATTTCGCGACAGCGGGCGCGATTTCGGCGACGTTCGTCGTCCACGACACCATGCCGCCGAGGCCCAGCAGCACGATCGACAGCGCGGTGACACGGAGGAACTTCAACAGGCCGCCCAAGCCCGCATCCCAGCCGAAGAGGTGAAGGTAGGGATCACCGCCTGCGAACGCGGCCGTCACACCGCCCAGGATCAACAGGAACCACAGCCAGCGGGGTATCGACGGCAGTGCGCCGCGCGGAATGTGAGCCATCCGAGCCGCCACCAGGATGAGCGCGGCCACCGCACCGATCACCACCCACCCCGGATAGAAGGTCATCAGCACGCCGATGCCCGCCACCACAAGCAGTTTCGTGCCCGCCCACAGGTCGTGGATCGGGGTGCGGCCGGGCACCGGGCGCAGCAGCACGACCGGCCTGCGCTGCTGACGCCGGGTCGGGGCGGTCATGACACGCCTCCTGCCGTCGTCGGCGCCGTTGCGATCACACCGTTCTGCAGGCGCAGGGTGCGCGGGCACAGGTCTTCCAGGCCGGAGAAGTCATGCGAGATGACGACCACCGTCAACCCGGCGTTGCGGCGCAGATCCTCCAAGAGGCGCAGCAATCCGCGGGCGCTGGCGCCGTCGAGACCGGCCAGCGGCTCGTCGAGGATGAGCGCCCGCGGCGAGCGCGCCAGCAGCCCGGCCAGCACCACGCGGCGCATCTGCCCGCCGCTGAGTTGGTCGATGCGCCGGGTGGCCAACGACGCGTCGAGGCCGACAGTGGCCAGCGCCTCGATCACCCGGCCGCGGTCACGCGGCGAGAACCCGGCCGCGGAGGCGACATCGAGGTCGACGCGGCTGCGCATCAGCTGTAACCGGGCCGCCTGAAACGAAATGGCCACCGCGCCAACCTGATCCGACGCCGGCTTACCGTCGAGCAGGCACCGACCGCTGGTCGGCTCGGTCAGCCCGGCCATGATCCAGGCCAATGTGGACTTGCCCGAACCGTTGAGGCCGTGGATGAGCAACCCGTCGCCCTCGTGCACCGCGAAGTTGATGTTGCGTAACGCCGTTGTGGCCCAAGGAGTTCCGCTGCCGTACTCGTGGTTGACGTCGATCAGTTCGAGCACCGGGGTGCCGCTGGAGGGCTTGACAGCCGCCGTCACCGCCGGCGGGGCCGTCGTCTCCACCATCTCGGCGTTGTCGGAGTCGCCGCCGCCCCCGGTCAGGTTGATCGCCCGGTCGGCCGAGTCAGCCTCGTTGTTGTAGTGCGTGATGTGCACCAGCGCCATGCGGTGATGCTGCGTGAGGCCGGACAACACCGACAGCAGGCCGTCGCGGCCGTCCTGGTCGACCATGCTGGTCACCTCGTCGGCAATCAGCAGCGACGGCTCACGCGCCAGCGCCGCGGCGACCGCCAGCCGCTGCAGTTCCCCGCCGGACAGCCCGCCGGTGTCACGTTCGGCGAGCCCGTCGAGGCCCACCTCGCTGAGCAGCCGGTCGACATCGGTCGTCATCCCCGGCGGCAGACCCCACACCACGTCGTCGGCCACGCGGGTGCCGAGCACCTGACTTTCCGGGTGCTGCAGGATCACCGCGGTGCCGCCGGGCTTGCCGAGCCCTGCCGCGCCGGGGCGCTCGACGGTGCCCGCGGTGGGTTCCCGTCCGGCCAGCACCAGCATCAGCGTCGTCTTGCCCGACCCGTTGGGGCCGGTGATCGCGACGTGTTCACCCGGTTCGATGTTCATCGTCACGGGGCCGAGCGCGTCCTGGTCGCTCTTGGGGTAGCGGAAGCGGACGTCGGTCAGCCGCACCGGCACCGGCGCCACCGCCCCTTCTTCGGCGGCGGCGTCGAGCTTGTGCAGGTCGGGCACCACGAGCAGGCGCTTGATCACCTGCGACAACGCCCACCAGCCGATCAGCGTGACGACCGTGACGGACAGCACCCCGAACCCGCCGAACAGCAGCGGCCAGTAGTGCAGCGCGGTAGCAAACCCGCTCTTGAGCCGCTCGGCGGCCTGCTCCATGTTCGGCAGCCACCACCAGTCCGGAATCCGCGCGAGGACGGCGGCGGCACCGTCGACGTTGGCCGTCAGCGACTCGAAGATCAGATTGCGCAGCCGCACCAAGATCATCAGCGCCAGCACGACCGCGGCGCCGAATAGCGCGCCGGCCGCCATACCGGCGACCACGACGGTCGGCCAGCCGCGTCCGCGGCGCTTGATGATGCCGATCAGCCAGCCGATATAGGCGCAGTTGATCACCGTCATGAAGCCGCCCATGCCAGCGATGAGAAACGCGATCGTCGCGCCTGCGACGGTGGCCGTGACCAGCACCCGGAATCGGAACCGGTAAGCCAGCAGGCCCATCGGCACGTTGCCGAGCAGGGATACCCCGGCCGCGAACGGCACGACCACTGCGACGATGGCGATGGCCGCGCACATGGCCGCCATCACCGACGCCTGGGCAAGTTCAACGGGGTGCAGCGAACCCGCTCGCCGAGTTTTACTCGGATGGCGGGTCAGGGTCATTTCACGATTCTGCCAGTCGCGACGCGGCTGTCCTGCAAGGGCGCTGTGAGCGTCCCCACGTCTCCATGAATTTGATTCGCATAGCAAAGCTATGTAACCATGGGAGGGTGACACGGACCCTTGGTGCAGACCTGCTCGCCGTGGTGGCCCGACTCAACCGGCTGGCCTCACAGCGGGCCCGGATCCCGTTGCCGTTCGCGCAGGGCCGCCTGCTGAGCACGATCGAAGATCAAGGCGCTGCGCGGATCTCGGATCTGGCCGCACTGGATCACTGCTCGCAACCGACGATGACCATGCAGGTGCGCCGGTTGGAGGACGCAGGGCTCGTGTCACGCACCGTCGATCCCGACGATGCACGGGCTGTACTCATCCGCATCACCCCCAAGGGTGTCGACATGCTGCGGCAGGTCCGCATCGACCGCGGGCTGGCCATCGAGCCCTACCTGGAACGGCTCAGCGACGCCGACCGTAAGACGCTCGAAGACGCGGTCCGCGTGATGCGCACGATCCTGCAAGACGCCAGCGAGGCGGCAGCCCCCAAAACAACCGCCAAATAGCACTAATAGTGAGTTAGGAGCAGCCGCACCGTATGTGGCGCCAACCCAAGGCCGTCTGGGCCGTCGCGTTCGCCTCCGTTGTCGCGTTCATGGGGATCGGTCTCGTCGACCCCATTCTCAAGCCGATCGCCGACAACCTCGACGCCTCCCCGTCGCAAGTCTCGTTGTTGTTCACCAGCTACATGGCGGTGATGGGCGTGGCCATGCTCATCACCGGCGTGGTGTCCAGCCGCATCGGCCCCAAGCGGACGCTGCTGATCGGGCTGCTGGTGATCATCGCCGGCGCCGGCCTGGCAGGCCTGTCCGACAGCGTGATGGGCATCGTCGGCTGGCGCGCGCTGTGGGGGCTGGGCAACGCGCTGTTCATCGCGACCGCGCTCGCCACCATCGTCAGCTCGGCGCGGGGATCGGTGGCCCAGGCGATCATCCTGTACGAGGCCGCGCTCGGACTCGGCATCGCGGTCGGCCCGCTGGTCGGCGGGGTGCTCGGATCGATCTCGTGGCGCGGTCCGTTCTTCGGCGTCTCGGGCTTGATGGCGGTCGCGCTTGTGGTCACCGCATTCCTGCTGCCGCCGACACCGCGAGCCGAACGCGCCACCACACTTGCCGATCCCTTCCGCGCGTTGCGACACCGCGGTCTGCTGGGTGTGGGAATCACGGCCCTGCTGTACAACTTCGGGTTCTTCACCCTGCTGGCGTTCACGCCCTTCCCGCTCGACATGACCGCCCACCAGATCGGGCTGATCTTCTTCGGCTGGGGCGTCGCACTGGCTTTCACGTCGGTGGTGGTGGCGCCGCGGCTGCAGCACCGGTTCGGCACCGTCAACGTGTTGATCGTCAACCTGCTGGCGATGACCGCGACCCTGGTCGTGATGGCGCTGGGCACCGAGCACAAGCTGGTGCTGGCCGCTTGCGTGGTGGTCGCCGGTTTGTTCATCGGCATCAACAACACGTTGATCACCGAGACCGTGATGAAGGCCGCGCCGGTGGAACGCGGAGTGGCCTCGGCGGCCTACAGCTTCCTGCGGTTCGGCGGCGCGGCCGTCGCGCCGTGGCTTGCGGGCGTGCTCGGTGAACAGGTCAACGTGCACCTGCCGTACTGGGTTGGTGCGGGCGCGGTGCTGTTGGGCGCGGGCGTGCTGACCGCCACGCGCCGCTATCTGACCGGGGTCGATGTCGAGGAGACCGAGCTCGACGAACTCACCGAGCAGGCCGAGTCCATCACCGTCGGTACCGACTGACCGCTACAGGAACGAGTCGACGAGGGTGCCGACCAGATAGGTGGCGGCGATGGCGATTCCGCCAAACGTCACCTGCCGCAACGACGCCCACCACGCGGGCTGGCTGGTGAAGCGCGACGCGACGGCGCCGGCGATCGCCAAGCCGATGCCGCCGCATGCCAGTCCGGCCCACAGCGACTCGAGCCCGAGCAGATACGGGATCAGCGGCACGAGGGCGCCGATGGCGAACATGACGAACGAGGAGATGGCGGCGGTCCACGGCGACGGCTTCTCGGTCGGGTCGACACCCAGCTCCTGAACGAGGTGGAAGTTGATGGCTCGGTGGTGGTCGCGGTGAATCTCGTCGGTGGCCTGCGCGGCGGTTTTCACGCTCATCCCGAGCTTGACCAGCATCGCGATCAGTTCGGCCCGCTCGGCCTTGGGATTCAGCTCGAATGCGCGCCGCTCCACCATGACCTCGGCGTCGATCTGCTCGTTGGCGGTCTTGACTGACGTGTACTCGCCCAACGCCATCGAGAACGCGCCGGCCAGCAGGCCCGCGACGCCGCTGATGACGACGGTGTGGGCGCTCGCCGCGGCGGCCACCCCGGCGATCAGTGCGGTGTTGCTGACGAGGCCGTCCATCGCGCCGAACGTGGCGGCGCGCAGCCAGCCGCCGGACACGTCGGAGTGCCGGTGCCCGCGCACGTGCGGCATCCCGGTCGGCGACAGCGGTGCGTCATCCTGCTTGGCCATTGCCACCGATTCAACCTCTTGCCGTTTCGGCTGGTCTAGCCAGGTTTGCCTTCGTTTGCCAAGTCACAGTTTCCGCGCGCCAAAACCGGGTTACCGTCAGGGGTATGACCACCACTGCGGAGCATCTACGCAATACGTTGGACGGCCGTTGGCGCGATGTGAAGAACCGGATGCGGGAGGAACTCTCCAAGCCGGTCTTTAAACCGCACTACACGCCCAACACCGTCATCGCCCGCACGAAGGTGGCGGAGCAGATGAAGATCATGGCCGCTCAAGGCGCGGCCGAGGACGGCTTCAAAAAGGAGCACGGTGGCAACGGCGACGTCGGCGCCGCGATCACGCAGATCGAGATGCTCGCGATGTCGGACCTGTCGCTGATGGTCAAGGCGGGCGTGCAGTGGGGGCTGTTCGGCGGCGCCATCGAGAACCTGGGCACCGAACGCCATCACCAGAAGTACGTCAAGAAGATCATCGACCTCGACATCGTCGGCTGCTTCGCGATGACCGAGACCGGTCACGGCAGCGACGTGCAGTCGCTGGAGACCACCGCGACGTACGACCCGCAGACGCAGGAGTTCGTCATCGACTCCCCCACCCGCACGGCACGCAAGGACTACATCGGCGGCGCAGCCGAAACAGCCCGGGTTGCAGCGGTTTTCGCGCAGCTGATCACTCCCGACGGCGTCGGCCACGGGGTGCACTGCTTCATCGTGCCGATCCGCAACGACGAGGGTAACGACCTGCCCGGCGTCACCACCTCCGACTGTCACTACAAGGGTGGCCTGCCCGGCGTCGACAACGGCCGTATCCAGTTCGACCACGTCCGCATCCCGCGGGAGAACCTGCTCAACAAGTACGCCGACGTCGCACCGGACGGCACATACTCGTCGCCGATCGAAAACCCGAGCAGGCGCTTCTTCACCATGCTCGGCACCCTGGTGCGCGGCCGCGTCACCGTCGGCGGCAGCGCGGCGGCCGCGGCGCGGGTGGCGCTGGACATCGCGACCCGATATGCGTTGCAGCGCAAGCAGTTCCATGACCCCAACGACGGCGAAGTGCTGATCATGGACTACCTGGTGCACCAGCGTCGGCTGCTGCCGCTGATCGCCAAGTCGTATGCGCTGCAGTTCGCGCAGAACGAGCTGGTGGCCAAATGCCATGACCTGCAGTCGGCCGAGGAGCCCGATCCCGAGGAACAGCGCGAGTTGGAGGCGCGTGCGGCCGGGCTGAAGGCCGCCAACACCTGGCATGCCACCCGCGCGATTCAGGAGGCCCGCGAGGCCTGCGGCGGCGCGGGTTACATGGCCGAGAACCGGTTGATCGCGCTGAAGGCCGACACCGACGTGTTCACCACCTTCGAGGGCGACAACCACGTCCTGACGCAGTTGGTGGCCAAGGAGCTGCTGACCGCCTACGCCGACGACATCAAGAGCATGAGCCCGGTGGAGTGGGTGCGGTTCGCGGCCAATTTCGCCGGCGAGCGCGTACTGAAACGCACTGCGGCCGAGACGATCATCCAAACGATCCTCGACACGCGGCAGGACAACGAGGAAGAGGGCAGCCTGTTCAACCGCGGTACCCAGATGAAGATGTTCGAGGACCGCGAGGAATACATGATCTCGACCGTGGCCCGCCGGCTGCAGGGCAAGTCCAAGGAGATGAGCGAGTTCGACGCGTTCAACGCGGTGCAGGACCACGTGCTGCACGCCGCGCAGGCGCACATCGACCGGATCATCCTGGAGGCGTTCGTGGCCGGCATCGACGCTTGCGAGGACGAGGAGGCCCGCAAGATCCTCAACATGGTGTGCGACCTGTACGCGCTGTCGGTGATCGATGAGGACCGGGCGTGGTTCATGGAACACCGCTTCCTGTCCACCGAGCGCGCCAAGGCCGTCACCCGCGGCGTCAACGAACGCTGCCGCAACCTGCGCCCCTACGCCGAAGTCCTCGTCGACGGGTTTGGCATCCCGGAGCAACTGCGCTACGCCGAGATGCTGCACCCGGAAAACATCCCCGACGCCGACGAGCAGACCGAAAAGGACGCCATCAGCGCGGGCACGATCGAGCCGAAGTAGTTGTCGGTGGCGGGTGGCAGACTCGCCGGGTGAGTGATCTTGATGAGTTCTCTGGCCGCACCGCGCTGATCACCGGCGGAACGCGGGGCATCGGAAAAGGCGTTGCCGATCGCCTGCGCGCCGGCGGGGCACGCGTGCTGGTCACGGCCGCACCGTGCCAGACGACGTCCCCGCCGACCACGTCGTTGTCTCGGATGTCAGCACGGCCGACGGCATCGCCGCGCTGGCCGATGCGGCGCTCGAACGGCTCGGTGTGGTCGACATCGTCGTGCACAACGTCGGCGGCTCCGGCCGGCATGACGGTGGAGCGGCGGCGCTGACCGAGGAGGACTGGCAGTTCGCGCTGAACACGAATCTGCTTGCCGCGGTCCGACTCGACCGGGCGCTCATCCCGGGCATGGTCGAGCGTGGTTCCGGCGCCATCGTGCACATCACGTCGATTCAGCGGCGCGCCCCGCTTCCGACAACCATCCCGTACGCCGCGGCCAAGGCGGCGCTCGCCAACTACAGCAAGGCGTTGTCGAATGAATTGGCGCCGACGGGAATTCGGGTCAACGCGGTGTGTCCCGGCTCCATCGAAACCGAATCGGCTTACCGGATGGCGGTGGAGATCGGCGAGATGAACGACATCTCGATCGACGAGGCGCGGGCCGAGATTACGGCGTCGATCGGCGGTATCCCGCTCGGCGCGCCCGGCAGGCCTGCCGATGTCGGTGAGCTCGTCGCGTTCCTGGTCTCCGACCGCGCGGCCTACATCACCGGCGCCGAGTACGTCATCGACGGCGGCAGCGTTCGCGGGGTGTGACTACGGATTGGGGATCGGGTCGAGCGCCTTGAGCTTGCCGTCGTCGTCGATCTGGAACCGCACGGTGGCGATCCCCGTCGGGCAGCAGGCGGGGTCCTGACCCTGCCGCCACTGGTACTGCACGTTGGCGGTCTCGTTGCCCGACGAGATGACGTTGATGTAGGGCCGCGGCTCCGGCGTGGCCGGGCCGAGCGCGTTGTTGCGGTCAAAGAACAGCACCTGCATCGGGCTGTCCGACCCGTCACCGGCCTTGACCACCACCCAGTTCAGCCGGCAGTCCGGGGTGTGGCCGCGCGCGGTCTCCTGCCAGTGCGGACCAGAGGGCAGGATCGCGATCGCCTGGGCGACGGTGTCGGGGCTGGGCGCATCCGACGGCCCGCAGGCCTGTGTGCTGGTCGGCTCCGGGCCCGGCGGACTCCAGCCGCAGCCGATGGCGAACATACCGAGAGCCATCGGGACGGCGATCAAGCGAATCAGTCGCATGCCGCCGAGCTTACGGACTGCGCCCACCGGGCCCGTGCCGCAGCATCGATCACCCGGCGGCGAGTTCCTTCTTGCCGTACACCCGCTCCAACAGCGCGGTGTCCGCGTGGATCTCGGCGCGGACGGTCTTGCCGTCGCGGACGGTGAAAACGTCGGCATCCTCTCCGGTTTGACCGTCAACGGTCACGTCGGTGATCGCCACGACGGTGTCACCCTCGGCGATGAGCCTCTTGAGCGTGACGGTCGGTGCCTTCTGCGCCAACCGCTCCATGAACTCCATGACTTCCGTCTTGCCGTGGAAGGTGCCGCTGATGGCGCTCTGGCCCGGTTGCACCCATTCGATGTCGTCGTCGAATTGATCCATCACCGTTTGGATGTCGCCCGCGGAGAAGGCCGCGTAACCCCTCTCGATAAGTTCCTTGTTTTCCTGCTCAGACATGGGCGGCTCCGTTCGTGCGTTGGACAATTCGACGGCGAGAGGGAGTGGCCGGTCTGGGGAGTCGCGTGGCTCGGCGGGCCAGTCAGACCGTTCGCCGCCGCATACATTGTCGAACCGGTGCTGACGCGTTTTGGCGCGATTCACCGAAATCGGTTCAGGCTTCTACGAATTCGAATTTTCGCCGTCGAGATTGGATTCATGTTCGGTGACGAGCCAGCGCGCGACGTTGACCAATTTATATTGGTCTCTTGCGATGCGCGGGTCAGCGCGGCGAAGGCCTGCAGACCGGTCAGCCGATCGCGCTGCATCAGAATGCCTTTGGCCTGACCGATGATGTCGCGACTGGCCAGCGCCGTGTGGAACTGTTCCTCGGCGGCCGCGCCGGCCATCGCCACCGCGGCGTGCTGGGCGAGGATCTCCCCGATCGCCTGTGAGTCGTCATCGAACGCGCCTGCCGAGGCGCCGTAGAGGTTGAGCGCGCCGTAGCTTTGCTTGGTCGTGAACAGACGGAACGACAGCAGGCAACGGACGCCGAGGCCGAGGGCCGTCTTGACGTACTGCGGCCAGCGGGTTTCCTCGGCCAGGTCTTTGACGAAGACGGTTTCGCGTTCGCGAAGCGTGCTCAGGGCGGGCCCGTCGCCCAAGTCAGACTGCAGGCGGTCGAGTTCGGCGGCCACCGGATCGGTGGTCACCGCGGATTCGACGCGGCCGTGCTCGACGCGGGATATCCCTGCCCATCTGGCGCCGGCGACGATGTAGACGGAGGCACCCAGGATGCTGCGCAGAATCTCGTCGACATCGGTGCGAGCCTGCATCTCGATCGCGAGGTCGCCGAGGACTTCTGCCAGCTGCCGGTTGCTCATCACGCCCATCGATCGTGATCTTATGGCCAAAGAAGCGGCGACGAGAGGAGGGCGCTGTCTTCTCAACACTCAGTTGCGCCCCTCACCACCTGGCGGCGGGCGGATGCAACCAACCCAAGTGCCCACCGCGTACAGCCAACGTACCCGGGATGCCGGGTGACAAACGAGTGGGGTTTCACGAAGAGTGTCGCTGCTCCCCCGGCTGGACTCGAACCAGCAACCCTTCGGTTAACAGCCGAATGCTCTGCCAATTGAGCTACAGGGGACTGTCTGCATTCGCGGACGCTCGCCGCGGCCAAGTGGAGACTCTAGCCTACCGGCGGCGGGACTCGCCAATGAGTTCCCACCCGGCACGCACCGGTCGCCGGTGAGGCAGGATGGAGACAAACACGCCGTCTTCGGGAGGAGCCCTGTGTTGCGGTATGTCGTCGTACTGGCCGTCGGCTATGTGTTGGGCACAAAGGCGGGCCGGCGTCGATATGAGCAGATCGCAGGCACCTATCGGGCGCTGACGGAAAGCCCGGCGGCCAAGGCCGTGATCACGGCAGGTCGCCGCAAAATCGCCAACCGCGTGTCACCGGACCCGCAGATGGTGACGTTGACGCCGATCGACGCGGAAACGGACGTGCTGAGGCCGCAGCCTGCGGATAAGCGCTAGTTGTACTGGGACAGGACGTTGGTAGCAGGCGTGTTGGCTTGATGTGAGGAGAACCTCCGGGTGGGGTGTGGCTTGTCTAGGTCCACCACCGTCCGGAGGTTCTCGTGTCCCACCGTAATGCCCGTACGACGTTTCACGGCCGCCTGCTGATGGTGCACCGGTATCAGGCTGGTTGGCCCAAAGCCCACATCGCGAAAGCGATGGGGGTCTCGCGTAAATGCGTCCACACCTGGATCAGCCGTTTTGAGACCGAGGGTGAAGACGGTCTTCACGACCGGTCCTCGCGGCCGCATACCAGTCCGAGCCGTGTTCGGCCCAGCGTGGAGAACCAGATCGTGGCCTGGCGCAAACGCCACCGCTGCGGCCCTGACGAGATCGCCGCCAAGCTCGGGATGTGCCCGCGAACGGTGTCTGTCGCCTGCCATGAGGATGGGACCAGTGTGACCTGATTTTTGCCAGGGTGATGGGACCACCTGGATTGCCAGTTAT
>NZ_PDCP01000005.1 GCF_002553505.1 Mycolicibacterium agri | reverse complement strand
ACACTCAACGACGCCACAGCGCACTCGGCGGCCTCCCACCGATCAGCCGACTGACACCAACGTCATGACTCGGTACAGCTAGCCGGGGTGAGCTGTCATCACCCCGCCCACCAATTCACCCGGGTTAGGGATGCACAGCAGAACATCCATCTCGTTGAGCAATGACCTGCGAAATGGACATTGTGTCCTTTAGACCGTGTAGGGACTGGCCAAGGTGTCGATTCCGAATTGTGCCTGCACTGCGTACCGTTCTGCTGCCCATACGACCGCTCTGAGGAAAGCCTCGATCCGATGACGAATAAGCCCACTCCACCCGCCCCGCAGGCCACGCGCCGACCGGCGATCGAGGCCCGTTCCATCGACTATGTGCCGCTGCGCGAGCGGCACGGGACCGTCTGGCATCAAGGGCCGTTCTGGTTCACCGGCAACTTCGTCGTCACTACGATGGTCACCGGCTTCATCGGCCCGGCGATCGGCCTCACCCTCGGCTGGTCAGTCCTCGCCGTCGTTCTCGGCGCCGCGTTCGGCACCTTCTTCATGGCCTTTCACGCCAACCAGGGTCCGACGATGGGCATGCCGCAGATGATCCAGTCCCGCGCCCAGTTCGGCATGCGGGGTGCGGTCGTTCCGTTCATCGCCGTCCTGTTCGTCTATGTCGGCTTCAACGTCTTCAACGTCATCCTGGCCACCCAAGCGCTGCAGCTGGTGCTGCCCGGCACCGCCGCATTCTGGTATCCGGTCCTGATCCTCATCGCGGTGCTGCTCGCCGTCGTGGGCTATGACCTGCTGCACTTTTCCAGCGGTGGCTGTCCTACCTGATGGTGGCGGTGTTTCTGCTCGTCACGATCGCCGCCCTGACCAGTCTCGACGGCGGGTCAGCCATCCCCGATGCCGGCTTCAGCTGGGCCAGCTTCTCGATCGCCTTCGGCGCCGCGGCCGGCTACCAGATCTCGTACGCCGTGTACGTCTCCGACTACAGCCGCTACCTGCCACCCGGCGTGTCCGCCCGCCGCGTCATCGGTTGGACCTACGCGGGTGCGGCATTGTCGGCCATCTGGCTGATGGCGCTCGGGGCCTTCTTTGGATCGGCGATCGAAGCCCCCGATGCGATCGGCAGCATTCAGCAGGTTGGCAACGAAATGTTCGGTGGCTTCGGCACTTTCGCCGCGGTGATCTCCGTTCCTGCCCTACTCAGCATCATGGCGATCAACCTCTACGGCGCGATGCTCACCGGCGCAAGCGCCGTTGACGGCTTCAGGCAGATCAAACCCACCGTGCGGGCGCGCATCATCGGCATCGTGGTAATCGCGGCCATCGTGTATGCGATCGCGCTCACCATCCCCGAGAACTACCTGTCGAGTTTCAACAACTTCGTGCTGATGATGCTGTACTTCCTTATCCCTTGGACCGCCGTCAATCTCGTGGACTTCTACTTCGTGCGCCGCGGCCACTATGCCATCACGGACATCTTCAAGCCCCACGGCATCTACGGCTTGTGGTCGTGGCGCGGGCTCGTTGCCTACGCCGTCGGGTTCTTCGCGATGATGCCGTTCATCACCACCAGCTTCTTTGAAGGCCCGGGAGCCAAAGCCATTGGGGGTGGCGATATTTCGTTCGCCGTGGGATTGTTCTTGTCCGGTGTCGTTTACTGGCTGCTCACCCGCAATCTCGACCGCGAGGCCGAAGCGGCCGCGATCACGATCAGCGAGAGCGAGCTCGTCAAGCTCGAGACTGCCGACACGCCGTCAAGCCCGTCGTGAGCGCCGATTACAACAAGCCGAGCTCGCGCGCCCGGGTGACTGCCTCATTGCGGCATTCGACCCCGAGTTTGCGGTACAGCGCGCGCTGGTGGGTCTTGACGGTGTTGAGCGAGACATAAAGCCGCGCACCGATTTCGCGACGCGACAGACGGGTGGCCAAGAGGCGAAGGACTTCGAGTTCCTTGGCTGTCAGTTCCTCGACAGGACCGGACTCGTCGCGGGCGTTGACCGCTGCTGTCGCAGGGCGCTTCTGCGCGATGAGCAACCTTTCCGCAGTGGCGGGATCGGCAGAAGTTCGCAGCAGCGCGCGGGCCTCGCTGCGGCTGGCCGTCGCGGTCTGCTGATCGCCGAGGTCGGTGAGGATTCTGGCGTTGACCAACATCGCCTTGGCGACCTCGAGGATGCTGCCACCCTTGCGGGCCAGGCTGACGGCCAGTTGAGCCGCATCGGCGGCACCCCTTCGGTCACCGCGCACGTCGAGGACGGTGGCCGCCGCCAGCGACACCATCGCATCGATGAAGTGCTCACCGCGGGCCGGGTCGGTGCCCACCCCGGTGGCCCAACGAATATGGTGCTCGGCATCGGCGAGCTGTCCGGACTCGGCGGCGATCAAAGCAAGATAGCCCAGCGCATAGATGCGGCGGCGCCGATCCCCTGTCTTGTCGGCCAGTTGCACCGCCCGCTCGAAGGTCGTCTGCGCCTCACCGGTACTGCCCGAGAAGTACAGCGCGGCTCCATGAAGGTTGTAGGCGGCCGATCGGGCCTGACGCGCGTCGCCGAAGTCGAGGCTTTGCGCGCAGCGGGCCGCCGCCAGCGCGGCGGGGAGGTCACCGGTCTTGAATGCGTACACCGCATGCAGCGCCACGAGTTGAGCGTCCAGCCCGCCCTGCTCGCCGCGCTCCGACTGCGCCTCGACGGCCTCGATCCAGCCACGCGCGTCATCGAACCGCCCGACGTTCAGCGCGACCCAGGCCCGAGCCGTGCTCAGCCGCGCATCGCCGGCCACGCTTTCGTCGGGAAGCAGGTCGAGCCAGCCGGAGACGGTGGACAGCCCGCCGCTGTTGACTTCGTTGACCCAGTCCGCGGCGATCAGATCAGCACTTCTGGCGATGTCACCGGCAGCCACCAAGTGGCGCAGCGCCTCATCGACGAGGCCCTCGGCCTCAAACCAGGCCGCGGCTCGCCGGTGCAAAACCGCTACCTCATCGGGCCTGCTTCGTTTCAGTTCCGCGCGCAGCAACTCGCCGAACAGCTGATGGTAGCGATACCAGCGACGCGACATGTCCAGCGGCACAACAAAGAGATTTTCGTGCTCCATCGTCTCCAACACCGCAGCCGAGCCCGAGGTGTGCAGCACCGCGTCACACAGCGCACCGCTGAGGCGTCCCAACACCGAGCTGCGCAGCAAAAAGTCGCGTAGTTGGGGTGGCTGACCGTCGAGCACCTCGCACATCAGGTAGTCGACGACATGGCGGTTATCGCCGGCGAAGGTCCGGATGAACGCTGAGGAATCGGCTCGCCCCGTGAGCGAAAGAGCGGCAAGGTAGAGACCGGCAGCCCACCCTTCAGTGCGTTGGTGCAACAGCGCCACATCCTCCTCAGTCAAGGCCAGTCCCAAAACGTCGTTGAGCAGTACGCCGGCCTCGGTGACACCGAAACACAAGTCCTCGCTGCGCATCTCGACAAGTTCGCCGCTGGCCCGTAGCCGAGCCAACGGCAACATCGGATCCGATCGGGTGGCGACCACGATGCGGAAACTGGTCGGCATTCGGCTGATGAAGAAAGCCACTTGTTCGTGAACTGCTCGATTCACCACCACGTGGTAGTCGTCAAGGATCAGCGCCATCGGGTGAGTGTTGGCGTCCAGATCGTTGAGCAGGGTCGGCAGTGCGGCCTGCACCGGATCAGCCCCCAGCCTCAGCAACTCGACTGCGCGATTGCCCGCCCCGGCATTGATCTGCTGTAGCGCGGCGATCACATACATCCAGAACCACACTGGGTCGTTGTCGGAATCATCCAGCGTCAGCCAGGCAAACCGCTGGTCCTCACCGGAACCCAACGCCCACTGCGCGAGCAGTGTCGTCTTACCCCAACCCGCCGGCGCACTGAGCAACGTCAGCTTGCGGCCGCGCCCCGCTGCCAATGCCTCCAGCAGAGCACACCGACGCACCAGTTCACCCCCGATGGCCGGAACGTGAACCTTGGTGGCCAACAACACTGCTCGCTCGGCGTCGGTGTCCTCAGAAGCCATCTCAGCGGGAACAACACTGTGGTTTTCTGTCTGGCCGCTCGGAGCCATCGTGAGCGACGATTGCGGTGTCCCAATCGAATCGGATTCATCGTGTGTCATCACGGCAACCTCACCGTGGCGCAGCTCGTTCGGCGTCGTCATGGCCGCGACACCAACACATACCCACCGATGCCGAACACCACCGGCACCATCATCAACAACCCGAACGCCGTGCTCATCGCCGTCTCTCGATTCCGCTATGTCGACGGCTGCGGCCTTGGGCACCCCCGTGCGCGGAAGGAAAGCGTCTCGACATGAGGCAAAGCGAGCGCCTCAAGGTAAGACACTTGCGGGCACGCTGACCGTGTCATCGTCTTCCCGCTTGGCCGCAGTTGTTCAAACCATGGGCGGGATCTCACCCGAGTTGACGGAAGACGGAGGATCCGGCATTTCGGATGTGACCTCGTGTGCTTTCCATCACAGCAACACCAGGCCATCAAGTCCAACGAGCGATATTGATCTGACTCATCTATGAAATAGCTGAACTGTGTGATCTATTAGGCCGTTCTCGGCCATCTATGAAATAGATAGACTAGGCACCGTGGAACTCCGTCAACTGGAGTACTTCATCGCCGTCGCCGCCGAGATGAACTTCTCCCGTGCCGCACAACAAGTCCATGTTGTCCAATCGGCGCTCTCGACATCGGTGAGCAAGTTGGAGAAAGAGCTCAACGTCGAGCTGTTCGACCGGTCCAAACAACAAATCAAGATCACTCCGGCCGGCGAGCTGTTCCGTGAGCACGCCCGACGCGTCCTCCAGACCGCTCGGTTGGCCAAGGATTCGATGGCCGTCTACCAGGGTGAGCTGACCGGAACAGTCGATCTCGGATCGCTCATCTCATTCGGCAAACTCGATGTGCCGAAGATATTGGGCGAGTTCCATCAACTGTATCCGTTTGTCCGAATCAAGCTGCGGCAGAGCCAAACTGGCTCGACAGCCTACTTGTCAGCGATCGCCGACGGGTCACTCGACCTCGCGTTGGTCTCGGCTCCGGACCGCTTCCCGGCGGGTGTCGAGATGCAAGAACTGTCGACGGAGCCGATGGTATTCGTCTGTCGGCCGGATCATCCTCTCGCTCACCGCGACCATGTCGAGATCTGCGAGCTCGCCGACGAGGATCTGATCGGTTTCCCAACCCAATTCGGTCTCCGGCGCCTGGTCGACGACGCGTTCGCAGCCGCAGGCATCACCGCGCACGTGCCCTACGAAGTGGCGCTTGAGTACCACGTCGCGGCAGGTCTGGTGAAACACGGTCTGGGCACCATCTTCATGCCCGAAAGCGAAGCCGCGCGTTACCCCGAATTGTGTGCCGTCGACGTGCGACCGGCGGTGATGTGGACGATCTATCTCGCATCGGCAGAACCATCACGCCTTGCCCCGGCGAGCGCCCGCCTTGCCAAGCTGTTGCTCGCAGCAGCCGACGCCACGTCGGATTCCGGTAGCTGATATCGCGTCAGACGATCAATTCGTCTGCAACCCAGCGCATGTCCGGATACGGGTGGGCAGCCCCAGCACGGTGTGGTCGAATCCGGCGTCGGCCGCCTCGGCGATGGCGGCGCGGGTGGCGGCCGGCGCCTCGTCCCTTTGCTCGCCGGATTGCGTGCGTGACGCGACGGCTCACAGCATGCAGCTGACGCAGCCCTCGACTTCCGTCCCCTCCAGGGCCATCTGGCGAAGCCGGATGTAGTACAGCGTCTTAATGCCCTTGCGCCAGGCGTAGATCTGCGCCTTGTTGACATCGCGGGTGGTCGCGGTGTCCTTGAAGAACAGGGTCAGCGACAGCCCCTGATCCACGTGCTGGGTGGCCGCGGCGTAGGTGTCGATGATCTTCTCGTAGCCGATCTCGTAGGCGTCCTGGTAGTACTCCAGGTTGTCGTTGGTCATGTATGGCGCCGGGTAGTAGACGCGGCCGATCTTGCCTTCCTTGCGGATCTCGATCTTGCTCGCCACCGGGTGGATCGAGCTCGTCGAGTGGTTGATGTAGGAGATCGATCCGGTCGGCGGGACCGCCTGCAGGTTCTGGTTGTAGATGCCGTGCTTTTGCACCGACTCCTTGAGCTTGACCCAGTCCTCCTGCGTCGGGATGTGGATGTTGGACTTGGTGAACAGCTCGCGCACCTTGTCGGTCTTCGGCTCCCACACCTGGTCGGTGTACTTGTCGAAGAACTCGCCCGACGCGTACTTCGACCGCTCAAAGCCCTTGAAGTGCGTGCCGCGTTCGATCGCGATCTTGTTCGACGCCCGCAGCGCGTAGAACAGCACAGAGTAGAAGTAGATATTCGTGAAGTCGATGCCCTCTTCCGACCCGTAGAAGATCCGCTCGCGCGCCAGGTAGCCGTGCAGGTTCATCTGCCCCAGGCCGATCGCGTGAGAGTCGTTGTTGCCCTGCTCGATCGAGGGCACCGAGTAGATGTGCGTCTGGTCGGACACCGCCGTCAGCGCCCGGATCGCGACCTCAACGGTCTGCGAGAAATCCGGTGAGTCCATCGCCTTGGCGATGTTGAGCGAGCCGAGGTTGCACGAGATGTCCTTGCCTACCTTGGCGTAGGAGAGGTCGTCGTTGAACACCGACGGCGTCGACACCTGCAGGATCTCCGAGCACAGGTTGCTGTGGGTGATCTTGCCGTCGATCGGGTTGGCCCGGTTCACCGTGTCCTCGAACATGATGTACGGGTAACCCGACTCGAACTGCAGCTCGGCCAGCGTCTGGAAGAACTCGCGCGCTTTGATCTTCGTCTTGCGGATCCGCGGGTCGTCGACCATCTCGTAGTACTTCTCGGTGACCGAGATGTCGGCGAACGGCAACCCGTAGACGCGTTCGACGTCATACGGCGAGAAAAGGTACATGTCCTCGTTCTTCTTGGCCAACTCGAACGTGATGTCGGGAATCACCACGCCCAGCGACAGCGTCTTGATGCGGATCTTCTCGTCGGCGTTCTCACGCTTGGTGTCGAGGAACCGGTAGATGTCGGGATGGTGGGCGTGCAGATACACCGCGCCCGCGCCTTGCCGCGCGCCGAGCTGGTTGGCGTAGGAGAACGAGTCCTCGAGCAGCTTCATGATCGGAATGACGCCCGAGCTCTGGTTCTCGATGTTCTTGATCGGCGCGCCGTGCTCGCGAATGTTGCTCAGCAACAACGCGACTCCGCCACCGCGCTTGGACAGCTGCAGCGCTGAGTTGATCGAGCGTCCGATCGACTCCATGTTGTCCTCGATGCGCAGCAGGAAGCAACTCACCGGCTCGCCGCGCTGCTTCTTACCCGAATTGAGGAACGTCGGGGTGGCCGGCTGGAACCGACCGTCCATGATCTCGTCGACGAGTTTCTCGGCCAGGGTGGTGTCGCCGGCGGCCAGCGTCAGCGCCACCATGACGACGCGGTCCTCGAACCGTTCGAGGTAGCGCTTCCCGTCGAACGTCTTCAACGTGTAGGACGTGTAGTACTTGAACGCGCCGAGGAACGTCGGGAACCGGAACTTCTTGGCGTAGGCGCGGTCGAGCAGGCTCTTGACGAAGTTGCGCGAGTACTGGTCGAGCACCTCGCGCTCGTAGTACTCGTTCTGGATCAGGTAGTCGAGCTTCTCGTCGTAGTTGTGGAAGAAGACCGTGTTCTGGTTGACGTGCTGCAGGAAATACTGGTGTGCCGCCTCGCGGTCCTTGTCGAACTGAATCTTGCCCTCGGCGTCGTACAGATTCAGCATCGCGTTGAGCGCGTGGTAATCCGTCTCACCCGGCAGCGCGTGCGCGCCGCTGTTGGTTACAGGCTCTGCAGCTGTGACGGTTGGTGGCACGTCTGGTCCTTCCAAAATTCCTCGAGACCCGCCCGGACGGCTTGCACGTCGTCCGGGGTTCCCATCAGTTCGAAGCGGTACAGGTAGGGCACGCCGCACTTGCGGGACACCACGTTGCCCGCATAGGCGAACTCGGCGCCGAAGTTGTTGTTGCCGGCGGCGATGACGCCGCGCAGCAACGACCGATTGTGTTCGTTGTTCAAAAACGCGATGACCTGTTTGGGCACATAGCCGCCGTCGTTGATGTCGGGAGTGGCGCGCCCACCACCGTAGGTGGGCAGCACCAACACGTACGGCTCATCGACCTCGATGCGTCCATGCAGCGGTATCCGGATCGCGGGTAGCCCCAGCTTCTGCACGAACCGGTGGGTGTTTTCCGACACGCTGGAGAAATAGACGAGGTTACTCATCTCGCTTCCCCTTTCTTGCCTGTCGGAAATGTCGCTATGCGGTGAGTACCCCGGTACCGGCCAGCGCCTTGATCCGGTCCGGACGGAAGCCCGACCAGTGGTCGTTGCCTGCGACCACGACGGGCGCCTGCAGGTAGCCCAGCGCCATCACGTAGTCCCGCGCCTCGGCATCCATGGTGATGTCGACCTTCTCGTAGGCGATGCCCTGCTTCTCCAGCGCCTTGTAGGTGGCGTTGCACTGCACGCATGCCGGCTTGGTGTACACGGTGACGTTCATCGGCGGTACGGCTCCTCTGCGGGACTAGACATCGGACTGGCAACTGCTTTGGTACTGCTTCTCGCTGAGTTTCAGCGACCCGCGGACCCCCAAAATTCCGGAAGTCCGGAGCGCTTGACCGACCTGTCGTCGGAGCCGACTGGGCCGGACTCAGCGTTCCGGCCGACCCTTGAAGGCCCGGAAGCCGTAGGGGTCTGTCGGTGCTCCAAACACTACACCTAGTGCCCGACATTCAGAAGGGATACAACATGTTCTGAACAACATTTGTGAAATTCCCTGGTCGTAAGCTCGATGGCAGCGTCGTCCCCGGCGTGTCGTACGTCACATCGCCTGCGTGTCGGGTCCTGGGCGTAGGTCTACCAGAGGCCACCGACAGCGACGCCGACGCGGATCGTCACGGTGACGTAACAGCAAAGTCGAAATCGCGGTCAGCACCCGCGGGCCCGACAGTGGTCCAGCGAGCCTGCACGATCCCGCGAGACGGAATCCAGGCAGCGAAAGTGCGAGTAGCGACCCGCTCAGATTCCGTCTCGCGGGGAATGCGGGGCGCGCGCTTGAGCGGAAATGAAAAACCGGCGCGTCGCGTGACGCGCCGGTTCCAAGATGAAGCTCGTCTGGGCTCTTAGGACACTTCGGCGGCCAGCTTGCCGACGATGTCACGCAAGGTCGCGGCGACCTCGGCGCTTTCCTTGGGGTGCTTACCGTCCAGCGTGGGGGACGGCACCGAGAGCTTGAGATCCTCGACGACCCGGGGCCCTGCGATGCCGAAGGACTTGCGGGTTTCGTCGTGCGCCCACACGCCGCCGTACCGGCCGTGCGCCACCCCCACGACAGCCAGCGGCTTGTCCTTCAGCGCGCTGTTGCCGAATGGTCGTGACAACCAGTCGATCGCGTTCTTGAGCACGCCGGGAATGCTGCCGTTGTACTCCGGCGTGACGACCAGGGCCGCATCCGCCTCGGCCGCAGCGGCGCGAAGCGCTGCGACGGACGTCGGCGCGTCTGGGGTATCGATGTCTTCGTTGTAGAACGGCAGGTCGCCCAGTCCCTCGTAGAGCGAAACGGTGACACCTTCCGGTGCGGTTTCGACAGCCAGTTCGGCCAGCTGCCGATTTATCGACGCCGCACGCAAGCTGCCCAGCAGCGCGATGATCTTGACGTCCGCCATGTCGAGAATCCCCTTCCGTCGGGTCGTGTACATCGTCGCAGACCGAAACTGGACTACGGTCCGTTTTATTCCACCTGAGTTAAAGTGCAGAGGTGGGTACCGCGGACGCGAGGAGCAAAACAGACCCCGCGGACGCGAGGAGCAAAACAGACCCCGCGGACGCGAGGAGCAAAACAGACCCCGCGGACGCGAGGAGCAAAACGGCCCCCGCCGACGCCGAGGACCGCGAGGGGGCCGGCGACGCTGCCCCTGAACAGCTCGGCACTCTGCCGGTATCCGCCCCGCAGGAGCGGGGCGACGCCGCACGCAATCGCGAGCTTCTGCTGGATGCCGCCCGCCGACTGATCGCCGAGCGCGGCGCCGACGCCATCTCTATGGACGATATCGCCGCCGAAGCAGGCGTGGGCAAGGGGACGCTGTTCCGCCGGTTCGGCAGCCGAGCGGGGCTGATGATGGTGCTGCTCGACGAGGATGAACGTGCCAGCCAGCAGGCGTTCCTCTTCGGTCCGCCGCCGCTGGGCCCGGACGCGCCGCCCCTGGAACGGCTGCTGGCGTTCGGACGCGAACGACTGCGCTTCGCCCATACTCACTATCCGCTGCTTTCGGAGGCCAACCGCGATCCGGAGACCCGCTACGGCGCCCCGGCCGCGGTGCAGCGCACGCACGTGCGCCTGCTGCTGGAAACCGCGGGCACCACCGGAGATCTCGACATTCAGGCCGACGCACTGTTGGCGATGCTCGACGCCGACTACGTGCATCATCAACTCACCGATATGGGCGAGACACTGGAATCCCTCGGCGAAAAGTGGGAGAGCTTGGCGCGCAAGCTCTGTGGCAAGTGAGCACCTGGGTTCTGCACGTCGATCTCGACCAGTTCCAAGCCGCGGTCGAGGTCCGACGCCACCCCGAACTGGCGGGACGGCCGATCATCGTCGGCGGCAACGGCGATCCCGCCGAGCCGCGCAAGGTCGTCACGTGCGCGTCGTATCGGGCGCGGGAGTTCGGCGTGCACGCGGGCATGCCGCTGCGCAGCGCGGCACGCAAATGCCCGGACGCGGTGTTTCTGCCACTGGACACCGACGCCTACGACAAGGCCTCCGAAGAAGTGATGGGGTTGCTGCGGGACTTCGGCTATCCCGTCGAGGTGTGGGGCTGGGACGAGGCCTATGTCGGAGCCGATGTCGACGACCCTGTCGCGCTGGCCAAGCAGATCCGCGAGGTCATCGCGGCCGAAACCGGTTTGACCTGCTCGGTGGGCATCAGCGACAACAAACAGCGCGCAAAGGTGGCGACGGGCTTCGGCAAACCCCGTGCCCGCGGAAATGGTCACGCGTCGGGCGTCTTCATGCTCACCGAAGCCAACTGGATGACGGTCATGGGCGACCGCCCGGTCGACGCGTTGTGGGGAATCGGACCCAGAACCGCCAAAAAGCTTGCCGGTCTTGGCATTACCACCGTCGCCGACCTCGCCTCGACGGATGCAGAACTGCTGACGTCGACATTCGGGCCGACGACCGGCCTGTGGATCCTGCTGCTGGCCAAGGGTGGCGGCGACACCAACGTCAGCGCCGACCCCTGGGTGCCCCGCTCACGCAGCCACGTCGTCACCTTCCCCAAGGACCTGACCGAGCGAGATGAGATGGAGGCGTCCGTAATAGACCTCGCGCGGCAGACGCTCGACGAAATCGTCGAACAGGGCCGCGTGGTCACCCGGGTGGCGGTGACAGTGCGCACCAAGACGTTCTACACCCGCACGAAGATCCGCAAGTTGCCCTCGGCGAGCGTCGATTTCAATCTCATCAAGTCGACGGCGATCGATCTTCTGAACCAGTTCGAGCTCGACAGGCCGGTCCGGCTGCTCGGTGTCCGCCTCGAGCTGGCGCCACCGACGGGCGGTTATTGAGTCACACCCGGCCAATACCCTGACCACATGCTGACCACGATCGCCGTTCGCGGATACCGCTCGCTACGCGAGATCGTGCTGCCGCTTCGCCGACTCACCGTCATCACCGGCGCCAACGGCACCGGCAAGTCGTCGCTGTACCGGGCGTTGCGGCTGCTCGCCGACTGCGCACGCGGAGAGGTCATCGGATCGTTGGCCCGCGAGGGCGGACTGGAGTCGGTGCTGTGGGCGGGCCCGGAACAACTGGCCGGCGCCCGGCGAACTGGCCGCGTCGAGGGCACCACCAGAACGGGTCCGGTCGCTCTCGAGATGGGTTTCGCAGCAGACGATTTCGGCTATCTTGTCGACCTCGGGCTGCCTCAGATGGCGGGTCCCGGCTCGTTGTTTTCGCTGGACCCGGAGATCAAGCGCGAAGCGGTCTTCGCAGGCCCGGCCATGCGGCCTGCCTCGACGCTGGTGCGCCGCACGCGCGAATACGTGGAGGAGAGCGCGGGCCGCGGCTTCGAGGAGGTGACGCGGTCGCTGCCGCCGTATCGCAGCGTGCTCGCCGAGTACGCACACCCCGGCGCCCATCCCGAGCTTGCCGCGGTCCGGCACCGGCTCCGCACCTGGCGCTTCTACGACGGCTTCCGCGTCGACAGGAGCGCGCCGTCTCGGCTTCCGCAGGTCGGCACCCGCACCCCCGTGCTTTCCGACGATGGCCGTGATCTGGCCGCCGCCGTGCAGACCATCATCGAGGCCGGCTTCGACGACCTGTCCCGCGCGGTGGCCGACGCCTTCGACGGCGCGACCGTTTCGGTGGCTGTGCACGACGGGCTGTTCGATCTCCAGTTGCAGCAGCCCGGCATGTTGCGCCCCCTGCGCGCAGCCGAATTATCCGACGGCACACTGCGATTCCTGCTGTGGGCGGCCGCACTGCTGAGCCCGGACCCGCCGTCGCTGATGGTGCTCAACGAACCGGAGACCTCGCTGCATCCAGACATGTTGCGGCCCTTGGCATCCCTGATCACCGCCGCAGCCGAGATGACTCAGGTCGTCGTCGTCACCCATTCACGGGCGATGTTGGAGTTCCTCGGCACCGTGCCCATCGCCGATGCGGACGACGACACCACCGCGGTGGAGATCCCGCTGTTCAAGGAACTCGGCGAGACCCGCATCGAGGGCCTCGGCATGTTGACCACCCCGCCGTGGGACTGGGGAAGGCGTTAGCCGGCAAGCCGCCGAGGCGTAAAAGTACTTCGCCCGCCACCGGTAGCCCACGTTTCTTGTGCCGAACGTGAAGTTCTTGCGAGAAATCGGCTTGAAAATCGCTGAGGTTTCACGCTCGTCGGGGGTGACGGTCCTGCACGCCGGAGAGGCATCGACGCTCTAGGGATGACATTTTCCCTTCCGGGCAAGGGCTTCTTTCCAGGTCGAAAGCGCGTCCATCGACAAGCGCGATCATGCGGCCGACGTCTGCGGCCAGATCGGCCTGACCGACCAGACCGATCTGTTCTTGACCATCACCGACGCGCTGGGCATCCAGCGGTGATCACCGCATGCCCGACCGCAGCGCCCGGCTGAAGATCACGTTGGCCTGCCGCATCGCCACGCTGTAAGGCCACCACGCCACGCGCTTGAACAAGTAGAGCGCGCGGATGTCCGGTGAGGTGTAGATCAGGTAGCGGTTCTTTGCGACACCGCGCAGGATGCGGTCGGCCACATGTTCCGGAGACACAGCATGGCCGGTGAACCGGTCGGTCCACTTCTTCACGTTGGGGTTGTCGCGGTCAACGCCGGCGATCTGAACCGTATGCACCAGTGGGGTTTTCACCGCGCCCGGCACCACAACCGAGACCCCGATACGGTGGCGCGCAAGGTCGAACCGCAACACCTCCGACAGTCCGCGCAGGCCGTACTTGCTGGCGCTGTAGGCCGCATGCCATGGCAGCGCCACCAACCCGGCCGCCGAGGACACGTTGACCAGGTGACCGCCGCGGCCCGCTTGCACCATCGGCGGGACGAACGCCTCGATCACGTGGATCGGCCCCATCAGGTTGATGTCGATCATCGACTTCCAGTGCTCGTGAGTGAGCCGATCAACGGTGCCCCACGCCGAGACCCCGGCGATGTTCATCACGATGTCCATGGCGGGGTGGTTGGCGTGGATGTCGGCGGCGAACCGGGACACCGCGTCGTAGTCGGAGATGTCGAGGGCGCGGTGTTCAGCCACTGCGCCACCCAGCGCGCGGGCGTCGGCGACCGTCGTCGCCAACCCATCGGCGTCGCGGTCGGTGAGATACAGCGTCGCCCCGTGCGCGGCCAGCTTGAGCGCGGTTGCGCGGCCGATGCCGCTGGCGGCCCCGGTCAGAAAGCAACGTTTACCGTCAAAGCCGCTCTGCGCCATGGCGGTGACCTTACTGACCTACTTGTCGGGCAGTTCGTCGGCGCCCCAGATCGCGGCCACCCACAACCGTTCGAGCGCGTCGACGGCGCGATTCGGATCGGTGTCACGGCCCACGAAGGCGCTGTCGCGGGTCAGCGTCATCGTCGTCGTCGCAGCAAGTGTGCGCACCAAGGCGGGCAGGTCGTCGGAAATCGGCCGCGCGTCGGCATCCTGCTCGAGCAGCGTGACCAGCTTGTCGATGATGCCGTCGTAGAAGTCGTCCATCATCTCGCGGATCTGCGCGTCGGTGTTGCGCGCCACCGCACAGGCTCTCAACACCGGGTCGTCGTTGGCGTACACCGCGGCGGCGCTGCCGACCATGCGCTTGGCGAAGGCCGCTGGCGTCTCGCCCGGTTCCCGCGGGGCGAAATGATGCGTGAGGCTGTCGAGCAGATCACCGGCGTCGGCCAGGATCACCGCGAGCACCGCGTATTTGGAGTCGAAGTAGAAGTAGAAGCCCGATCGTGCGACCCCCGCACGTTCACTGATGGTGCTGACGGACAGGTCGGCGAAGGATCGTTCGTGCAGCAGCTCCCTGACGGCGGCGATGATCGCGTCGCGTTGCCTGTCGCCGCGGCTGCGACGCATCTCGGGCGCGGATTCTGCGGTCATGGTCTAGACCTTCGCACCGGGACTCACCAGGTCCAAACTTGACATGCGTCAAGTGTGCCATTCAGGATGAAGATGAAAGTGACAACGGCCACAGTCTTTTCGCTTGGGGAGCATCGAATGCCGACGATCAGCACCAAAGATTACGTCCTTGACCAGGCCAGGCGGCGCATCACCACGTCGCCGTTCCTCACCTTGCCTGGCATGGGCTGGGTCGAGAAGAAGCTGCTGGACTACCCGTGGCCGCAGCATCCCTGGGCCGAGCCTCCCGCGGGCAGCAACCTCAAGCCCGTGATGGGCGACGGCGGGCTGCCGATCATCAGCCACATGATCGAGATGTTCCGCGGCGGGCCCGACTTTTGGCTGCACCTCTACCGCACGCGCGGCCCGATGGTGCTGATGGACTCCCCGATCATCCCGTCGGTCGCCGCGCTGGGACCCGATGCGGCACAAGCGATCTACTCCAACCGCAACAAGGACTTCTCACAGCAGGGCTGGGTGCCCGCCATCGGCCCGTTCTTCAAGCGCGGCTTGATGCTGCTGGATTTCGACGAGCACATGTTCCACCGGCGGATCATGCAGGAAGCGTTCGTCCGCAGTCGGCTGGCCGGCTACGTCGAGCACATCGACACGGTGGTGTCCAAGGTCGTCGCCGAGGACTGGGTGGCTGATGACCCCCGCTTCCTGCTCTATCCGGCGATGAAGGAGTTGACGCTCGACATCGCCTCGATGGTGTTCATGGGCCACGAGCCGGGCACCGACAAGGAACTGGTGACCAAGGTGAACCGCGCGTTCACCATCACGACCAGGGCAGGCAACGCCATCATCCGCACCAGCGTGCCGCCGTTCACCTGGTGGCGCGGGCTGAAGGCACGCGAATACCTCGAGCAGTACTTCGAGCAGCGGGTGCGCGAGCGCCGCGGCAAGGAGGGCTCGGATCTGTTGACCGTGCTGTGCCAGACCGAGGACGAAGACGGCAACAAGTTCTCCGACGAAGACATCGTCAACCACATGATCTTCTTGATGATGGCGGCGCACGACACGTCGACGTCGACCGCCACCACCATGTCGCACTATCTGGCGGCCAACCCGGAATGGCAGCAGCGTTGCCGCGACGAGTCCGACCGACTCGGCGACGGCCCGCTCGACATCGAGGCGCTGGAGAAGCTGGAATCCCTCGACCTGGTGATGAACGAGTCGATCCGGCTGGTGTCGCCTGTGCAGTGGGCGATGCGGCAGACGGTGCGCGACACCGAACTGCTCGGCTACTACCTGCCCAAGGGCACGAACGTGATCGCCTATCCGGGCATGAACCACCGGCTCGAGGAGATCTACCCCGAGCCCTACAAGTTCGACCCGGACCGCTTCGCCGAACCGCGCAGCGAGCACAAGAAACACCGCTACGCGTTCACGCCGTTCGGCGGCGGCGCGCACAAGTGCATCGGCATGGTGTTCGGTCAGCTCGAGATCAAGACGATCATGCATCGGCTGCTGCGCCGCTACCGCCTCGAACTGCCGCGGCCCGGCTATCAGGCGCGGTATGACTACGGCGGTATGCCGGTGCCGATCGACGGCATGCCGATCGTGCTGCGGCCCCTGCACTGACCGCCCCGTTCTTTTCGGCGAGCAGACGCTCGTGCCCGCAAAAGCCCAGGACGCTGCGGACTTTAGCGTCTGCTCGCGAGAGAAAATCCTAGGAAGCGGCCAGCAGCCGGTTGGCGCACGCGATGACCGCCCGCAGCGCCGACTGCGTCGCGTCCGCGTCCACCCCCATCGCCCACTCGTCGCGTATGCCGTTGCTGCCACGGATGAAGGTGGCGGTCTTCTCGCCGGTCGGGATCTGGTGAAAGGCGGTCATCTCGACGGGGATGCCGTGGTCGTAGAGCATCGCGGTGAGCGCGGCCACGGGTCCCGACGCCGCAACCGAAGCGGTGCTGATGCGGTCCCCGATCGCCAGGGTCGCTTGATAGTGGCGCGGCTGAGGCCCCAGCCGCGTGGCCGGGCAATCCTCGTCGGTGCACGCCCACTGCCCCAACCGCAGGGGCCCGGAGTCGGGCGCATACATGTCGTGGAATGTCTGCCAGGACATCTGAGCAGCCTCCTCACGCAGCCCGCGAGGAACGGGGGCGGTGAAGCAGCCCGCGGCGTTGGCCGACGCATACGGTGCTGCGCGATGTGCAGATTGTGGTGGTGATGTCATGTGCCGGGCTTCTGTGGAGGAAGAAAGTGACCGACGAGATAGCAATGACCCGCAGCGAGGGGTCGGTCAGGATCAGACCCCGCTGGGGATTGCTACTACGAGTCGCCTCAGCACGTCACGAATGCTAGACCTCGGTCATGATGAGCTGCAAGTTCGTTTTGCGGATACCCGTAGGGCGTATCTGTTCGCTACCCGCGCTGTGGGCCAACGCCGCAGATGGCATCCTTCCTCTACTTGACCGCTTGCGGCCACGGTGGGGGTGGATGAATGAGTCAGGGCGCTGACATGCACGAAGACAGCGCAACCGAGACGCGCAACGGGGTCGGCTCATTTCGCTACTACCGGGCCGATGACCGCTGGGAGTGGTCAGATGAGGTCGCCCGGATGCACGGCTATGAACCGGGCAGCATCGAGCCGACGACCGACCTGATCATGTCGCACAAGCATCCCGACGACGCGGCGAAGGTCGCGCTCCTGCTCGAGTCGATGTCGGGTAAGGGCGACCCATTCAGCAGCAGCCACCGCATCATCGACACCGCGGGCCGCACCCGCAATGTCCTCGTCGTCGGGCAGCAACTTCACGACGAGACCGGCGCCGTGATCGGCAACGAGGGCTTCTACGTCGACCTGTCGACGCTCGGCCCCGAGCAGAGCGTGGACGCCGCGATCGCCGATTTCACCGCCAACCGCTCGCAGATCGAGCAGGCCAAGGGCATCCTGATGGCCATCTACAAGATCTCCGCCGACCACGCATTCGACATCCTGGTCTGGCGCTCCCAGGAGACGAATACCAAGCTGCGCAAGCTGGTGGCGCAGATCATCGAGGACTTCACCACCGAACTCAACGTGCCTGCAAGCGTGCGCGAACGCGCGGACCACCTGCTGCTCACCGCCCACAAGCGAATCGGCCGCCGTCTCGTCGAGAGCACCGACGAGTAGCGGCACAAACGCCGCTGTGCAGCATCAAGGCGCCGGTTCGCCCGTTCCCTTCGCGAAATGGATGAAACAGCGCCTCAATTTGACCGACAGGGTCGGGCGCGGCGCCGATTCTGCACGCGGGCACGATAGCTGGCGATGGCATGGTGGGATGCCGCCTTCCTCGCCGTTGCCGGGGTTGCGGGCGGGTTGACGGGCAGCATCGCCGGATTGGCGTCGGTCGCCACCTATCCCGCGCTGCTGGTGGTTGGGCTTCCGCCGGTCACCGCGAACGTGACCAACACCGTCGCGCTGGTCTTCAGCGGGATCGGCTCGGTGTGGGGATCGCGGCCGGAGATGAAGGGGCAGAGCCGCTGGCTGCGACGAATCATCCCGGCCGCCGCGGTGGGCGGCGCGGCAGGCGCGGCGCTGCTGTTGTCGACGCCCGCGGAAGGTTTCGAATACGCCGTGCCGATCCTCATCGGATTCGCCTCGCTCGCGATCGTCCTCCCCCGTAAACCGGCCCGCGGCGCCACCGTCGCCGACCACCGGAGGTTGACGCTCGCCACCGTGGCGGAGTTCGTCGCGATCTTTCTGATCTGTATCTACGGCGGCTATTTCGGCGCGGCGGCCGGGGTGCTGATGCTGGCACTGCTGCTGCGGGCGGGCCACGCGACGCTCGCCCACGCCAACGCAGGCAAGAACGTCATCGCCGGCGTCGCGAACTCTGTCGCCGCAGCGGCTTTCGTCATCGTCGCGACCGTTCACTGGGCCGCAGTCGCCGCCCTCGGCATCGGCTGTCTGCTCGGATCGCGGTTGGGCCCGGTGGTGGTGCGTCACGCGCCCGCGGGGCCGATGCGTGTGTTGATCGGCACCTCCGGCGTGGCGCTCGCGGTCAAGCTCGGGATCGACACGTACGGCTAATCAAGCTCAAAAGGGTTGTCGTTCTTAGCAACTCGGGTTCCTAGGTCGATCAGGTTCTGCGCATTGGCGTGCAGCGCCTCGCCTGCTTCTCGGCTTGCCTGGCCCATCAGGTAACGCGACCAGGTGCCCTCGATGACGATGCCGAGCTTGAAGCACGCCATCGCGACATACCAGTCCAGCCGCTCGCTTTCCCGGCCGCCCGCCGCGTAGTAGGCCTCCAGCAATTCTCCGCGGCTGGCCAGCCCGCCGAGCGCGGCCAGCTGTGCGCCAGCGGTAATCGCGTTGGTGTGCAACGGCCATGAGATCAGCATCCAGCCGAGGTCGAGCAGCGGGTCGCCGACGGTGCACATCTCCCAGTCGACGAATGCCGCCAGCTCCGGCTTGTCCCTCCGCAGCAGCACATTGTTCAAATGCGGGTCGCCGTGCATGATTCCGGGCTTGCTGTCGGGCGGACGATTCGCCTGCAGCCATTCCGCGAGATCGGTGACCGCAAGCGATTCGGGGTCGTAGCGGTCGTGCCGATAGCTTTCCAGCAGGCGGAGGAACTGCGGGACTTGGCGTTCCAGAAACGATCCCGGCCGTTTGAGCTCCGCCAGCGGCTTGCCCTCCCATTCGGCGTTGCCGAGCCGGGCGAGGCTCGCGGCGTACGACAAGCCGACCTGGTGCCGCATCTTCGCGTCGCGGACGTACGCGGCGGCGATGTCGGCGCCCGGGTTGAACCCGTCGATCTCCTCCATGAGGTAGAACACGACTCCGAGCACGTCGAGGTCTTCACAGCCGGCGATGAAGCCGGGGTGCGGCACATCCGTACCGGCCAGGGTGCGCAGCGCGGCGATCTCGCGCAGCATCGTCTTGTCGCTCGTCGGCCGCGGGTGAAGCGGCGGACGACGCAGCACCATCGGACGTCCGTCGATGTGGACTCGCACAACGATGTTCTGCGTGCCGCCGGTCAACGGCTCGACGTCGCTGACGGTGTCACCGAGGCCCTGCTGTCGCACCCAGCGTTGCAGGGCGGCCTGGTCGGACTCGCTTAGTGTCGGCAGCGGCGGCGCGTCGTCGAGCATGCACACATGGTGTCAGGCCTTGCGCGCGGTCAACAGCAGGTACTCCCACTCCATGGCGTGGCCGCCGCGGAGGAAGTCGTCGCCGATCCGTGCGATCTCGGCGTCCAGCGTCGCGACCCGGTCGCCATCGTCGGCGATGTTGCGGTACGCGGCGATCGTCGGTCCGTACGTGGCCTTGAAGTACTCGCGGAACTCGGCCCCGTCGGCGAAATGGTCGACGGTGAGCGTGCGGCGCTCGGTCGCCACATCCGTGGCCCGGTCGCCGAAAAGCGCTCGCACGTGGTCCTCGCGACCCCACAACGGCGGCGGCTGCGCACCGGCGGGCGGCGGCGCCATGTACGGCTTCATGGTCGCGAAAAGTTCACCGATGTGGCCTTCCGGCGTCCAGCTGAGCAGACCGATGCGGCCGCCCGGTTTGCAGACCCGGACAAGTTCGTCGGCGGCGCGCTGATGGAACGGCGCGAACATCACGCCGATGCATGACATCACGACGTCGAACTCGTCGGCGCCGAACGGCAATGCGTGAGCGTCGGCCTCGCGCCACTCCAACGTGACGCCGTGTTCGGCGGCGACGGCCTCGCCCGCCTGCAGCAGCTCCGGGGTGAGGTCGCTGGCGACGACGCTGGCGCCGGTGCGGGCCGCCGGGATGGCGGCGTTTCCGGTGCCTGCCGCCACGTCGAGTACGCGGTCACCGGGTCCGATGCCGAGGGCCTCGACCAACACGGGGCCCAGCGGCGCCACCAGCTCGGCGGCCAGCCTGGGGTAATCGCCGGTGGCCCACATCGCGCGGTGCTTGGCCACTACCGCCACATCGACGGTTTCGGTGTCGCTCGTCATTTTCGATGTCCTTCCGTGCGGGGTGGTGTGAAGTCCTGCCAGAATCGTCGGGCCGCACGGCTGCGCCGTTCTAGTAGCAAATCTGTACCGGCACTGGTTCGATATCTGTACTGCTGTTTCTCCGCACGACGGAGGTGCTAGAGATGTCCGGATACGGCCAGTTCTGTCCGGTGGCCAAGGCCATGGAACTTCTCGACGAGCGCTGGACCATGCTTGTCATCCGGGAACTGCTGTCCGGCAGTTCCCACTTCAACGAGCTGCGCCGCGGCGTGCCGAAGATGTCGCCGGCGCTGCTGTCGAAGCGGCTGAAAACCTTGACCAGGGCCGGTGTCGTCGAACGCTGCGAGCACGACGGCCGCACCACCTATTCGCTGACACCGTGCGGCAAGGAACTCGCCGACGTGGTCGAGTCGCTCGGCGCGTGGGGGGTGCGCTGGATCGGCGAGCTGGGCGAGGAAGACCTCGACCCTCATCTGTTGATGTGGGACATGCGGCGCACGATCCCGGTAGAGGCGTGGCCACGCACCCGCACGACGCTGGCATTCGTGCTCAGCGGAGTGGCGCCGAAGGCGTCGCGGTGGTGGATGGTCGTCGCCGACGGCGAGGCCGACGTTTGCGATTTCGATCCAGGCCATGACGTGGCCGCAACGGTGGAAACCAGCCTGCTCACGTTGACGCGGATCTGGCGCGGCGATGTCAGTTGGGCGCAAGCCCTTTCCGACGGCAGCGTCGCGGTCACCGGCCCGGCCGACATCCGCCGCGCGGTGCCGACCTGGATCGGGCAGAGCTCACTGGCGGAGGTGCCGCGGCCGGCGTGACCGAGAACCCGTCGCTCAGTCCAGGATTCGGCGCGCGACGTTGGTGGTGACCAGATCCAGCAGTTCGTCGGCGCGTCCGGCGAGGATCGTGCGGATCGCATACAGCGAAAAGCCTTTGGCCTGTTCGACAGTGATCGCGGGCGGTATCGACAGCTCCTGGCGCGCGGTGACGACATCGACCACCGCGGGACCGTCATAGGCGAACGCGTCGGCCACAGCCCGCTCGAGATCCGCGGGATGCTCGACGCGGCGGCCGAAGACGCCCATCGCCTGGGCGACGGCGGCGAAATCCGGGTTGTGCAGATCGGTGCCGAAATTGACGATTCCGGCCGCCTTCATCTCGAGCTCGACGAAGTTCAGCGACGAGTTGTTGAACACAATCACCTTGACCGGCAATCGATTCTGGATCAGCGTCACGAGCTCACCGAAGAGCATCGTCAGCCCGCCGTCACCGGCCAGTGCGATCACCTGCCGGTCGCGGAATGCGGTTTGCGCGCCGATCGCATGCGGCAACGCGTTGGCCATGGTGCCGTGATTGAACGACCCGATCAGCCGACGGCGGCCGTTCATGCTCAGGTACCGCGCCGCCCACACCACCGGCGAGCCGACGTCGACGGTGAACACCGCATCATCGGCGGCCAACCGGTTCACAGATCCGGCAACGTATTCCGGTCGGATCGGGGTGCGGTCGCGGTCGTTGACGGCCAGCTCGTCGAGCCGCTTGCGCGTCTTGCGGTAGTGATTGAGCGAGCGGTCGAGATGCTCGCGCTGCGTTTTCTGGTGCAGCAGCGGCTGCAGGGCCGCAAGGGTGTCGCCCACAGTTCCGAGCAGTCCGAGGTCAATCGGCGCGCGGCGGCCGAGATTTCGGCCGCGAATGTCGACTTGGACGATCTTCGCGTTGTCCGGATAGAACTGTTGATACGGGAAGTCCGTGCCGAGCATCAGCAGCGCGTCGGACTCCTTGATCGCCTTGTAGCCGGAGGCGAAACCCAGCAGCCCGGTCATGCCGACATCGAACGGGTTGTCGTACTCGATGAACTCCTTGCCGCGCAACGCGTGCACGATCGGCGCGTGCAACGTCGAGGCGGCCGCGATCACGGCGTCGTGGCTGCCCTCGACACCCGCGCCAGCGAGGATCGTTACGGCGTTGGCGTCGTTGAGGATTGCCGCGGCCCGCTGCAGCGACGCCTCGTCGGGACGGATCACCGAGCGGGTCGGCTCGACGGGTCGCGCCGGCCACGCCGACGCGTCGGCCTTTTGCAGGAACAGCTCGCCGGGAATCACCACCACCGCCACGCCGCGCTCCTCGATGGCCGCACGCATCGCCATCTCAAGGATGCGCGGCAACATCTCGGCGGTGCTGACCAGTTCACGGTAGACGCTGCACTCGCGAAAGAGGTCCTGCGGGTGGGTTTCCTGGAAGTACTCCGAACCGATCTCGGTGCGTGGGATGTGCGCGGCGATCGCCAGCACCGGCACCCGGCTGCGCTGCGCATCGAACAGCCCGTTGATCAGGTGCAGGTTGCCCGGCCCGCAGCTGCCCGCGCACACCGCGAGGCGACCGGTCAGTGCGGCGTCGGCCGCGGCTGCGAACGCGGCCGCCTCCTCGTGACGGACGTGCTCCCAAGCCATTTCGGGGCTGCGGCGAATGGCGTCGGTGAACCCGTTGAGGCTGTCGCCGGGCAGCCCGTAGACGCGGCGCACGCCGCTGGCCGCGAGTGCAGAGATGACGTGGTCGGCGATGGTCGACACGCGCTTACCCTATGCGATTTCGGCGCGCTAACGTGCGCGTAGCGCCCCTTAGCGCGCCGAAATCACCTCTACTTGGCGGCGAACCTCTGGCCGGCGTCCAGCCGGATGCACTGGCCGTTGAGCATCGGGTTCTCCACGATCGCCACGGCCAGCTTTGCGTACTCCTCGGGCTTGCCGAGGCGCCTCGGGAACGCCGCATCCTTCGTCAACGCCTTGGCGAAGTCCTCCGGGATGCCTTCGGTGAGACCGGTGGCGAACAGGCTCGGCGCGATCGCCAGCACCCGGATGCCCAGGCTGCCCAGGTCGCGCGCCATCGTCAGGCACATGCCCGCGATGGCGGCCTTCGACGCCGTGTAGGCGACCTGGCCGATCTGGCCCTCGAACGCCGCGATCGACGAGGTGTTGATGATGACGCCGCGTTCCTCAGCCTCGTCGTCAACCGGCTCGTTCTTGCTCATCTGCCACGCCGCGAGCCTGCTGACGTTGAACGTGCCGATCAGGTTCAGGTCGATGCCCTTGCGGAACGACTCCAGGCTGTGCGGGCCCCCCTTGCTGATGGTGCGCTCACCCGCGCCGCCGCCTGCGGTGGTGACCGCGATGTGCAGTCCGCCGAGCGCCTCGACCGCCTGCGCGAGGGTCCTCTCGGTGCCGTCGAAGTCGGTGACATCCACCTCGTGGAACGACCCGCCGATCTCGTCGGCGACCTGCCTGCCCTTCGACTGCGGCCGGTCAAGGATCGCCACGCTGGCGCCCCGCTTGGCCAGCGCCTCGGCGGTGGCCTTGCCGAACCCGGACGCGCCGCCGACGATTACCGCCTTCTTCCCCGCGATCTGCATCTGGCTCCCTTTCCAATAAGCGCTCAATTTGTAAAGTCGTGAAGCAACCTAACCGATGTCACTTTTACGTAAGCCTTTCGGGGTCGCGGATCGGTAGCTTGGCCAGCATGGCGAGCGGCAGCAGGGAGATGGCCGGTATCGCGGCGGCCGCCGTGGCGCTGGGCGTCACGCAACTGCTAGCCGCGTTCGTCGGCCCGCAGGCCGACTCGCGCACCGCGGTCGGGTCGACGGTCATCGACCTGACGCCAGGCCCGGTGAAGGAATGGGCGATCACCACGTTCGGTACGGCCGACAAGGTCGTGCTGACAGTGGCGGTGCTCGCGGTGATCGCGCTGATTGCCGCGGTGACCGCGTCGCGCGAATCGCGCCGCGCCCCGATTGGCAGCGCGGCGATCGTCCTGGCCGGCGTTGCCGGATGCGCCGCGGTGTTGTCGCGTCCGGGTGCGACGGCGGCCGACACCGTTCCGACCATCGTCGGCGCGGTCTGCGGTGTAGCGGTGCTGCGCCTGCTGCTCTCCGGCCGCTTCACCGACGACGCCCCCAAAACCGCCGACACCGCTGATCCCAAGCACGCCGACGTTCCCGACCCCGGCAGGAGGCGGTCGCTGATCACGCTGGGGTTGTTGACGGCGGGGGCCGTCAGCGGCATGGCGGGCGTGGTGCTGGCGCGCGCGAAGACGTCGGTGGCCGGCGAGCGCGACGCGTTTGCATTGCCCGCCGTCGACGTCGCCGCCAAGCCGATCCCACCCACGGTGCAGCCCAAGGGCATTGCGCTGCCGTCGTTCGTCACCAGCAACGACGACTTCTACCGGATCGACACCGCGCTCACAGTCCCCCAGTTGAGTCGCGAGGAGTGGCAATTGCGGATCCACGGCATGGTGGACCGCGAAATCACCTACCGGTTCGCCGATCTCGAGCGGTTCGAAACCGTCGAGAAGGTCGTCACGCTGACGTGTGTGTCGAATCCGGTTGGCGGCGACTTGATTTCGAACGCCACCTGGATCGGCTACCGGGTGCGCGACCTACTCGCCGATGCGGGTATTCATCCCGACGCGGACATGGTGTTGTCCAAGTCCAGCGACGGGTTCACCGCGGGCACCCCGGTCGAGGCGCTCACCGACGGCCGCGACGCGCTGTTGGCCGTCGGGATGAACGGCGAGCCGCTGCCGACCGAACACGGCTACCCCGCCCGCCTGGTGGTACCGGGCCTCTACGGCTATGTGTCGGCCACCAAGTGGGTCGTCGATCTCCAGCTGACCCGGTTCGACAAGGCCGAGGCGTACTGGACGCGGCTGGGCTGGTCGCCGCACGGGCCGATCAAGACCGAGTCCCGCATCGACGTTCCCCGTAGCGGCGAGGTGGTGCAGCGGGGGCCGGTGACGTTCGGTGGTGTCGCGTGGGCGCAGAACCGCGGCGTGAAGGCCGTCGAGGTGCGCATCGACGGCCCCGGCAAGCAGGGTTCGTGGCAGCAGGCGCAGCTGGGCGACGGCTATTCCAACGACACCTGGCGGCTGTGGAGCTTCCCGTGGCAGGCCGACGAGTCCGGCGCGCACACCATTACCGTGCGCGCCACCGACAACACCGGCGCCGTGCAGACCGAGCAGTGGGCCGACCCGGTGCCCGACGGAGCCAGCGGCTGGCATTCGGTTTCCTTTACCGTCGGCTAACTCTCCCTTTCCGGCGAGCGGGCGTGCCCGTCGCGGCCCAACCCCTTTCCGGCGAGCGGGCGTGTCTGCGGCCGACACGCCGTCACAAATCGCGAGTTTGCGCACGCTCACACCCGACCCCGGACGGCCCTAGCGCCTGGGGAATGTCCGAACCTCGTGCCAATGTGGAGGCGTGCAGCTGATCGACGTCGCCACCGCATCGGCCGAGGTCGGCGCCTCCTCGTCGCGACTGGCCAAGATCGCCCGCATCGCCGAGGTGCTCGCGGCGGCGGCCGAACACGGCGACGCGCGCCAGGTCGCCGTCGTCGTGTCCTGGTTGTCGGGCGATCTACCGCAGCGCCAGATCGGCGTCGGGTGGGCGGCACTGCGCTCGCTGCCACCGCCCGCACCCCAGCCGACGTTGACGGTCTCCGGCGTCGACGCCGCCTTCACCGAGATCGGCGCGGTGGCGGGCAAGGGTTCGCAGGCCCGGCGGGCGGGGTTGGTCGCAGACCTCTTCGCGGCCGCCACCGAGCTCGAACAGACCTTCTTGCGCCGACTGCTCGGCGGCGAGCTGCGGCAGGGCGCGCTGGCGGGTGTGATGGCCGACGCGGTCGCCAAGGCTGCAGGCGCACCGGCTGCGACGATCCGCCGCGCGGCAATGCTGGCCGGCGATCTGCCCGGCGTCGCTGCAGCGGCGCTGACGGGTGGGGCCGCGGCGTTGTCGGCGTTCACGCTGCGGGTGGGCCAGCCCGTCGGTCCGATGCTCGCGCAAACCTCGACGGGAGTCGCCGACGCTCTCGAACGGCTCGGCGGCGACGCCGTTTTCGAGGCCAAGCTCGACGGCGCGCGGGTGCAAATCCACCGCTCCGGCAACGAAGTGGCGATCTACACCCGCAGCCTCGACGACGTCACCGTGAGGCTGCCCGAGGTCGTCGAGGCGACACTCGCGCTGCCGGTGACCGACCTGATCGCCGACGGCGAAGCGATCGCGCTGCGCGCCGACGGCCGGCCGCACCGGTTTCAGGTCACCGCGTCGAGGTTCGGCCGCGGCGGCGGTCGAGGGCGCAATGACCGCGGCCCCGACATCGCCGCCGCCCGCGCCGCACAGCCGCTTTCGGTGTTCTTCTTCGACCTGCTGCACCTCGACGGCGCGGACCTGCTCGACGAACCGACAAGCGAAAGGCTGTCGTCGCTCGACGCGATCGTGCCGCCAGAGCAACGCGTCGACCGGTTGTTGACCGGCGATGTGGAAGCGGCACAACGGTTCCTGGAGACGACGCTGGCTGCGGGCCACGAAGGCGTGATGACCAAATCGCCGACCGCGTCGTACGAAGCGGGCCGCCGGGGCGCCGGGTGGCTGAAGGTCAAGCCCGTGCACACGCTCGACCTCGTTGTGCTGGCCGTGGAATGGGGATCCGGTCGACGCACCGGCAAACTGTCCAACATCCATCTCGGCGCCCGCGACCCCGCCACGGGCGGATTCGTGATGCTGGGCAAGACGTTCAAGGGAATGACCGACGCCATGCTGGACTGGCAAACGGCCCGGTTCCTTGAGCTGGCCGACGGGCCCACCGACGGATGGGTGGTCAAGCTGCGCCCGGAACAGGTCGTCGAGATCGCATTCGACGGCGTGCAAACCTCTTCCCGCTACCCCGGAGGCATGGCGCTACGGTTCGCGCGCGTGCTGCGCTACCGCGACGACAAGAGTCCCGCCGAGGCCGACACGATCGACACCGTGCGCGCCTTCTACGATCGCGAATAGCACCGAATTTGGGGCCTCTTGCGGCATTCCCCTATGAGCGCGGCAGGGCCTTTGAAAGGATCGACCAAGAACCCTGGCTCCACCGTGATCGAGGGAGGACATTGTGGCTTCACCCACTGCCGCGTCGACCGAGCGTTTCGAGGAGACCGACGGCGATATCACCTATATCCGTACCGACAAGAATCTGCCGCCGGTAGCCATCATCGATCGTTCCCCGATCACCACCAAGCACAAGATCATCTTCGGGATCATCGCGCTGCTCGGCGCCATCGCGTGGGCGATCATCGCGTTCTTCCGCGGGGAGACCGTCAACGCTGTCTGGTTCGTCATCGCCGCGATCTGCACCTACGTCATCGGTTTCCGGTTCTACGCCCGGCTAATCGAGATGAACATCGTTCGCCCGCGCGACGACAACGCCACTCCGGCAGAGATTTTCGAGAACGACACCGACTACATGCCGATGGACCGCCGGGTCTTGTTCGGCCATCACTTCGCCGCGATCGCCGGCGCGGGTCCGCTGGTCGGCCCTGTGCTCGCGATGCAGATGGGCTATCTTCCGGGCACGATCTGGATCATCATCGGCGCGGTGTTCGCCGGTTGCGTGCAGGACTTCCTCGTGCTGGCGATCTCCACCCGTCGCCGCGGCCGCTCACTGGGCCAGATGGCCCGCGACGAGCTCGGTGCGATCGGCGGCGCGGCCGCCATCGTCGGCGTGCTGGTCATCATGGTGATCCTGCTCGCCGTGCTGGCGCTCGTCGTGGTGCAGGCGCTGGCCCAGAGCCCGTGGGGCGTGTTCTCGATCGCGATGACGATCCCGATCGCGTTGTTCATGGGCGTGTACCTGCGTTTCCTGCGGCCGGGACGGGTCTCTGAGGTCTCGCTGATCGGCGTCGTGCTGCTGTTGCTAGCCGTCGCCTCGGGCAGCTGGGTTGCCGACACCTCTTGGGGCGCATCGTGGTTCGACCTCTCCCCCGTGGCGCTGTCATGGTGCCTGATCATCTACGGATTCGCTGCGTCCGTGCTGCCGGTGTGGCTGCTGCTCGCGCCGCGCGACTATCTGTCGACCTTCATGAAGGTCGGCACGATCGCGCTGCTGGCGATCGGCATCCTGCTGGCCCGCCCGATCATGGAGGCGCCGGCCATCTCGAATTTCGCGACCGCAGGCACCGGTCCGGTGTTCGCCGGTTCGTTGTTCCCGTTCCTGTTCATCACGATCGCGTGCGGCGCGCTGTCGGGTTTCCACGCGCTGATCTCCTCGGGCACAACGCCGAAGCTGCTGCAGAAGGAAAGCCAGATGCGGCTGATCGGCTACGGCGGCATGCTGACCGAGTCGTTCGTCGCGATCATGGCGCTCATCACCGCCGCGATCATCAACCAGCATCTGTACTTCACGCTCAATGCGCCTGCGGCACAGACGGGCGGTACGGCTGAGACCGCTGCGGAATACGTCAACAGCCTGCCGTTGTCCGGGGCGCCGATCACGCCGGAGCAGATCACCGCCGCGGCCGAAAGCGTTGGGGAGGACACGATCATCTCCCGCACCGGCGGCGCTCCCACGCTGGCTTTCGGCATGTCCGAGGTGTTGGCGAAAGTCTTCGGTGGAGACGCATTCAAGGCGTTCTGGTATCACTTCGCGATCATGTTCGAGGCGTTGTTCATCCTGACGACGGTTGACGCGGGCACCCGTGTTGCCCGCTTCATGCTGTCCGACGGGTTGAGCAATCTCGGTGGGCCGCTGCGCAAGTTGAAGGATCCGAGTTGGCGCATCGGCGCATGGGCGTGCAGTCTGGTGGTCGTCGCCGCATGGGGCAGCATCCTGCTGATGGGCGTGACTGACCCGCTGGGCGGCATCAACACGCTGTTCCCGCTGTTCGGCATCGCCAACCAGTTGTTGGCCGCGATCGCACTGACCGTGGTGACGGTCGTGGTGATCAAGAAGGGCCACCTGAAATGGGCTTGGGTGCCCGGTGTTCCGTTGCTTTGGGACCTCATCGTCACGCTCACCGCGTCGTGGCAGAAGATCTTCTCGGGTGACCCGAAGGTCGGTTACTGGACGCAGCACGGGCTCTGCCAGGCCGCGCAGGATGCCGGAAACCTCTGCCTCACGGCGAAGACGGCCGCCGATGTCGATAAGATCGTGCGCAACACCTTTATCCAGGGATCGCTGTCGATTCTCTTCGCCCTCTTGGTGGTCATCGTCTTCGTCATGGGCGTGTTGATGGCGCTGCGCGCGATGCGCGGTGGCGGACTACCCTTGACCGAAGACGAGCCGGTTCCCTCGCGAATCTTCGGGCCGTCCGGGCTGATCGCGACACACGCGGAACGGGAGGTGCAGAAGCAATGGGACGCGTTGCCGCAATCGCACGGCAGATCGGTTGGTACTGGGGCTCATTGATGGGCGATAACCACTACCGCCGCTACGTCGAACATCACCGACAGACCCACCCGGGCGAGCCGATCATGTCCGAGCGGGAGTACTGGCGGATGCGCCACGACGCCACGGAGGCCAACCCCAACACCCGCTGCTGCTGACGCCACACCGTCGGACGGTCGACTGAAACCGGCTGACAGCCAATTATTAGGCCTCGCATAGCCGGCTCCCATCGTGCGCTCCTAGCGTCGCCGGTGGGTTGGGGTCTCCTGACGCGGAAAGGCGTGGTGATGGAACTCACTCAAATGGTGGCGGGAGCGGCGCTCAGTTGCACCCTGGTCGCGGCGATCATCGGCATCGGAGCAGGGGTCGCCGAAGCCGCGCCACCGTGCCCACCGGGCGCGCACTGCGGCGGCGGACCCGACGGCCCCGGTGGTCCCGGCGGTCCCGGCCCCGGTGGTCCCGGCCCAGGCGGACCAGGCGGTCACGACGGTCCCCGGCCCGGCGGTCCAGGCGGCCCCGGCGGTGGCGGTCCCGGTGGTTTCGGCCCAGGCGGCCCCGGTGCCCACGACGGGCCCGGCCCCGGTGGCCCCGGCGGTCCGCCCGGTGATTTCCGGGGCGGCCCCCACGATTGGCGACCGCCGTGGAACCCGCATGAAAACGACTGGCGCGGGCGCTTCCACGGCGCTCCGTGGGGCGCTGGACTACCGCCGTGGGGCTGGGGCGCGCCGCCGCCACCCGTCTTCCGCGGACCACTTCCGCCGCCTTGGGGCCCGCCTCCGCCGCCTATCGACTACTTCGGCTTCACCGAGCAGCCGGTGTGGGACCCGGGCTACAACCAGTGGGGGTTCTGGTTCTTCGGCATCTGGATCCCGCTACCCGTCTGACCGACACTCCAATTCATTTGAGCGAGTAGCGGATCGGCAGATGCTTGAGCCCGCCGACGAACGTCGTCGCCACGTATTGCGGATCACCCGCGAGTTCGACGGACTGCAGCCGCGGCAGCAGTTCGGTGAAGAAGCTGTTGACCTCCATGCGGGCCAGCGCCGCCCCAGGCAGAAGTGCACGCCATAGCCGAAAGCGATGTGCTTGTTGGGATCTCGTGAAACGTCGAAGCGGAACGGGTCGTCGAAGACCTCTTCGTCGCGGTTGCCCGAGACGTAGGACAGCAGCACCGACTCCCCCGCGCGGATGCGCACACCGCGGACGGTGGCGTCTTCGGCGGCGGTGCGCATGAACGCCTTCACCGGTGTCACCCAGCGGATCATCTCCTCGGTGGCCAACGGCATCAGATCGAGGTCGGTGGTGAGCCGGGCGTGCTGGTCGGGATTCTCGATGAGCGCGAGCATCCCGCCGGAGATCGTGGCGCTGGTGGTGTCGTGTCCGGCCGCCGCGATGATCGCGTAGTAGGAGATGGTGTCGATGTCCGACAGCGGCTCACCGTCAATGGTGGCGTTGGCGATCGCCGATGCCAGGTCATCGGTGGGGGTTTCGCGCCGCGAAGCGGTCAATGCGGTGAAGTACTCGAACATCTCCAGCAGGGCCGACATCTGCTCCTCGCCGTCGACGCCGCGCTTGAACTCGTCGTCGTCGCTGCCGAACAGTTCCTGGGTCAGCTTGAGCATCAGCGGAAAGTCGGATTCGGGCACGCCGAGCAGCGACATGATCATGTACAGCGGGTAGTTGACGGCGACCTGCTGAACGAAATCGCATTCGGGAGCGATCGCCGCCATCTTGTCGACGTACACCTTGGCGAGTTCGTCGGCGCGTTCTTTCAACGCCCGCATGGCCTTTGGCCGGAACCAGTCCGCGCCGATCGCCCGCACCGAACGATGCTGCGGGTCGTCCATGTGGATCAGCGTGCGCACTCCGACAGCGGCCTGCCGTTCGTCGTCCTCCGCGGTGACCAAAACCGGCCGCGGAGAGTTGGTGAAGACAGTGTTGGCCCGCTCGACGTCCATGATGTCGGCGTGTTTGGTGATCGCCCAGAACGGTTTGTAGTTCGGCACCTCGACCCAGGAGACGGGTGCGTTGGCCCGCAGATGAGTCAGTGCGGCATGCAGTTTCGCCTCATCGGTATACGCCTTCGGCGTGGCGAACACCTTGGCCGCGTCGTCCATGATGGGCGTACTCACGCTGCGCTCCTTATCTTCTGCAGGACGGACGAAACGGTGTCGTCGCCGACGGACGACGGGAATCCGATCAACACGCGATCGATGACGCCGTCACAACGTTGATGAATCGCAGTCGGAAGTTCGCCAAGGGACGCGACGACGGCGAACGTCCGCAGCATCTCGTCGTCGATCAGTGACCCCATCTGATCCCATTCGCCGGCCAGCGACAGCCGATGCAGTTCGGTCTGCAGGTCGCCCCAGCCGTGCAGTTCGAGCACCTTGCGGTAGGCCGGCGTCGAAGCGTAGAAGGCGATCTGCTTGCGCGTGCCGACCGCGTTGGCGGCCAACTCGTTATCGTCGGCGCCTGTCACGACGAACAGCGGGCAGGACACCTGAAAGTCCGTGCGGCTACGGCCGGACCGCTCCATCCCGCGCAGCAGCGCAGGCAGCGTCACTTCCTCGAAGTAGCGCTTGGTCGTAAAGGCGTGGGCGAGAAGGCCGTCGGCGACCTCGCCGCACATCTCGGTCATCGCCTCGCCGACCGCGGCGACGAACACCTTCGGGAAGGGATGGGCCAGCGGGTCGGGCGTGAACATCGGCGTCATCAGCTTGTGGGTGTAGAAGTCGCCTTCGAAGGCCAGCTTGGTGCCGTGTTGCCAACACGACCAGATTTCCTGCAGCGCAACCACATACTCGCGCATGCGCTGCACGGGTTTGCTCCACGGCATGCTGAACCGGTTCTCGATGTGCCGCCTGATCTGGGAACCCAGCCCGAGGATGAAGCGGCCGCCGGAGTACGCCTGCACATCCCAGGCGATGTTGGCCACCGTCATCGGGCTGCGCGCGAACGCGACCGCGATGCTGGTGCCCAACTCGATCGACGTGGTGTGTTCGGCCGCCAGCACCAGTGGCAGGAACGGGTCGTGATTGATCTCGGCGGTCCAACAGCAGTCGTATCCGCGGCGCTCCAGCCCGGCCGCGGCACCGACGACGTCTGAGAGTTGGCTGGAGACGGCGCCGTCCACCCTGAGACCGCCGTGGTCACCCATACGGGAGGACGCTACAGTAAGCAATTCAGTATGGTCAACGTGAGCACGCCGGTGCGACGATCGCCTTTCGACGACGGGAATTGCACATGACGAACGAGCAGGGCTGGCAGGAAACGCTCGAAGACCTCGATCTTCGGCGTCAGCGCTCGCGGTCGATGGGCGGCCCGGACCGGCTGGCCAAGCACCACTCCCAAGGCAAGCTCGATGCCCGCGCGCGCATCGAGCACCTCCTCGACAAGGGCACGTTCCGCGAGTTCGGCACGCTCGTCGGCGGTGACATCGCGGCCGACGGGATCGTGGCCGGCTCGGGCATGATCAACGGCACCCCGGTCATGGTCGGCGCCGAGGACTTCACTACGCTGGCCGGCAGCATCGGCCCGGGCGGCAACGCCAAGCGCTACCGGCTGGCCGAATTGGCGCTTCGGGACAGAGTGCCGCTCGTGATGCTGCTCGAAGGGGCCGGATTCCGCCCCAGCGGAGAGCATTACGGCCGCACGCCCACCGACCTGCTGGCGCAGACGCAATGCTCGGGCAAGGTTCCGACGGTCGCCGGACTTCTCGGCCCGTCGGCCGGCCACGGGGCGCTGGTGGCGCCGGTCTGCGACTTCACCATCATGAGCCGCCAGGGCGCGATCTTCACCGCGGGGCCGCCGGTCGTCAAAGAGTCGACGGGCGAAGACATTTCGAAGGAGGACCTCGGCGGGCCGGGTGTGGCGCTCGCCAGCGGCGTGATTCACAACCTCGCCGAGGACGACGAGTCGGTGCTCGACGACATCCGCCGCTACCTGTTCTACTTCCCGCCAAGCGCATGGTCGTATCCCGCGTCGCTGCCCGCCGACGAGACCACCGAACCGCGGCCCACGCCCGAACTGCTCGACATCGTGCCGCGCACCAATCGGCGCGTATACGACATGCGGGCGGTGCTCGACGTGGTGTTCGACCGGTCCGACTGGTTCGAGGTGCAGCCCAAGTTCGGCCCGGCGATCATCTGCGCATTGGCTCATCTCGGCGGCCATCCCGTCGCGGTCGTCGCCAACCAGCCGAAGGTTCTCGCCGGTTCGATCGACGCCGACGCCGCCGACAAGGCGGCCCACTTCATCACGGTGGCCGACTCGTTTCACCTGCCGATCGTGTTCCTCGCCGACAACCCGGGCATGCTGCCGGGCAGCCGCTCGGAGAAGAGCGGTGTGCTGCGCAGCGGTGCGCGGATGTTCGCCGCACAGACGGCCGCGACGACGATCAAGCTGCACGTGACGCTGCGCAAAGCCTATGGATTCGGCTCAATGGTGATGTCGCTGTTGGGTTTCGACAACCAGAGCGCGACGTTCGCCTACCCCGGCGCCACCATGGGCGCGATGAGCGCCGCGGCCTTGAGCCGCGCGTCGCACGCCACCGAAGACATCGAGGCCAAGCTTCGCAAGATGGAGGTCGAGGCGTCCTTCCGTTCCGCGGGGCACCTCGGATTCGACGACCTCATCCACCCCGAGGAGACCCGCGACGCGCTGCTGTCGGCGCTGCACCGCGCCATCTACACCCGTCAAGCCGCCGCAGAACCGGTGGCCCGCACCGTCATCACGCCCTAGCCCCTTTGACTTCGATACGCATCCACGATCGGTGCGAGTTCGGGCGGCGTCGCGCCGTGCATGATCAACGCGTCGGCGCCGTAGTCGAATTCCTTGCGGATGCGCTCGACGCACTGCTGCGGCGAACCGGTCGCCGACGGCTCCAACCACTCGTCAGGGATCAGCGTCGCGATGTGTTCGATCTGATCCGCCGACGCCTTGTGGTCGATGCCGCCGGGGATCGACTGCACAACGGGGTCATCCCGAAAGCGTTGTAGCACTCCGGGATCCCAGTGGTTGGTGCGGACCAGCAGGTCGCCATAACCCTGCAGGTAAGTCGCAAGGCGGGCGACGGTCTTCTTCAGCCGCAGTTCCTTGGGCAGATGATCGCCGACGGTGGCGAAGCACGACCACACCCGCACGCTGTCGGGATCGCGACCGGCCTTCTCGGCGGCCTCTTTGACGGTCTTGACGCTGCGCTGCAGGGTCTCCGGCGTGAAGTAGGTGTGCAGGATGACGTCGTCGAATGCGCGCCCGCCAAGGGCCAGTGTGTTGGGGCCGAACGCCACCAGCGCAAGCCGGATGTCCTCATTGAAGTCCGGATCGAGGAAAAGCACCTGGTACTTGCCGATCGGGCCGTCGTGGTTGAAGATCACCTCGCCCTTCCACAGCCGGCGCATGACATTGGCGAAGTCCTCCATCTGCGCGGTGGTCACCGCGGGAATGCCGAAGGCCGCATACATCGCCGCGACGCCGCGACCGATGCCGAGCGTGAACCGGCCACCGGACAGGCGATGCATGGTCGTCGCCCACGAACCGGTGATCAACGGATGGCGTGTGTTGTGATTCGTTGCGGCGGTGGCGATCTGCATCCTGCTTGTCACCGCGCACGCCGCACCGACGAGCGAGGACGCCTCCTTGACGTTCCACCGCTCGGAGATGAACGCGGTGCCGAAGCCCATCTCCTCTCCGCAGCGGGCCTCGTCCATCAGCGTGGCAGGCCCGTCCCCGCCCGCACCGGCGAGCAGGTAGAAGCCGAGCTCGTCGAGCACTCGTTCGGTCACGCCCAAACTCCTTGCCGCTAGCCGCGATTCCACACTTCGGAGATCCGCCGTCGGTACAGCTCCACCACTTCGAGCGCCGAGCGCGTCACGCGAGCACCTCCAGCGCGTCGATCGCCGTCGAGCCTATATCGGGATCTGGCTGGAGCCGGCGGCCGACACCGTCGAGACAGGTCTGCGAAACGGCATCGTCCACGGATCGACATGGGCCATGTAGGCCTACCCGATGAACCTGGCCGCCGAACCGGCCGACGTCCGCGCCCCGGCGCCTCCGCTCCTACGGGCTAGAACGATAAGCCGCAAACCACACGAAATACCTGGTCACAGCCGAACTAGTTGAGGGTCTTGCTTATATTGTGGGTTCATGCTCATAATATGAACGCAGTGCGCGTCACACCTCGGTGTTTCCTGTGTCGCCGATAACCGCAATCAGCCAGCGGCCGAAAGAGGGGCTCACCCATGTCAGATACCGCAGTCGTGATCAACACGGCGGTAGCGATCATCGCGGTGGTCGTCATGATCGTGCGGTTCAAGTTCAATCCGGTGGTCTCACTGGTGGTCGGGTCGGCCTATCTCGGCCTCGCGGTCGGTCTCGGCGTCCAGGAGACGATCGACGCGATCATGACGGGGTTCGGCGACATCATGGCCGAAGTCGGTTTGTTGATCGGGTTCGGCGTTCTGATGGGCGCCATCCTGCAGCGAACCGGCGCCATTCAACGACTGGTGCAAACACTGCTAAATGTGTTCGGCGCCAAGCGAATGCCGTATGCGATGTCGCTGACGATCGCCACCCTGCTGCAGTCCATCTTCCTCGACGTTCTGCTCGTCATCTCGGCTCCGCTGGCCCGCAGCCTGGCCAAGAAGATCGGTAAGAACGGGACCGCGCGGATGGCAGCGGCGATGGCGATCAGCCTCGAATGCGGAATCGTGCTGACAGTCCCGGGTGTCGGCGCGCTCGCCCTCGCCGGCCTGCTCGGCGTCCCACTCGGCAAGATGCTGCTTTTCGGTGTTCTACTGGTGATCCCGACCGTCGCGATCGCCGTCGCGATCATGTCGTTCCTGTTCAACCGTGGCTGGTGGAACCCCGAACGCGACGAGCAGACCTTCCTGGGCGAGGACGATGAACCTCTGGGCAACGACGTCGATACCGCCGCTGCCACAGTCGATTCCGACGGACCTGGCGGCGCCGGAGGCGCTCTGGCCACCAAGACAGTGACCGCCACCAAGGCCCAGACACCGCTCATCGTGTTGTTCGCGCCGATGATCGCCTCCCTGCTGTTGATCGCCACCGGCGCGATCCTCGACGCCGCCGACATCCACAGTCCGATCATCAAATTCGTGTCGTCACCCGTGATCGCACTGCTGATCGGCCTCATCGGGACCAGCTTCGTCGGGCGGTACTCCCTTGGCACCGAACCGATTCAGAAGGCGATCGCGACCGGCTTCAAGGAGAGCGGACAGATCCTGATCCTGACCGGGGTCGGTGGCTCGCTCGCCGCCACGATCAAGGCCGCCGGCCTCGGCGACATCCTCGGCGAATACTTCACGGCGAGCACCGCCGCGCCGCTGCTGGTCGTATGGGTCATCGCGGCCGCTCTGCACGTAGCCGTCGGGTCGGTCACCATCTCTGCAATCACGTCGGCGGGCATTCTGGCCCCCATCGCCCCCATCATCGGGCTTGACCCCGTCCTGATCGCACTGGCCGCAGGCGCGGGATCGCTCTTCGCAGTCCATGTCACGAGCAACACCTTCTGGCTGCTGCAGTCGCTGTTGGGCCAGTCGACGCGGGGAACGCTGAAGACGGTCACCGTCGGCGTATCGGTGGCGTCGGTCGTTGCGATTCTGCTCATCCTGCCGATGAGCCTCTTCTTCTGAGCAAATTAGGGAATATATTGATCACGAATGCTATTCAGCCGCTCGCTGGTGTGCGAGTGCTGGAACTCGGTAACTACATCGCTGCGCCGACGGCAGGCCGCATGCTGGCCGACTTCGGCGCCGAGGTCATCAAGGTCGAGCGCCCGGTCACAGGCGACGAGCTGCGCAACTGGCGGCTCTACTCTGGCGATACCTCGATGTTGTACCGGACGATCAACCGCAACAAGAAGTCCATCGTCGTCGACTTGAAGACCGAACGCGGTCGGCAGATCATCCTCGACCTCGTCAAGCACTGCGATGTGCTCCTGGAGAACTTCCGGCCGGGAACCCTGGAGAAGTGGGGCCTCGGACCCGAAGCACTCGACCGGGTCAACCCGGATCTGGTCATCACCCGGATATCGGCGTTCGGCCAGACCGGCCCGATGGCCGATCGGCCCGGCTTCGCGGCCGTCGCCGAAGCGGTCGGCGGGCTGCGCGAACTCGTCGGCGATCCCGACCGCCCGCCCGTACGGACCGGTGTCTCGATAGGCGACTCCATCGCCGGAATCTATGCCGCGTTCGGCACAGTGATGACGCTGTTCCAGCGTGAGCGCGTGAAAGTCCCGCTGTCACAACGCATCATCGATGTCGCGCTGAACGAATCCGTGCTTTCAGTGATGGAGTCGCTGGTGCCCGACTACCTGGCCTACCGTGTCACGCGCAAACGTGTGGGTGGACGGATGGAGGGCATCGCACCGAGCAACGCCTACCCGTGCGCCGACGGCACCAGCATCATCGTGGCAGGCAACGGCGACGCCATCTTCCAGCGCTACATGCACACCATCGGCCGACCCGACCTCGCGACCGATCCCGAACTGCAAACCAACGCGGGCCGCTGGCATCGGCGTGAGGAAGTCGACGCCGCGATCGGCGAATGGACCATCCGCCACAACCGCGACCACGCGCTCAAGCTGCTCGAGGAGGCCGGTGTACCCTGCGGCCCCATCTACACCGCCGCCGACATCTGCGCCGACGAACAGTACGCAGCACGGAACATGATCCAGGAGTTCGACGTTGACGTCGGCGCCGAAGAGAAGCGGACTGTGGGATTCCCGGGCATCGTGCCGGTCATCGGCCCTGCGTCACTGCCGATCCGCAATGTGGGACCCGACCTCGGCGAGCACACCAGAGACGTGCTGGCCACACTGTTGGGGCTTCACGACGACGAGATCGAGGACCTGACATGACCGTTCGCCCCTTCGTCCCGCGGGCAGATCTTCGCGACGTGACTCTGCGCGACGGGCTGCAACTGACGTCCAAAGAGCTGGCAACCGAACGCAAAGTGCAGATCATCCGCGAACTGCTCGCACTCGGCGTGCCGGCACTGGAGATCGGTTCGATGGCCCGACCCGACCTCGTGCCCCCGCTCGCCGACACGCTCGACGTCGTGGCCGCGCTGAATCCCGACGAGCTGTCGCGCTGCTGGATCTGGGTGGCCACGCCCCGACACGTGGAAAAGGCGGCCGCCGCGGGCGCCCGCAACTTCCAATACTGCTTCTCCGCCTCGGATTCCCACAACGAGGCCAACATCGGACGCACTACCGAAGCCAGCGTTGCAGCGATGCCCGACGCCGCTCGGATCAGCGAGGAAGTCGGCGGTGCGATTCAGCTGTGCATTGCCACCGCGTTCACCTGCCCGTTCGAGGGCGTGACCGATCCGGAGAGGGTGATCGGCATCGCCGCGGACCCCCGCACGGCCGGAGCGGCCGACATCGTGTTGTGTGACACCATCGGGCAGGCGATACCGACGCAGGTGAACGATCTCATCGTCGGCGTCCGGGAGCGGACGCCCCAGCGCCGCATCGTCTTTCACGGCCACGACACGTGGGGTCTGGGTGTGGCGAACACGCTGGCCGCGATCGCGGCAGGCGCCACGATGGTCGACGGATCGCTCGGCGGTCTCGGCGGCTGCCCCTTCGCGCCCGGCGCCAGCGGCAACACCCCGACCGAGGATCTCCTGTTCGCGACCCGCCCGGACTGGTTCACGCCGTCTACGCTGGCGTCCATGCTGGAGATCACCGACAAGCTTCTCACCGAGCTGGGCGAGCCGAACCGCGCCCGATCCGCCCAAGGGGCGCGGTCGAAGTCCTCGGCGTTCGAGTGGGTCGTCGGCGGAGGTGAGCCGAGCCGCCGTGACGGATGAACCCGCCTTCCTGGTCACCTACCCGATCCCCGACCCCGGGCTGAGCTCACTGCGGGAGGCCGGCTCGGTCCACATACCCGCCGAACCGCCGACCGCCGAAGAGCTCCGCGAAGCCTGCACCTCGGGGCAGTTCGACGTGGTGGTCGCGCAACTGAGCGACCGGTTCGACGCCGATCTGCTCGACGTCGCGAAGCTGGCCGGAATCTCCAACTACGCCGTCGGCTTCGACAACATCGATATCCCCGCCGCGACGCGCAACGGCATCCTCGTCGGCAACACCCCCGGCGTGCTCACCGACGCCACCGCCGACGTGGCGATGCTACTCATGCTGGCCACCGCGCGGCGGGCCGTCGAAGCCGACCAATTCACCCGGTCCGGCCGATTCACCGGCTGGAAGCCCGATCTGCTTCTGGGGCAAGATGTCTCCGGCGCGACGCTGGGTCTGGTCGGCTTCGGGCGCATCGCGCGTGCCACGGCCCACAGGGCGGCCGCCTTCGACATGAACATCATCTTCTGCAACCATCCCCCTGCTGGGCGAACCCTCGACGAAAACGAAGTCGCCGCGCTGCCCTACCCGGCACGCCAGGTCGACTGGCCGGAACTCGTCGAAAACAGCGACTTCCTGTCCATCCACGTCCCGCTATCGCCGTCCACCACGCATCTGATCGACACTGACACCTTGGCGGCAATGAAGCCGACCGCGATTCTGGTCAACACCGCACGCGGCCCGATCGTCGACGAAGCAGCCCTCGTCGACGCGCTGAGAAACGGGCAGCTGGCGGGCGCCGGGCTCGACGTGTACGAACACGAACCCCGCCTCACACCAGGGCTTGCGGACGTGCCCAACGTCGTGCTCCTGCCACATTTGGGCAGCGCGACGACGAAGGTGCGGGCGCGCATGGCCCAGTTGTGCGCCGAGAACGCGATCGCCATCGCACGCGGCGAGGTGCCTCCCCATTGCGTGAACCCGGAAGCGGTGAAAGATGGCTGAAGGCACTGACGTTCACGACATCACCACAGCAGAGCGCGCGGCGTCGTCCTCCAAACAACAGCCACTGCTGGTGCTGGGCAAGATCACCGAAATCCTCGACGCATTCACGCTCACCAGGCCTGAACTGACCCTCGGAGAGATCCAGCAGGCGACCGGCCTGCCGACCTCGACCGTGCAGCGACTGGTCAGCAACATGGTCGCGCAGGGGTTGCTGGACCGCCAGGGTGACCGCATCCGGATCGGCATCCGGATGTCGTACTGGGCGGCGACGGCGCTGACAGATCTCGACGTTCTCGCCGTCGTGAACGAGGTTCTCAAGGAGATCCGCGACAAGACCGGCGAAACCGCGTGCTTCTTCAAGGTGGAGCAGAACTACCGGGTCTGCGTGGCGGTCGCCGAAACCCATCACGCGCTGCGCCGACACATGTACGTGGGCAAGGTCATTCCCCTGCACGTCGGGTCGGCTTCGCGGATATTGCTGGCGTGGAATCCCGAACTCGCGGAGACGATCCTGTCCCAGCCCCTTGAGCCGATGACGGACTACACCATCACCAGCCCCGACGAGCTGCGCGGGCTCATCGCGCAGGCGAAGGCCGACGGCTATGCGATCACCACCGGCGAGCGCGAGGATTCGGCATCGGGGCTCTCGGCACCCGTGTTCGACTCGGCGGGCGATATCCTTGGCGCGATCACGATCAGCGGACCGACGATCCGGATGCCGGTTTCGCAGTGCGAGGCATGGGTCGACCTCGCCGTCGAGTACGCCGAGAAGATCACCCGGACCATCGGCGGCCAGCTTCCGCGCTGAATCGGCCCAGAAACCGACACCGTTCTATTCGATCTGGTGGCCCCGCCTCACAGATTAAAATCAGTCCCGGCAGCGAGGATGTCACCCTGGTGCCCGAATTCAGTTCTGCGCCAGGCGATGTCGCGCTGCACAGGGGGCACGGCGTCGGCCCGATGGGTGGCGCCGCCGCGACGCCGTCCTGCGCAACCGCGAGACGCTGTGAACGTCGCCTGCGTGTCGTCTCCCGCAACCCGGTGGCGGGAATCCCGCCGACTACGCCTCCGCGATCCTCGACAACACGATCGCGCTGCCGGCCACCGTCACCACCGAAGACCTGCTCACGGTCCGGGCGTGACCGACGCCGACGGCACCGTACTATCCGAAGCAAACCGCCCTGCTGAGAACAGCGGGCCAAGAGAGGTATGGGAAATACGATGACCGCCCCCGCAACGCAGTTCACCGTCCCCGCCGCTGCGGACGCCGTCGCCGCAGTGATCGGCGACCGGCCGTTCATCATCCAGGGCGAACGACGCTACACCTACGCGCAGGTCGTCGAGCGCTCCAACCGGCTCGCGGCCTACCTGCACTCGCGCGGCCTTGGCTGCCACACCGAGCGCTCGCAGCTCGCCGGCCATGAGGTGGGCCAGGACCTACTGGGCATCTACGCCTACAACGGCCCGGAGTACGTCGAGGGCATGCTCGGTTCGTGGCGTGCACGCGTCGCGCCCTTCAACGTCAACTACCGCTACGTCAAGAGCGAGTTGCAGTATCTGCTGGCCGACTCCGGCGCCAGCGGGCTGATCTATCACGCCACATTCGCGCCGCGAATCGCCGAGGTGCTCCCCGAGCTGCCAAAGCTACGGGTGCTCATCCAGATAGCCGACGACTCCGGCAATGATCTGATCCACGGCGCCGTCGACTACGAGAAGATCGTCGGCTCGGGCCCGACGCAGCCGCCGCCGGTCGAGCCGTCTCCCGACGACCTCTACGTGCTCTACACCGGCGGCACGACCGGGATGCCGAAAGGCGTGCTGTGGCGCCAGCACGACATCTTCATGACCTCCTTCGGCGGCCGCAGCCTCTACACCGGCGATGTCGTCGGCTCGCTCGACGACCTCGTCAAGGCGGCGGCAGAAAGCCCTGGCACGAAGCTGATGATTTTGCCGCCGCTGATGCACGGCGCCGCGCAATGGGCCACGTTCACCGCGATGAATACCGGCCAGTCCGTGGTGTTTTCGTCGGTGACCAACCGGCTCGACTGCGACGACGTCGTCGCCACCATCGCACGCGAGAAGCTGCTGGCGGTGACGGTCGTCGGCGACGCTATGGCGCGACCACTCGCCGATGCCATCGAACGTAGCGACGCCGACCTGTCGTCGCTGGCCGTCGTCGCCAACGGCGGCGCGCTTTTGACCCCGACCGCCAAGCAGCGGCTGATCGACGTCAAGCCGGGCCTGATCGTCGTCGACGGCGTCGGGTCGTCGGAGACCGGCGCGCAGATGAGCCACATGTCGGCCCCCGGCGCGGTATCGACCGGGAAGTTCAACGCAGGTCCGGACACCTACGTCGCCGCAGAGGACCTCAGCGCGATCCTCGACCCGGGTCACGACGGCATCGGCTGGCTCGCGCAGCGCGGCTATGTTCCGTTGGGGTACAAGGGCGATGCGACAAAGACCGCCGCGACGTTCCCGGTGATCGACGGTGTGCGCTACTCGATTCCCGGCGACAGGGCACGCCACCTCGAGGACGGCTCCATCGAGTTGCTCGGTCGCGACTCGGTGACCATCAACTCCGGCGGCGAGAAGATCTTCGCCGAAGAGGTCGAGTCGGCGATCGCGTCTCACCCCGCGGTGGCCGACGTCGTCGTCGCAGGCAGGCCGAGCGAGCGCTGGGGTCAGGAGGTCGTCGCGATCGTGGCCCTCGCAGAGGGCGCCAGCGCCGATGCGCAGGAACTCATCGAGCACGCGGCCAACGTGCTCGCCCGTTACAAGCTGCCCAAGGCGATCGTGTTCCGGCCGGTCATCGAGCGCAGCCCCGCAGGTAAGGCCGACTATCGGTGGGCGCGCGAACAGGCCGTCAACGAAGGCGCCTAACCAGCGCAAACCGTCGAATCGGCCCGCGTCGACTCCTTCGCGATCCCAATACTGTAATCTTTACAGTACCTGCCGCAGTCCGCCGAAAGATGCTGGAGATCGCAACGTGGATACCCCAGTGCTGGACGTCACGGCCGATGAAGCGGCCGACCTTCTTCGTAACCCCTACCCCATCTTCGAGCGCAGGCGGCGGGAAACCACTGGCGTCTTTTGCGGCAGCGTGATGGATTGGACCCGCGCCCCTGCCGCGATGCGGCCCGAGCATCTCTACGCCGCGGTGTCCTTTGATGCGGTGAACCGCGTCTTCCGCGACAGCAAGGCGTTCAACTCACACATCTATGACAGCACCGTCGGCTTGTTCATCGGCCCAACCATCTTGGCGATGGAGGGCAAACAGCATTGGGACCACCGCAATCTCGTGTCGTCGGCATTCAAGTCGAAGTCACTGTCGCGGTGGGAACCCGAGGTGGTGCGGCCGGTGGTCAACGCGCTGATCGACGAGTTCGTCGACGCCGGCGAAGCCGACCTGGTGCGCGACTTCACGCTCGAGTTCCCGACGAGGGTCATCTCCAGGCTGCTGGGTCTTCCGGAAGAAGACCTGCCCTGGTTCCGCAAGCGCGCTGTCGAACTGATCAGTTATCACATCAACTACAAGCGTTCCTTCGAGGCGTCGGGCGCGCTGAAGGAGTACTTCCTCGATCAGATCGACAAGCGCAGGTCCAGGCCGACCGAAGACATCATCGGCGACTTGGTGGACGCCGAGGTCGACGGCGAGAAGCTCAGCGACGAAGCGATTTACTCGTTCCTGCGGTTGCTGCTGCCCGCGGGTTTGGAAACCACATACCGGTCGTCGGGGAACCTGCTCTACTTGTTGCTCACCCACCCCGATCAATTCGCCGCGGTGGCGGTCAATCGCGAACTGATCGCGCCCGCGATCGAGGAAGGCCTGCGGGTCGAGACGCCGCTCACCACCGTCCAGCGCTACGCGACGGCGGAGACGCAGTTGGAAGGCGTCACGATTCCGGAGGGCGCGGTGATCGATGTCTGCATCGGTTCCGCGAACCACGACGAGCGCCGGTGGGAGCGGTCGGAGGAATTCGACATCTTCCGTAAACGGGTGCCGCACATTTCTTTCGCCGCAGGTGAACACACCTGCATGGGACTACACCTGGCCAGAATGGAGACACGGGTCGCGCTCGAATGCCTGCTCGAGCGGTTGACCGACATCACGCTCGTCACCGACGGCGATCCGCACATCTACGGCCAACCGTTCCGGTCTCCGACGGCACTGCCCGTGACTTTCGCACCGGCAAGGGCTGATTCATGATCAAGGTGATGCAGGGCGTCCGTGTCCTCGAGGTAGCGCAGTTCACGTTCGTGCCCGCGGCTGGGGCCATCCTCGCGGACTGGGGCGCCGACGTCATCAAGGTCGAGCACCCGCTGCGCGGCGACACTCAGCGCGGGTTCGTCAATATGGGTGGCTTCCAATTGGATCCGAACCGGCATCCACTGATCGAGCACCCCAATCGCGGCAAGCGCAGCGTCGGCATCGACATCTCCACCCCGGGCGGCCAGCAGGTGCTCTACGAGATCGCCAAAGCCTCCGACGTATTCCTGACCAACTATCTGCCCGCCCAGCGCCAAAAGAACAAGTTCGACATCGAGCACATCCGCGCGGTCAACCCGAATATCATCTATGCCCGCGGCAGCGCCTACGGCGACAAGGGCACGGAGCGCGATATCGGGGGATTCGACGGCACCGCGTTCTGGACGCGCAGCGGTGTGGGACACGCGCTGACGCCCGAAGGACTCGGTGGCGCTCTCTCACAAGGGATTCCGGCGTTCGGCGACTCGATTGGCGGGATGAACATCGCGGGCGGCATCTCGGCGGCGCTGTTTCATCGGGAACGCACCGGCGAGGCCGTCGAACTCGATGTGTCGTTGTTGAGCACTGCGTGGTGGGCGGCGGGCGCGAGCGTGACGCAGGGCTTGGAGACCGGCGAGACCATGCGGTCGTTGATGCCGGATTCCATTGGCCCGACGGTGAACCCGTTCCTCGGCAATTACCTGACATCCGACGGCGGCACGATCAACCTGTGCATCGTCAGCCCCACCGGTTACATCCGCGACGCGTTCGAGCACCTCGGTCTGCCCGCGTTGGCCGACGACCCGCGGTTCTGCGACGTCATGCCGCTCATCGAGAACGCCGAGGAGGCGGCACGGCTGATCGCCGAGGCGATCCGCGGCAAGCCCTTCGAGTACTGGCGCCAGCACCTGAAGACGATGAAGGGTCAGTGGGCGCCGTTCCAGAGCCTGGTCGATCTCGCCACCGACGAGCAGGCCGTCGCCAACGACATGATCGTGGAGGTGGAGGCCACCGACGGTGGCAAGCCGTTCAAGGTGGTGCGCGGGCCGGTCCAGTTCAATCATGAGCCGCTTGAGACCACGCGCGCCCCGCAGGCCTCCGAGCACACCGAGATCGTGCTGACCGAACTCGGCATGGACTGGGACCGCATCACCGAACTCAAGGAGTCCGGCGCCATCGCCTGACCCGCGACTGACACCGCGCGCCTTTGACCTGCGGAAATCAATAACAGCAGAAACCCGACCGCCAACGCCGCCGTGAGTGATGATGGTGTTTATTGACGGCGGAGGAGAAAACCGGTGATGGCGCATCCGGCCACCGCGGCGATTGACCGGTGCAGATCATGCGGGCACGAGTTGAGGGTCAAGGCTCGCTTCTGTGACGAATGCGGTGCACCGGTCTCCACACCAGACCCGGCCGGGGAACGCAAACAGGTCACCGTCTTGTTCTGCGACGTCGTCGGGTCGATGAAGCTCGCATCGGCTCTCGACCCAGAGCGTCTTCGCGAGCTCATGAACGAGTTGTTCAATCGCGCTGCCGCTGTGATTCACCGTTACCAGGGGACCGTCGACAAGTTCACCGGCGACGGTTTGATGGCCCTCTTCGGCGCTCCGTGCGCGCTGGAGGATCACGCGCTGCGCGCCTGTATCGCAGCACTGGAGATACAGGTCGCCACCAGCGGTCTGGCCGTTGAAGTGCGCCGCACCGACGGACTCGACCTGCAGATCCGTATCGGCTTGAACTCGGGCGAGGTGATAACCGGCGACATCGGGGCAGGGCTTGGCAGATACACCGCAGTGGGCCATCCCGTCGGCATGGCCCAACGGATGGAGGCCGCCGCGCCCGGCGGTGGCGTGTTGTGCTCGATGACCACGGCCAAGCTCGTCGAAGGCGTCGCCCGTCTGGGCTCCGTCCAGGAGGTGGTGATCAAAAACAGCGACAGGCCAGTGCCCGCGCGGCGGCTCTTGGCGGTCGAGTCGGGCAAGAAGGTGGTGGGTCGAAATGAAGGTGTGATGTTCGGCCGTGAGGCCGAACTGACCTGGCTACGAAACGTTCTCGATGCCAGGACGGGCAGTGTCGTGGCGATCGTCGGCGACCCTGGTCTCGGCAAGAGTCGGTTGGTCGCCGAGTTCGCTGCGATTGCCGCCAGTGAGGGCCTCGACGTTGTGATCGCTCGGTGCGAAGCGCACACCACAACACTGGCTTTCCGCGCACTCTCCCAAATGCTGCGCGTCATGTTCCGAGTCGAGGAAGTCAGCGATGCCGACGCCAGGGAACTGACTGCAGCGCAGTGCCAGGGATTCCTGTCAGTGGACTCGACAGACGCTCAGCTGCTGTTCGAGGTGATGGGAATCGCCGAATCCGACGTGGGTCCGCTGCAGGTCAGTGTCGACAGGCGCAGGCGACTGGTCGAGATAATGGCGCAGGCTGCGCTTGCGCGGCCCACGCGAACCGTCTATGTCCTCGAAGATGCGCATTGGATAGACGCGCCCAGTGACGAGGTGCTCTCCCAACTCGCCGCCACCCTTGCCGTGACGACATCGACGTTCGTCGTCACCTACCGGCCGGAGTTCCGCGGTGCGCTGCAACAAAGTTCACGCAATGCGATCACCCTTGCGCCGCTGTCCGGTTCGACGGCGGTGGCGCTGGTCAAGTACTTGCTCGGCGATGACCCGGCACTCGAGGCGCTGGCTGACCGTATCGCGTCGGCCGCTTTAGGGAATCCGTTCTTCGCCGAGGAGATCGTGCGGGATCTGGCTGGCAGCGATGTGCTAGCCGGCAGCCGTGGCGCCTATCGGCTGACCCGCAGCGTCGGCGAGATCACCGTTCCCGCCACCGTTCAGGCCGTACTCGCAGCCCGCATCGACAGACTCCCCGCCGAGGCGAAGTCGATACTGAACGCCGCAGCCGTGGCCGGTTTCGCATTCGACCAGGAGCCACTGAGCGCCCTGCTCCCCGACGCCGACCTGTCCCCGCTCGCCGAGTTGGTATCGGCCGAACTCATCGATCAAACGGAATTCGTTCCCAGGCAACGCTACTGCTTTCGCCATCCGCTGGTACGCACCGTCGCCTACGAGTCACAATTGACGACGACCCGCGCGCAGGCGCATCGGCGTCTGGCCGCCGCCATCCAGGCTCGTGACCCATCCGCCGTCGATGAGAATGCCGAACTCATTGCCGCGCACTACGAGGCCGCCGGGGATCTAGCAGACGCGTACCACTGGCACATGCGGGCGGCCGATTGGCTTGCGCTGCGTGATCTGCGAGCAGCCCGTACTCGGTGGGAGAGCGCGCGGCGAATTGCCGACCAACTCGCCGATGACCACGACGACATCGCCGCCATGCGCATCGCGCCGCGGACGATGCTTTTCTCGAAGTCGATCTTCGTCGGGCACGACGCCGACGTCGACGACCAGTTCCGAGAGTTCCGCGAGATGGCGACACAAGCCGGTGACGCGACGTCGCTCGCGATCGCAATGGCAGGCCGCATCGTATCTTTCACCACCAACGATATCCGCATTCCCGAAGCGGCTGAACTCGCCGAGGAGCTGGTCGATCTGGTCGACCAAATCGATTGCGACGCACCCACCATGGGCGTCATTATGTTCGCGGTTATTTACGCCCGCTTTCTCAATTGCGATTTCGATGCCGCTTCGATCATGCTCGAGCGGCTGAAGTCCGTTCTGGTGCATGCACAGACCATGGAACTGGCGTTCGCCGACGCCATTCGAGGTGGGATCGAGTGCTTGACCGGCGACCACAAGAGCGGCCGCAAGCACATGCAGGAGAGCTATGCGATCACCAATGGTCTCCCACAGGACAACCAGGCAATCGTATGGGCTTACTGGGGTCTTCTCGCGTCGATCGGAATCTTCAAGCCGGCCGAGATCGTGGACGATATGCGCGAAAATCTGCAGTGCGCAGAGTCGTTCGGCGATCTGTTCTGCATCATCGCTGCGCAATGGTCTGCGGGAGTCGTCCTGCTCCGCACCGTCGAGTCAGCCCGCACCGAAGCCGTCGGGCTGCTGAAAAGCGCCCGCGCAAGCATCTCCAAACACAACTTGTTCACCGTCGCGCTACCGGCCATTGCAGCGGACCTCGCGATCGACGACGCACGCAAAGGTAGTCGCGACGAAGCGATCATCGAATTGAGAGACTGTTTCGAACTGCACACGACACGTGGCCTCCGCTTCGTCGCCGGTCGCGCGGGCGAGGCCCTCGTCGAGCTTCTTGTCGAGAGATCCGGGTCGGGCGACCTCGCCGAGGCACGGCGCGTGATCGACTGTCCCCTCGCCCGCCATCCGGAGATACCCGCAATGGATCTGTGGTGGTTGCGATCGCGCGCGTTGTTGGCCGCCGCTAAGGGTGACTGGGCAGGCCACGCCGAGATTGCCAGGCAGTATCTCTCGCTCTGCGAGAGGCTCGACGCCCGCGGCCGGATCGACGAGGCGCGGCAGATGGTCAGTCGGCGCGGCTGAGATTCTCGGGAGCCAACGGTGGCAACGATCCTTGCTTACACTTCACCGGCACTCGGTCATCTGCTGCCGATGAGCGCGCTCCTGTCCGAACTTGCCGACCGCGGCCATGTCATTCACCTGCGCACGTTATCGAGCGGTTTGAAGACAGCGCGGTCGTTTGGATTCACCGCTGAGGCAATCGATCCCGACATCGAAGCGATCACCCAGGATGACTGGCAGGGATCCAATCCGATTGCGGCGCTGAGAATCTCGGCGTCCGTGTTCGGAAGGCGCGCCGGACGGGAAGTGGATGACCTCGCCGACGCGATAGCCACGGTGAAGCCGGACGCCCTGCTTCTCGACGTGAACTGCTGGGGGGCGGTATGCGTCGCAGAGGCCGGCGGCATCCCGTGGGCATCCTTTTGTCCATACACACCGTTGCTGCGTTCGCCCGGGGTGCCGCCGTTCGGCATCGGCCTGCGACCGCTACCGGGCGTGCTCGGTAGGGCTCGAGACGCCGCGGCGACCACGCTGTTGCTGGCTCCGCTCGAACGGGTTGGGCGACGACCGTTGAATGCGGTGCGAACGAGGGTGGGACTGGAGCCGGTCAAGTCGATGGACGAGTTCCTGCGGCGCGCACCGCTGATGCTGGTCGCCAGCGGCAAGCCGTTCCAATATCTGCAGACCGATTGGGGCGACACAGTTCACATGATCGGTCCGTGTGCTGTCCGCCCCGGCGCCGACGTCGTTCCCGACTGGTTGTCGGCGATCGATCAGCCGATCGTATTGGTCACGACATCATCGGAGAAGCAGGGCGACACCGAGCTCATCTCGACCGCGATGGCCGCGCTCGCCGATGAACCGGTGCATGTGGTGGCAACTATGCCCGCCGGGGAACCGACCGGTGTGCGCACGCCTGCGAACGCGACCGTCTGCAAGTACGTCGCACACGACGTGGTGCTCGACAGGGCGGTGTGTGCGATCACTCATGGCGGGATGGGCGCGACGCAGAAGGCGCTCGACCATGGCGTGCCGGTATGCGTCGTGCCGTTCGGGCGTGATCAATTCGAGGTTGCGCGGCGGGTGGAAGTCGCACGCTGCGGCACGCGATTGCCCGCGCGAAGGTTGTCGGTGCAGGGGCTACACGCAAAGGTCCGCGAGGCGATGACCATGACCGAGGGGGCCAGGCGGGTCGCGGAGGGATTCGCCGCAACCGGCGGAGTCGCTCGGGGCGCCGATTTGTTCGAGCAGCGCGTGTTGGCCGTTTAGCCGCGAAACGGAATCCTCGCAAGAGAAGTGCGAGTGAAGGCCTGCGCGGACTCCGTCTCGGCGGTGGCGGAGCGCATAGGCAGCGATACTGTAAGAGTTACAGTTGCTATACACTCGCCCCGTGAACAACGTCGCGATCATCGGTGTCGGCCTGCATCCGTTCGGCCGCTTCGAAGGCAAGACCGCCATGGAGATGGGCGTCGACGCGATCTTCGCAGCCGTCGCTGATGCCGGGGTCGAGTGGGCGGACATCCAGTTCGCCACCGGCGGCAGCTGGACAGTGGCCAACCCCGACGCGATCGTCGGCATGGTCGGGTTGTCCGGCATCCCCTTCACCAACGTCTTCAACGCGTGCGCCACCGCCGCCAGCGCCGTCAAGGCGTGCGCGGACGGAATTCGGCTCGGCGACTACGACATCGGCATCGCCGTCGGCCTCGACAAGCATCCGCGCGGCGCGTTCACCGAGGACCCCGCACTGGTCGGCATGCCGAGCTGGTACGCCGAGAACGGCCAGTACCTCACCACGAAGTTCTTCGGCATGAAGGCCAACCGATACCTGCACGATCACAACATCTCGCAGGCGACGCTGGCCAAGGTCGCCGCCAAGAACTTCCGCAACGGCGCGCTGAACCCGAACGCGTTCCGGCGCAGGCCGATACCGGAAGACGACATCGGTAGCTCGACCATGCTGAACTATCCCCTCACGCAGTACATGTTCTGCGCGCCCGACGAAGGTGCCGCCGCGGTGGTCATGTGCCGGGCCGACATCGCGCACCGCTACACGAGCAAGCCCGTGTATCTGCGTGCCGTCGAAGTGCGCACGCGCAGGTACGGCGCCTACGAGGTGAACACCACGTTCGCACCGGTCGAGGAGGACGTTGCGCCGACGGTGTACGCCGCCCGCGCCGCGTTCGAAAAGGCCGGCGTGGCACCGCAAGAAGTCGACGTCATCCAGCTTCAGGACACCGATGCCGGCGCGGAGATCATCCACATGGCCGAATGCGGGTTCTGCGAGCACGGCGACCAAGAAAAGCTGTTGGCCGACGGCGCCACAGAGATACACGGCCCGATGCCCGTCAACACCGACGGCGGCCTGATTGCCAACGGCGAACCGATCGGCGCGTCGGGCCTGCGCCAGATCCACGAGCTGGTGCGCCAATTGCGCGGCGAGGCAGGCGAACGCCAGGTCGGCGGCGAACCGCGCGTCGGCTTCGCTCAGCTCTACGGCGCGCCGGGCACAGCCGCTGCGACGATCGTCACGCTCTGACCTTTCAACCGCGAGCAGACGCAAATGTCCGCCCCGCCCAGGGCTTTTGCGGGCACAAGTGTCTGCTCGCCGAGGAAAGGGGAGCCCACCCTCGGCGCTGATTAGCGCATGAGCCGGCTACTGAGGCGCCGTCCCGACTTCGCCTGCTCGACGTAGAACCGCGCCGCGGCCCGTATCGACTCCGCGGTCGGGCGGGGTCGCCAGCCGAGTTCACGCGTCGCCTTGCCGTGATCGGCGGCGGTCATGATGTGGCTGAGGCGCACGCCGTGGATGTTCATCGGCAGGTCGCGCCGCAACAGCCGGCTAGCAAGACCGAGCAGACCACCGAACGCATACATCGCGGCCAGCGGCACGCCGAACCGCGGCGGCCTAGCCCCGACCGCTGACGCCGCGATCGCGAGTATTTCCCGTTGCGACATATAGCTTTCGGAGATGATGTAACGCTCCCCTACCCGGCCGCGCTCGGCCGCGAGCAGAAACGCGTCGGCGACGTCCTCGATGCCGACGACCTCGGCCGACACCCCTCTGACGTAGACGGGCGAGCGGCCCAACGCCGCCATCTGCACCATCAGACCCTGGTTCGGCTGCCAGTCCAGCGGCCCGTACGGATTGGAGACGCACAGGACCACCGCGGGCAGGCCGCGCTCGCGGGCGTGCCGCAACACCAAATCCTCAGCTCGACACCGTGATTCGATATATGCGCCGCCCTTGTCCGCCCAGTTGAACGGCATGTCTTCGGTGGCCGACTGATCAGGTTCGGCGATCGCGATCGTTCCGATGGTGCTGCAGAACACGAACCGGTGCAGATTGGCCTGCGTCGCGACATCGAGTACATGGCGCAGGCTTTCCACGTTGGTCGCAAACAGCGGCGCCGGATCGCGAAGGTAGAACCGGGTGTCGACGACGCAGTAGTACACGACGTCACGGTCGGCCATGGCGGCCCGCAGCGCCTCCACGTCGCGAAGGTCGCCGTAGCAGCGTTCGACGCCGAGGTCGTCGATCGCGACCGTGTTGCTTGTCTCGCGGACGTAGACCCGCACGTCATCGCCGCGCGAGACCAATTTGCGGGTGACATGGGAGCCGACGAAACCGGTGGCGCCCATCACCAACGCCCGGCTTGTAGTCGTCACGACGCCTTCTTCTCAACCGGCGGCGAGTAATTCGGCTTACCCAGGCCCAGCACGTACTGCGCAATCATGTTTCGGAAGACTTCCAGCGTGCCGCCGTAGATGCCGACCAGCGGCGCGAACCGATAGACGTATTCGGCGGCGCCGTCGTCGGCGGACCCGTCGGTGCCGATCGGCAGGGAAGCAGCCGCGCCGAGGATGTCCATCAGATCCGGTGAGATGTCTCGCATCGTCTGCGCCAGCGCGACCCGTCCGAAGATGCTCGTCGCCGACAGCGCCGCCTCCATCCGAGCCACGCTGCGGCCCAGGCGATATGCCACCGACCCGTCGTCGATCGGGCGACGATTGTCGGGACCCGTTTCGGCGACCTTGGCGGCCGCCGTGTCGACCGCGGCGGCCATGAACCCGGCCTGGTGCATCATGATCGACACGTCCTGCAGGCCGTCGGCGGCGGCTTCCACCGCACCGTGCTCGACGTTGAGCGGCTCACGAACGACGGTCCAGCCGTCGTTCACCTCACCCAGCCGGTATTTGTCGTCGACGCGCACATCGCTGTAGTACACGATGTTCGTGCGGTCGCCGTCGACGGTACGGATGCCCTGGATCTCGATGCCCGGCGTGTCGAGCGGAACGAGAAACATCGTCAGGCGCTTGTGTTTCGGCGCATCGGGGTCGGTGTTGGTGATCAGGAAGACGTACTGGCAGTTGTGCGCCCCGGTGGTGAACATCTTGGAGCCGTTGATGACCCAGGAGTCGCCGTCGCGCACCGCGCGCGTCTTACAGGTGGCGACGTCGGAGCCGCCTTCGGGTTCGGTGTAGCCCAGGCACAGCCGCACGTGCCCGCTGAAGACCCGCGGCATCACCTCGGCCTTGAGTTCCTCGGAGCCATACTTCTCCACCGAACGCGCGATCATCGCCGTCGTGCCGAACGTCACCCACGGCACATGGGCGCGTCGCTTCTCCAGCTCCCAGATGCGCCGCCGTACCCGGTTGAAGCCGCCCTCGGATTCGGGCTTCCATTCGCGGGCAAGGTAACCTGCGGCCCCGAGCGCCAGGTGCACACCCTCGTCGAAGTTGTCGCCGGTCTCGCGGTCGCGCCGAATCACGTCCTCGGTCACGAGCTCTCGCAGAAACGCCCGCGACTCGTGCAGAAACGCCTCGTCCTCCGCCGACAGTTCAACGCGGGAAAAGTCCATTACTTGCCCACCCCGCTCTCGCGCGCCGCGACGATCTCGGCGATGTACTTCGCGCTGGCGCCGGGGTCGCCGCCCGCCAACGCCCACCCGCGGGCGCGAAGCAGGTAGGCGCTGGCCGCCGCCTCCGCCGAAACTCCGAGGCCACCTTGCACGTGTACGCACATGGTGGCGGCCTTCGATGCCTCCTCGGCCATGAAAACGAACGCCGATGGTGCCAGCTCAGGCCGTTCGTCGGGTTCGTTGTCGAGGAACCACGCCGCGCGTCGTGAGAGGTTGCGCCCGCCCTCGACTGTGATCGCGATATTGGCCAGCGGGTGTGAAATCGCTTGCAGCGTCGAGATCGGCACACCGAGCGTGTATCGATTCTTGGCGAACTCGCAGGCGATCGTCATGGTCTGCTCGACCAGCCCGACCAGCGCCGCAGCGGTCAGCACGCGCCACTCGTCAAGCGCGCGTTGATATTCCGCCAATGCCTCCGCGCCGCTCGCGATCACCGTGTGGGTGTCGGCCGCAGCGGGATCGACCCACGCCATCGGCAGCTTGCCGATGTTGTCGACCTTGACCGGGCGGGTGCCGAACGTCAACCGCACGATGTCCTGGCCGTCGCGCACGACGATCTGATCGGCGATGGACCCGGTCGGGATCAGCCGCCTGCCGGTCACCGCATCATGTTGCGGGTCGAAGCCCGCCAGATGCTTACCGGCGACGACATCGGAGTCCAAGCCGCCGAGCCGGGCGAGCAGGCGGGCCGCACACACGTGGTCGATCCACGGCACAGGCGCCAGAGCGCGGCCGATCTCCTCGGCGACCAACGTCAGGTCCACCACGGTAGCGCCGTCCCCGCCAACCGATTCGGGCAGCGCCATCGTCGTCGCTCCCATCGAGCACAGCCGCTCCCACACGCTCTTGTCGAGTCCGGATTCCTCTGCGGCGCGTACGGTTTCGATCGGACAGTAAGCCTTGAAGAACTGCCTGTACGCCTCCTGGATCGCCTTGTGATCCTCGGAGAGGCTGTAGTCCAGCCTGCGCAGCTCGTATCTGTCCATCGCTATTCCTGTCCTGAGAAGAAGAATTGCTCAGCGTTGTTGTAGAGGTAGTTGCCTCGCACCTCGGGCGGCAGGTCCAGCGCAAGCGCCTCGGGGACGACGCGGCGCATCCGCAGCACCGGCCAGTCGGACGCGTAGATCACCTTGTCCTTGCCTCGCGTGCGCATGTAGTGCAGCAGGCTTTCGGGTAACCGCTTGGGAGACCACGCCGACGTCATCAAGCGCAGGTTCTCATACTTGATCATCAAGCGGATCGCGATGTCCCACCACGGGTCGGCGCCGTGGATCATGCACAGCTTCAACTCCGGGAAGCGCACGCAGACCCGGTCGAGATGGATCGGGTTCTGCACCTCCCCCGGTATCGGCGGGCCGGGCAGGCCGGTGTTGACGCACAGCGGCAGCCCGATTTCGGCGCATTTCGTGTAGAGCGGGTAATAGACGGCGTCGCTCGGCGGGTACTGGCCATCGCCCCAGAAGCTCGGGCCGACAACGGCATACGCCACCGGCAGGTCGGCGACGGCGGCGCTCAGTTCACGCAGCGACGGCATCGGCTTCAGCAGGTTCACCCCGCCCATCGCCAGCTTGAACCGGTCCGGCCGGGATTCGGCGAACTTGCGCGCGGTGACGGACGGCTTGGCGAGGTTGTCCATCAGGATCGCCTTCTGCACGCCCTGCTCGTCCATCTCGTCGAGCAGCTCGGACAGATCGACGGGCGCGAACAGCGACTCGGGACCCTTGAAATAGTCGTCGCGCACCTTGAGCATCCATGTCGGCTGCTGTTCGGTCTCGCCGAAGTGCACGTTGACAAGGCAATCGATAACCCGAGTCATGACAACGACACCTCCCTGGCCGCAGCGGCTTTCGCCCAGCGGTAGTCCGCCTTGCCGTTGCCCAGCCGACGAACCTTCTCGACGAGAATGTATTCCTTCGGCGCCTTGAACCGCGCGAGGTGCTCGATGCAGACCGCGTGCAACACCTCGGTGTCGACGCGCGCGCCCGGATAGCTTTCGACGAGCGCGACGACTTCCTGCCCCCACCGGTCGCTGTCCCGGCCCACGACCAGAGCGTCGGCGACACCCGGACAGGTCCGCAGCACCGCCTCGACCTCCTCGACGAACACCTTCTCACCGCCGGTGTTCACCACGAGGGAGTCACGGCCGTAAAGGCGCAGGGTGCCGTCGGCCTCGAGCGATGCACGGTCACCCGACACGACGACTCGCTGACCGTCGACGATGGGGAAGGTCTTGGCGGTGGCTTCGGCGTCGTCGAAGTAGCCCAACGGAATTCGTCCGATGCGCACCACCCAGCCGACAACGTTCTCACCCGCAGTGACGAACCGGCTCAGGTCTTCGGAGACCACTGTGCCGCCGGTGCGCAGGTCGAAGGTGTCGCGGCGGGATCCCCGCTGGTTGTGGCCGAACGCCATGTTTCCGGTTTCCGACGAGCCGTAGCCGTTGATGATGGTCAGCTGCGGCAACAATTCCAGCAGTGCGGCTTGATGTTTGACATTGGTCACCGCACCACCCGTTCCGATCGCATACAGCGACGACAGGTCGTAGCTGTTGCACTTGAGTTCCTCGATCAGCGGTCCGGCGTATGCGTCCCCGACCATCGTCATCAGCCCGACCCTTTCCCGCTCGGCGGTCGACAGCACTGCGGGCGGGTCGAAGCGGGTCTTATCGTCGTAGAGCACCACGGGCAGGCCTGCCAGCGCACCGGAGAACACCGTCCACAGGCCCGCGGCGTGCATCAGCGGAGATACCGCGAACCACGGCGGCCCCTCGTTGCACCGCACCTTGTCGTGGATTTCGGCGGCCGACTCGTGGTCGGCGCCGCCCATCGACGACACGTACGAATCGGCTTGCCGCCACATCACTCCCTTGGGCCGTCCGGTGGTGCCGCCCGTGCAGTACATGATCAGGTCGTCGGGCGATGCCGCGATCACGCGGTTCGGATCACCCTGTGCCATCGCGTCATCCAGGTCTACCGCGCCCGCCAGGCCTGGCGCATCGCTGCCGTCGTCGACGCAGATCAGCAGATCAGCAGCGTCGACGAGAACGTCGGCGAAGCGCGCCCCCAACGAGCGGTGGTGGGCCACCACACGCGGCTTGACGTAGTCCAGTAGTTCGGCGACTTCGCGGGGAGTGTAGTGGTGGTTGATGTTCACCGGGACGGTGCGTGCCTTCAACGCGCCGATGACGAGTTCCGGGTAGCGGTCGTTGTACATGACCAGCGCGACGCGGTCTTGGCCGCACTCCCAGTTCTTCAACTCCGCTCGCTCCCGGTGTGCGCCGAAACCCGTGTCGGCCAGGAAGTTCGCCAGCCTGCGCGTGCGCGCAGCCATCTCCCCGTAAGTGGTTCTGCGCTGACCGCACACCGTCATCGTGCGATCTCCTATGACGTCGGCAATGGCGTCGACGACATCGCCGATGGTCCACTCCGGCATGGTCAGGCGTTGGTCAGGACGCCGACGCCGAGCAGGTCAAGGGCGTTGTCACGCATCACCTTTCGGGTGTCCTCCGCGCTGAACTCCGGGAACTGGGGGATGTCGGCGGTGAACGACATCGGATCGGCAAGGCCTTCGCCGTGTGGCCAGTCCGAACCGAACAGGACCCTGTCCACCCCGATCGTTTCGGCCAGCAGCTTGACGTCGTCCTCGTAGTACGGCGCGATCCAGACGTTGTTGCGCAACTGCTCGACCGGATCCTCCTTGAAGTGATAGGGCGCGGTGTTGGCGGCCTTCTTCAACCGCTTGATCAGCCGGTAGACGAAGTACGACCCGTTCTCGATGCTGGCCACCTTCAGCTTGGGGTGGCGGGTGAATACCTGGTGCACGATCATCGACGCCATCGTGTCGTGAATCGCGCGGTCGTCGAGCAGCACCTGATCGAGCGGGTCTTTCTTGCCGAAGCCTTCGAATGTCGCCTTTCCGCCCCACAGCGCGGCGATCGCGAGATAGCCGCTGTCGGAGAGGTGGAAGATGACCGGAACGCCGGCTTCGGCCAGTCGCGCCCACACCGGGTCGTGCACCGGATCGCCCAACGAGCGCGGCTTGACCAGCCCCGGCACCGGCGCGGGTCGCACGCAGACGATCTTGGCGCCCCGGCTCAAGACGAACTCGACCTCCTCGACGGCCTTCACGGGATCGGCCAGCGAGATGATGGGCGCCGACAGGAACCGGTGGTCGGGGCGGTCGAATCCCCAATCCTCGTCCAGCCAAAGGTTGAAGGCGTGCAGCGAGGCCATCGTGGCCTCGATGTCGTGCTTGAGCGCCTCCTCCACTCCGCAGGCGAAAGTCGGCAGCATGAATACGGTTTCGAGGTTCTGGCGGTCGAGCACCTCGAGCCGGGCATCGCGGTTCTGGTACTCCGGATGGTCGCCCAACCGGTCGACCTTCATCAGCGACGCCGGGTCGACGCCTTCGGGAATCTCACCGCGGAACAACAGATCCAAACAGCCCGGCTCGATGATCGGGTCGAACGTCGGATTCGGGATGAAGTGGTTGACGACGCCGCCGATCACCGCGTACGTGCGCTTGCCATCGGTGAGCATCTGCACGCCGCGGCGTCTGAATTCCATAGGGAGATGGCGGGTGAACGCGTCCAGCGGCTCGTAGTAGTGGTTGTCGACGTCGATCGCCCTGTAGTCGAGCGTATGCGGAGTCCATCCGCCTTCTCGCGTGTCGGTCACAGCGTCGCCTCCTTCAACGGCGGGAAGTTCGGTGTGCGCTTTTCGAAGAATGCGGTGATGCCCTCGATGAAGTCGGGGCGTTGCATCGATTCGCCTTTGAGCTTTTCGGCATGGTCGCTGGCTTCGAACACGTCGCGCATGGAGTCCACCCCGCTGTCGCGCAGCTTGTAGAGGACCGGGTCGTCGGCACTCACCCCTCGGACCTCCTCAGCTGCGGTTCCCGGCTCAGTGATTGTACTTACTGTACACCTATCGGTAGTGGCTTCTACACCTGTTCAGCGCTCATCCGCGAACCAGGCCGAGACGTCGATACGCTGCGTCGATCTGCGCTTTGCCTTCGTCGGGGAACCGCGCTTGCGGCGGGCGCGAGTGCGGATAGTCGCCGATCGGCAGGCCAAGCACCGACGCCGCGTATTTGAACGCCCCGCCCCAGTGCGTGAAGTAGTCGGGCCGACCCGGGTAGCACGTGAACCACGACCGCACATCGACGGCGAACTGGTCTAGGCCGGACTTTTCGGCGAAATCCATCGCCTCGACCAGCTTGTCCGCCCAAACCAGCTGCCAGTACTCGGAAAGTATTGGCTGCTGCGGGGTTTCGTACAGATACCCTGCCGTGCCGAGTTGTGCGGGCCCGACGATGCCCGCACGCAGCCAGCCGGCGCGGTACACGGTCGGGTCGCATTCCCAGATCACCAGATCGGGTGCCAGTTCGTGCAGCAGCCGACTGCTGGCCGGGCGAAACGCGCCCTCCTTCGTCGCGCAGACCGCTGGAATCTCCTCGTAGATGCGAGCTTCCTCGGCCGGGGTCATTACGTAGCCCGACGACGGAGAGTTGAATATGCCCAGCGCGATCTCGGTGCGATCGGCGACGTAGCGGAAGAAGTTCATCACGCCTTCGCCGCCGTGCACCTCCATCATCGGTGTCTGGATGTAGACGATGTCGGCGCCGACTTCCTGAGCGTGCAGCGTCAGCTCGAGGCAGTCCTTGGCGGACATGGCCGCCGTGCACGCCTGTACGACGACATCGGGGTCGGCTTTGCGGCCTTCCTCGATTGCCACTTCCAGCAAGCGCTTTCGCTCGTCGAGTGTCAGGGACCAGAACTCGGCGATACCGCTGGTGCACCACAGCATCGGATGTTTCAACTCGCCGACGCAGTAGCGCACGAGCGTGCGGTATGCGTCCCAGTCGATGTCGTCGCCGTCGTGGCCGGTGAACGGGGTGTAGAGGCTGTTTCCGATGCCGCGGAGCGAACTTCGTGCCCATTCGCGTGCGTCACGTGCTGTTGCCATGCCGCCTCCTTCTGTCTCCGACTGCCGCGCTGCTTGACGCAACTCTGCTTGCTCGTCGGGCGGCTAGGTGAAGTCGCTTCCACCGTCGATGTTGATGTTGGCGCCGGTCATGTACGAGTTGCGCGGCGAGACGAGAAATGCGACGACGGGGCCGATTTCGTCGGGCAGACCGGCGCGGGGAAGATGCGCGGGATGCCCGAAGTGCTTGTCGATACCGGCCATCACGGCGTAGGGATCGCTGCCGTCGATGCCGACCGACTCCGCCCAACCCGCCAGGGACTCCGACAGAATGCTGCCCGGCGAAACCACATTCACCATGATCTCGTCGGGTGCCAGCGCCAGGGACAGGTTCTTGGAGATGCTCGTGACCATGGCCTTGGCGGCGGTGTAGGCGGGCAGGATGACGCTTTGGCGCTGCGTCGAATGTGCCGAGAAATTGACGATCCGCGCCCATTCGGCGTTGCGCAGCAGGGGTAGTGCCGACCGCACGCAATGCACCATGCCCATTACGCCTTGGTCGACGGCCTGTCGCCATTGCTCGTCGGTGAGGTCTTCGAACCTGCCTACCGCTGCCGGCCCTGCGACGTTGATCAGGATGTTGAGTTCGCCGTCCCAGCGGGTGCCCACCTGGTCAAAAACCCGTTGCACGGCTTGGGCATCCGTGACGTCGGCGACGATGCCGAGCGCCTCCGGACTGCCTCGGGTGCCGAGTTCGCCGACCGCTTCGTCGAGTGTCGACTGCGTCCGCCCGACGACCGCGATGCGCGCGCCGTCGTCGGCGAGACAGCGCGCGGCCGCCAGACCCATCCCTCGGCCACCGCCCACCACCACCGCCGTCGCGTCCGTGAGTCCGAGATCCATGACCGTCCCGCCAGTTGTTAGCTGCGCCATAAATGGCTGGAAAAGCTTACTATAGGACTTACAGTAGAACGGCGAAACCGGGTACCCAGGTACATTCGGCTTCGACACGGACTTCGATGGAGGTGCCCTTAGTGGCAAAGCAGGCAACCGCGGAGAAGCGTCAGCGACGCGAGCGCGGGTCGATCAACCCCGACGACATCATCAAGGGAGCGTTCGAGCTGGCCGAGGACGTCGGCATCGACAACTTGAGCATGCCGTTGTTGGGCAAGCACCTCGGTGTCGGAGTGACGAGCATCTACTGGTACTTCCGCAAGAAGGACGATCTGCTCAACGCGATGACCGACCGCGCGCTGAAGCAGTATGTGTTCGCGACGCCTTATGTGAAGGCCGACGACTGGCGCGAAACACTGGCCAACCACGCGCGCACCATGCGAAAGACGTTCCTGAGCAATCCGATTCTGTGCGACCTCATTCTCATCCGCTCGGCGCTGAGCCCGCGCGCGGCGAAACTGGGTGTCGTCGCCGTCGAGAAGGCGATCGAAAACCTGGTCGAGGCCGGGCTTTCACCCGAGGACGCATTCGACACCTACTCGGCGGTGTCGGTGCATGTGCGCGGATCAGTGGTGCTGCAACGGCTTTACGACAAGAACCGCGCCAACCACGGCGGGCCGGGCGATTTCGAGGAAACCATGGTCATCGACCCCGACACCACACCGCTGCTGGCCAAGCTCAAGCGGGAGGGCCACCGGATGGGCGCCTCCGATGACCAGAATTTCGAATACGGCCTCGAGTGCATCCTCGACCACGCCGAAAGATTGATTTCGGCGCGCTAACGGGCGCTCAGCGCACGTATGCGCGCCGAAATCGCTAGACTTCGACGACGACGGCGCCGCCCTGGCCGCCGCCCGCGCACATCGCCGCGACGCCGATGCCACCGCCGCGCCGCTGCAGTTCGTAGACCAGCGTGGTGACCATCCGCGCGCCCGAGGCCGCGATGGGATGCCCGAGGCTGCAACCACTTCCGGAGAAGTTGACCTTCTCCTCGTCGAGCCCGTACTCGCGGCACGCGGCGATCGGCACCGACGCGAACGCCTCGTTGATCTCCCACAGCGCGACGTCCGACGGCTTCAGCCCGGCCCGGTCGAGCACCTTGCCGATCACCTTCACCGCGCCCAGCCCGCAGTCGCGGGGCGCCACACCCGCTGCCGCCCAAGCTTTTACGGTCGCCATCTTGGTCAGTTTCTCGGCGTCGGCGTAGTCACTGTCGACGAGCGCGACGGCCGCGGCCGCGTCGTTGGTGCCGCTGCTGTTGCCCGCGGTGATCGAGAAGCCCTCGATCTCGGGATGCAGCGGCTTGAGCGCGGCCAGCTTCTCGACGGTGGTGTCGCGGCGCGGATGCTCGTCGACGCTGAATTCGATCACCGATCCGTCGAACTGGTTGACCTTCAGCGGAATGATCTCGTCGAGGAACTTGCCCGCATCGATCGCGGCGATGGCCCGCTGATGTGAGCGCGCCGCCCAGGCGTCCATCTCCTCTCGGGTGATGCCGACCGTCTGCGCGGTGTTCCAGCCGACGGTGATCGACATGTCCTTGCACGGCGCATCGGGCGTCTCGGGGTGGGTCGGCGGCATCCACCGCTCCTCGAACTTCAGCTCAGGGCCGGGGATGCGCCAGTTCACCAGCGGGGTCATCGACAGCGACTGCACGCCGCCTGCGATCAATGCCCGCTCCATCCCGGAACCGATCTGCGCGGCCGCATTGCCGATCGCGGTCAGGCTGCCCGCGCAATGCCGGTTCACCGACTGACCGGGGATGTCCTCCATGCCGGTCGCCGCGGCCGCGTAGCGGGCGAGATCGCCGCCGCCGTAGTGCGACTCGGCGAAGATGATGTCGTCGAACGCGGCAGGGTCGACACCCGAGCGGCGCACGACCTCGGGAAGCACGGTCGTGATCAAGGTTTCCGGCGGCGTGTTGACCAGCGTGCCTTTGAAGGAGCGGCCGATCGCAGTCCTGGCGGCGCCGACGATGACGGGTGTTCCCATGTTCCTGACCTCAGCTTTTGGCGTTAACGACTTTACAAAAGTAGCAGATAATGTATCGCCTGCAGAAGGGTGGCGGCCGTCACTGGCCGCTGCCGCTGCGCGGCGTCACGGCTCGGGCACATGGAAATGCTCGTCACGCAGGCGGAACGCCTCCTTCGTGCCGTGCTCGGCCCTGGTCTTGACGAAGTTGAACTCGCCGGGCGCGAACTGCAGATTCGTGCCGAAGGCGTGGAACAGGTAGCTCGCGACTTCCTCGCCCTGATACGCCTGGCTCTGCTCGACGAGCCGGAACGCCTCCTTGGCGATGACGACGCCGTCGGCGGGCATCCTGGCGGCCTTCTCCGCCCAATACCTGGCCCGCGCCGCCACCTTCGACGGTTCGCACGTATCGGTGAAGACCCCGAAATGTTCGACCGCACCGGCCTCGATGACGTCGCCGGTCAACAGCAGCCGGCGCGCCAGCACCGGGCCGAGGCGGTGAAAGAACATGTGCAGGCTGCCCAGCGCAGGCCCGAGGAATCGCGTGGCAGGCATGCCGATCTTCGTGTCGCGGGCGATCACCGAGATGTCGGCCATCAACGCCATCTCGAAACCGCCGCCGAGCGCGTAGCCGCTGACCTCGGCGACGGTGACCTTCGGGAAACCCATCAGGTCGTGGTAGAAGCCAAATGACTTGCGGTCCACGGTCAATCGTCGACGCTGACTCGGCCTGCTCTTCTTGCCGCCGCCGTTGGTGCCATTGCCATCCTTGGTGCCGTACCAGCCATAGGCGTTGTTCATGTCTGCCCCGGTGCTGAACACGCCATCGGACCCGCGCAGCAGCACCACCGTGATGTCGTCGTCCTCCGCGACGCGGTCCAGGTGCCGGGCCATGGTCTCGCGCATGGCGGCGTCGTAGGAGTTGCGCTGCTTGGGGTTGTTCAACGTGATCGTCGCGATCCTCTTGTCGGTATCGACGTCGAACAGCACGCGGTCGTCGGCTGCGGCGGTCATTGTCCTGGACTCCTCGAAATCAATTTCGCCTCAATGGTTTTTTCCCCACCGGCAGCAAGGGTGTTGCGGCGGGCGGCCGCAAGGTGATCGGATGCCAGCCGCACGGCACGCGCCGCGTTGCCTTCTCGAATGGCATCGAGCAGTCGCTGGTGGTCGCGCAGCGCGGCGCGCATGGTCGTGTGACTGACGTCGTCATCGCTCCAGACCGACGACTCGTGCGCCGACCAGATCAGCTCCAGCGACCCGATCAACAGAATCATCGGCTCGTTGCCGCACCGTGACACCAACGCTTCGTGGAAACGTCGAGCGTTGGGCACGTAGCGAGACAAGTCCTCCAATTGCTCGGTCTGTAAGTCGATCTCGGCCTGCAGATACGGGACCACTTCGGTCATCCGGTCCTGGCGCGACGCGCACATCCCCGCGCAGATCGGCTCGAGATGCAACAGCGCCTCGCTGACGTCGGCGGGTGTCGACCCGCGGGTCTGCAGGACCATGCTGATCATGTGGGCGGTGCGATCCGCCGAGGGCTGACGGACCACCGCTCCCCCGACGTTGCCGCGCCGCACCGAGATGAGCCCATCGGTCTCCAGGATGTGAATTGCTTCGCGCAGCGCGGGCGGGCTGACACCGTACTCCTGGAACAGGCTCTCCTGGGACGGCAGCACATCGCCCTCTTTCAAACGGCCGGAGAGGATTTCGTCGCGCAGCCGTGACGCCACGATTTCCGCGACGCGCGGTTGCCGGATGCCGTGCAGCTTCATCGTTCCCGCCGCCTTCCGAAATTGGCGGTGATGAGCTTGTCGGGCTCCAACGCCAGGGTGTTCGCCTCGCCGATGCAGAGCACGTCGTCGTCCAGCAGCAACCGCGCCGTTGACGTGACCGCCCGGTCGGTTCGCGTACGGGTGATGTCGAAGCGCAGATCGGTGAGGATGGGCGTCGGCCTGCGGAATGTCACGTTCAACGAACGGGTTTTGCCCGACAGTTCGGTGGCGCAGTTCTGGTGCTGGGTGATGCAGTCGAAGAACACCGCGAGAAATCCGCCGTGCACCAGGCCCGGCGGGCCCTCGTACACGACCGGGAAGATCACCTGCCCCTCGGCGGAGTCGGCATCGAGTCGGTCGAAGCGATACTCGGGGAAGCACGGGTTGTATGCCCCGATGTCAAACGCATGGGACAGGTAAACCCGTTGCGTGTCGGCTCCGTCGGCGCCCATCCGCGGAGAAAGGGCCGGTGGGGCCGCGGCCGCCAACTCCTTCTCCCAGTCCGCGAATTGGGTCAGCATGGCGTCGACCGTCGGGTGCGGATGCTCCAGCGACAACAGCAGACCCGCGAGGCGTCGCAACGCGCCCGCAGCGGCGACGGTTTGTTCCAGCGGTTGTTCACCGAACCGGGCTGTCGCGCCGTCCGCCATATCGGGCTTTCCTTTCTATTTTGTATAGGATAGTAATGGTTTAGCCTACTGTATGGGTATCCGTAAACGGCTCAAGAAGGGACCCCGGCAGTGAGTCAAGGCGACGCCGACGGCACGGTGGCCGCCCACACGGTGGCGGTCGGGCTGGCCAAGCAGGCCGTCCATTACGGTCAGCACGCGACACTTCCGCAGCCCGTGAACCAGCAGCTCCACAACCTCGAACTCGCCTGCCGAACGGCCGATTTCAACGAGGGCCTTGCGGCGTTCCAGCAGCGCCGTGCGCCGGGGTTCCAAGGCAGATGACCGACACGTGCTCGACGAAGGGAACGCCGATGGCCGGCAAGTCGTATGACACCATCACCTATGAGGTCGACGGGCACACGGCCACCATCACGTTGAACCGTCCAGAGGCCCTCAATGCGCTCAGCCCGTACATGATCACCGAGTTGCGGGCCGCTTACGACGAAGCCGAGAACGACGACAACGTGTGGCTACTCATCGTCACGGGCAACGGCCGGGCCTTCTGCTCCGGCGCCGACGCCAAGCAGATCCCCGAGGACGGCAAGGTCATCAACGAGCGGCCCTACCTGTCGACCTACGACCAGTGGGAGGCACCACAGGAGGGCACCCCGCCGTTTCGCCGGATGGCCAAACCGGTGCTGGCCGCGATCAACGGAATCTGCTGCGGCGCAGGGCTGGACTGGGTCACGACGGGCGACATCGTCATCGCCTCCGACAAGGCCACCTTCTTCGACCCGCACGTCAGTATCGGGCTGGTGGCCGGCCGCGAGATGGTCCGGCTTGCTCGCGTGCTGCCACGCAACATCGCGCTGCGCATGGCCTTGGCCGGCAAGCACGAGCGGATGGACGCACAGCGGGCATACGAACTCGGCATGATCAGCGAGGTCGTGCAACACGAACGACTGCTGGAACGTGCCCACGAAATCGCCGACATGGTGAATTCCAATGCTCCGCTGGCCGTTCGCGGCACCCGGCTGGCCATCCACAAGACACTGGACCTGCCGCTGCACGAGGGCGAGATCCTCGCCGAGGCGTTCCGCGAACGCAACCTGCACACCGAGGACGCACTCGAAGGGCCGAGGGCCTTCGTCGAAAAGCGCGCACCGAAATGGCAATGCCGATGAGCATCCCCATGAACTTCGGAACCATCCTTCTCGACGTCGACGCCCACGACCACGTCGCCACCATCACGTTGAACCGCCCCGACGTGCTCAACGCGTTCAACCGCACCATGTGCGAGGAGATGGCGCGCGCCTGGCGGGCCGTCAAGCTTGACGAAACGGTGCATGCGGTGGTGCTCCGCGCGGCGGGCGATCGGGCGTTCAGCGCGGGCCTGGATGTCAAGTCCTCCTACGTGCAACCCGAAAACGTGTGGAACCACGAGGATCCCGGTGAGCTGCTCAGCCCGAAGTGGCAGAAGATGTGGAAGCCGGTGGTGTGCGCCGTTCAGGGCATCTGCACCGCGGGCGCGTTCTACTTCGTCAATGAATCCGATGTCGTGATCTGCTCGGACGACGCCACGTTCTTCGATTCCCACGTGTCGGCCGGCCTGGTCTGTGCGCTCGAGCCGATCGGGCTGATGCGCCGCATCGGGTTGGCCGAGACCCTGCGAATCGCGCTGATGGGCAACGACGAACGCGTCGGCGCCGACACCGCGCTCCGCATGGGTTTGGTATCGGAAGTGGTGTCCCGCGACGAACTGTGGACACGCGCGCACGCGATAGCCACGACCATCGCAGCGAAGCCGCCGTCGGCGACCCAAGGCACCGTCAAGGCGATCTGGGAATCGCTGGACAAGCCCTACCGCGCCGCGCTCGAGCAGAACCTGATCTACACCAGGCTGGGAAACCCGATCGGGACGGCCGAACTCGCAAGGCAAGGCGGAGCCGCAAAGCCTCGACCACGGATTCGGTGATAATGAAACACCCACTGCGCCAGCGCCTCTCTGGTGTGCTCGAGCTGGCCCCGGACGCCTCGGCGATCGAGTACGACAGGCAGTGGTTCACCTACCGCCAGATTGCGGCGCTCGCCGGTGACATCGCGACGACGGTCGACGGCCGCTGCCAGGTCGGCATCCTGCTGCGCAACCGGCCGACATTCGTCGCCGCGTTCCTCGGCGTGCTGTTGGCGGGTGGAACGGTGGTCGTCATCAACCCGTCGCGCGGCGACGACCGCACCAAGGCCGACATCGCTGCGCTCGATCTGCCGGCCATCGTCGGCGAAACCGATGATCTGACGAACCTTGTGCCACCTCAATCGGGTTCGAGGCTGCTGTCGGTCTCAGCATTGGACGCGCCTCCGCACGTGGTGTCTGCCGGAGACGGTGCCGCCGCCGAACGCCCCGGTGTGGCGGTCCGAATGCTGACCAGCGGCACCACCGGCCCGCCCAAGCGGATCGACCTCACCTACGACATGCTCGCCCACAGCGTGATGGGCATCGAGTGGGATCGCTCCCCTGGCCCCACCGCGGTGCGCAAGGGCGTGGCGATCGTCAACGCACCGTTGGTGCACATCGGCGGGGTGTTTCGGGTACTGCAATGCCTCGTCGATGCGCGGCCGTTCGTGCTCCTGGAGCGATTCGAACTCGACAAGTGGGCCGACGCCGTGCGCAGGCATCGACCGCGAGCGGTGTCACTGGTGCCCGCCGCACTGCGGATGGTGTTGCACTCGTCGCTGACCCGTGAAGACCTCGGCAGCATCCGCGCCGTCACGTCCGGCACCGCCCCGCTGTCGGCCGACGACGCCGACGCCTTCCAGCGGACGTTCGGAATTCCGGTGCTCACCTCCTACGCGGCAACGGAATTCGGTGGCGGCGTTGCGGGCTGGACGCTGGCCGACCACCAGAAGTACTGGCAGACCAAGCGAGGCAGCGTCGGACGCGCCAACCCCGGCGCGCAACTGCGGGTGGTCGACGACGACGGTAACCCGCTGGGCCCCAATCAACCCGGTCTGCTCGAGGTCAAACCGCCTCAGCTGGGACCGGCTGCCGACTGGATGCGGACCACCGACATGGCCCGCATCGACGAAGACGGTTTCGTCTGGATCCTCGGCCGTGCCGACCAGGCGATCATCCGCGGCGGCTTCAAGGTGATGCCCGACGATGTGCGCGCCGCCTTGGAGAGCCATCCCGCCGTGCAGGGCGCCGCCGTCGTCGGTCGACCCGACGACCGGCTCGGCGAGACGCCCGTCGCGGTGGTGGAGCTGCGCAAGGACGCGTCGACCGACGCCGACGACCTGCTGGCATTCCTACGAAACCGGTTGGCCCGCTACGAAATCCCGACCGAGATCACCATCGTCGGGTCCATCCCGCGGACACCGTCCGGCAAACCCGATCTGAGCGCAATCCGCAATGGGTGAACGGTTCACCGTCGTCGAGGTGTTGCGACGGCAGACGGATTCTCGAGGTGACCACCCGCTGCTGGTGTGTGACGACGACCGCCTCAGCTACGCCGACGCCGAGCGCCGGTCGGCGAAACTGGCCCGCGGAATTGTCGCACTCGGCGCCGGGAAGGGCACCCATGTCGGGCTGCTCTATCCGAACGGAGCGGACCTTGTCATCGGCACGTTGGCCGCGGCCCGAATCGGTGCCGTGGTGGTTCCGTTTTCGACGTTCGCCACCGCGCCCGAACTTCGCGAGCAACTCATCCACAGCGACGTCGCCATTCTCTTGGCAGCGAACTCATACCGCAGCAACGACTTTCGCCAGCGGATCACGGACGTACGCGACGACGCCCCGCTGCTGCGGCACGTGTTGCTCAACCGCGAACCCGACGACGCCTGCGACGAGCGGCAACTGCACGCGCTGGAGGCCGATGTCGAAGGCTGCGACCCGCTCTCGATCATCTACACCTCGGGCTCGACCGGAACACCCAAAGGCGTGGTGCACACGCACGCCGCGCTGCTCGAGCATCAACGCAATCTCAACGCCATCCGAGGACTGACCGCCGACGACAAGCTGTTCTGCAACTCCCCGTTCTTCTGGATCGGCGGCTTCGCCTTCGGCCTGCTGGCCACGCTTGTCGCGGGAGCGACGCTGGTGTGCTCCAACGCCACCGATGCCGCCGACACCCTGGATCTGCTCGAGGCCGAACGGCCCACTGTCACCAACGGATTCGTCACCGGGATCGCACATCTCGCCCGCCATCGAAGCATTCACACGCGGAATCTGTCGTCGATGCGGCGCGGCAACCTGTACCCGATCATGGCGCCGGAGGTGCGCCCGGCCGACCCCGAGTTGCGCCACAACATGCTGGGCATGACGGAGGCCGGCAGCGTCGTGCTGCTCAGCGGCGATGAGTCCGACCAGCCCGAGCACCGGCGCGGGTCGTTCGGCAAGCCGGCGCCGGGTTTCGAGGCCAGGGTCGACGAGGACGGCGAACTGTGCATCCGCGGGCCCTACGTCATGGCGGGCTATTACAAGCACAGCCGGGAGGAATGTTTTGATGCCGACGGCTGGTTCCCCACCGGCGATCTCGTGCGCGTCGACGCCGACGGCTTTTACTACTTCCTCGGCAGACGCAGCTCGCTGATCAAGACCGCGGGGGCCAATGTCGCGCCTGCCGAGGTGGAGAAGGCGATCGCCCGCGTCACCGGTGCGACGGCGCACGTGTTCGGCATCCCGGATCGCGATCGCGGGCAGGCGGTCGTCGCGGTGCTCGCCACCGACGCCGATATCGACGAAGCGGCACTGCGCCACGAACTCAAACGGGAACTGTCGGCGTACAAGATCCCCAGGCGGATCGTCGCGATCCCGCCTGCCGACATACCCCTGCGATCGAGCGGCAAGGTGGACATGCAACGTCTTGCGGCGGTGTTGGATGGCTGACTTTCCGGCAACCATCGACCAATTGGTGCGCGCCCGCGCCGACGAGTACGGGCCCAAGCCGATGGTGATCGATCGGCACATGCGGCTCAGCTACACCGAACTGGACGCCACGACGCGCGCCATCGCCGCCGCATTCGTCGACGCCGGAGTGTCCAAGGGGACCCGGGTGGGCCTGATCATGCCCAACGGTGTCCGCTGGGTTCAGACCGCGGTGGCGCTGATGCGGATCGGCGCTGTCTTGGTGCCGCTGAGCACCCTGCTGGCGCCGCGCGAACTGGTGGCGCAGCTGCGGGTCGCGTCTGTCCAGCATCTGGTCGCCGTCGAGGAGTTCCGCGGCCACCGATACCACGACGACCTGTCGGAATACGACCTTGCGGCGGATCTTCCTGCGTTGCAGCGTGTGTGGACACCGGATCAGTTGCCCGAACCAAGTGACGCGGCGGTCGCGGCCGTCGACGCCATCACTGCGACCGTCACCCCGGCCGACACCATGGCCGTCGTGTTCACGTCGGGAAGCAGCGGGCCGCCCAAGGGCGTCATCCACTCGCACCGCAATGCCCTGGGCGCGGTCTGGGCCGGTCTTGGCGCCCGGTGCATCGACGCCGACACCCGCCTGTATCTGCCGATGCCGTTCTTCTGGGTGGGCGGCTTCGGCAGCGGCATACTGTCGGCCCTGCTGGCCGGCGCGACGCTGATCACCGAGGAGATACCCCGGCCCGAAACCACGCTGAAATTGCTCGAGCGCGAACGGGTGACGCTGTTTCGCGGATGGCCCGACCAAGCAGAAGCCGTTGCCCGGCAAGCGGAATCGATCGGCGCGGATCTGTCGGCGCTGCGGCCCGGCAGCCTTGAAGCGCTGTTGCCGCCGTCGCAACGGGCCCAGCCGGGCGCGCGAGCCAAGTTGTTCGGGATGACGGAGTCGTTCGGCCCCTACTGTGGCTACCCCGCCGACACCGACATGCCACGGCCGGCGTGGGGCAGCTGCGGAAAGCCGTTCGCCGGCACCGAGGTTCGCATCGTCGACACCGAGACCGGTGACCCGGCTCCGCCGGGGATCGTCGGGATGATCCAGATCCGTGGGCCGAATACGCTGCGCGGCATCTGCAGGCGCAGCCGCGAAGAGGTCTTCACCCCCGACGGCTACTACCCCACCGGCGACCTCGGACACCTCGACGGCGACGGCTTCCTGTTCTACCACGGCAGATCCGATGACATGTTCAAGGTCAGCGGTGCCACCGTCTACCCCAGCGAGGTCGAGCAGGCGTTGCGCGGCATCGATGGTGTGCAAAACACGTTCGTCACCGAGGTGTCGGGCGCGGTGGGCGCAGTGGTGGTCGGCGGCGAGTCCGTCGAGGCGCTACGGGCTGCTGCGCGAAAACGGCTGAGCGCCTTCAAAGTCCCCACCGTGTGGCTGCTCGTCGACTCCGACGACGCCATACCCCGCGGCGGAACCGGCAAGCCCGACATCAGGGCTTTGCGGGCGATGCTGGAACACCAGGTCCGCCGGGCCTGACCCACTTTCCCTTTCCCTCGCGAGCGGGGAAAGTCAGCGCGGCGGGAAGGTCAACTAGCGCGCATGGCGTCTGCCAGCGTCCAGAACGACAGGCCCAGCAGCGGGATGTCCTTCAGCAGGAACTCACCCGTGAGCGACAGCGCTGGAAACCCGCCACCGGCAGGCTCACTGACGCCCGGTGTGGTGAAGAGGAAGCTGACGGTCGCGACGAACAACACGATGGCCATCAGGCTGCCCACGATCGACACTTTGGGCGCGAGCGGCTTGACGGCAAGCAGTACCGCCGCAGTCACTTCGAAGACGCCCAACAGCGCCGAGAACACGTTGACCGAGAAGATGGAATACAGCCATCCCATGAACGGGCTGTTGGCGACCAACGGTTGTATCTGGTGCGCCTCGAAATTCATGAACTTCAAAACGCCGATCCAACCGATGACGATGACCAGCCCGTAGCGGGCCAGCACGGAGGCGACAGCGTCGACAGTGGAGATATCGGCAAGCCGGCGCACCGCCGCGTTTCGAGGAGTTGTCATAGTCGTTTCCTTTCTTGCCTGTGCGGCTGATGCCGCTGCGAAAGTGAACACTCGACACCCCAGAGGTCATCGCGGCCGACTACAGCCATCGGCGATGGGGGCGATAAGGTGAGGTGATAGGGCCGGACGAGCCGGCCCAGCCACGGTCATGGAGCTGCGAGAACTCAGGGGTTTTGTCGCGGTCGTCGAAGAGGGCGGGATGTCCGCGGCGGCCCGTCGCCTTCACGTGAGCCAGTCCGCCCTCTCTCAAACCATCAGTAATCTCGAGCGCGAACTCGGTGTCAAGCTATTGGTACGTAGTAGTGCCGGTGTGCGTCCCACCGCGGCCGGCAAGACGTTCTTGGCGGAGGCGCGAAGCGTGCTCGCCCGCTACGCGCAAGCCGTGCGGACGATGGCGGACTACACCACCGAGGGCACCGGCGTCGTCCGTCTCGGCGTCCCGCTGGAACTTCCTGCTGCGCTGTTGCCGACGACGCTTGCCAGATTCGCGCGCGACTATCCCGAGGGCCGTGTCGTCGCCCGCCATCTGTCCACGGCCGCGCAGTTCAACGCGCTGCGCGACGACGAACTCGACGTCGGACTGGTCCGGGAGTTGCCCGCTTCTGCCGCCGAGTTCGACGCGATGCTCGTGGTCCGGGAAAGCCTCGGAGTCCTCGTCGCCACCGATGTGGCCAACACGCTCGCCAAGAACGGCGCGATCGCTCTGGAAGCGTTGGCTGGACTGGAGTGGATCGGTTTCCCACGCGCGGGCTCACCCGCATGGCACGACGAATTGACGGCCACGTTCCGCGCGCACGGCGTGGATGCCGAACCGTCGCATTACGCCCACCAGGATCTGATCGCGACGGTCAAGCTCGTCGGCGTCAGCGGGGCCAACGCCTTCGCTCTGGCGCCGCCAAATTGGGAGCAGCCCCTTCCCGACGGCGTCAGTTGGTCACCGCTGCGGGGCAATCCCCTGGTGCGTCGGACCTGGGTGGTGTGGCCTGCGGATTCTCGCCGCCGCGACGTCGCCCACCTGATCAATGCCTTCGACGTCGCCGACGTCTGATCGACCGGTCAAGGCGCAATCGCGAGTTGTCCGCCGGTGACCGCGACGACGGCGCCGTTGACATAACTTGCGGCCGGCGTGACGAGGAACGCCACGACGTTGGCGATCTCTTCGGCACTGGCCACCCTGCCGAGCGCCGTCGTCGTCGCAAGTCCTTCGGCTAGGCCGGGCGTGACGGCCGTTCCAGGCGTTTCCGTTGGACCGGCCGCAACCGCGTTGACCCGCACCCCCGAGCGACCGAATTCATCTGCCCAGACCCGGGTCAGCAGTTCGAGGCCGGCCTTGGTTGCGCCGTAAATGCCTGCCTGTCGCGCGGGCACCGATGCCGCCAGTGTGCTCAGGTTCACCACCACCCCAGTGCCGCGCGCAGCCATCGGCGGAATCAGTTGCTGCGCCAGGATGTATGGCGCGCGAAGGTTGATGTTGACGTGCCGGTCGAAGGTCTTGTCGTCGGTGTCGGGCGTGGCGCCGAACTCGTAGATGCCGGCGTTGTTGACCAGGATGTCGACCGGGCCTGCTTCAGCGGCGAGGCGACGGACGCTGTCCGGCTCGGTGAGGTCGGCCGCTATGAATCTCGCCTTTCCGCCGCGTTTTTCGATCGCCTCGACGGTCTGGGCTCCACGGTCGGCATCGCGCCCATGTGCGATCACCTGTGCTCCGAGGCCGGCTAGCGCCACGGCGATGGCCTTGCCGATACCGGATGTCGCCCCCGTGATCAGTGCCCTCGACCCGGCCAGTGGTGTGCTCATCTGAATGCCTCCTGCTTGCCCAACCTTGCTCGTATTGAGCATCCTCCCCAGCTGCACTCGCCAGCGCCGCTTGAGCGCAGACGGTTCTTCTTATCGCCGCCATCAGCGGATGCGATCGGTCAAGGCATTAACCGGCGCCGGATCGCGTTGAGTCCGTCGACGGGCGCACATCGGCGTCGTTGACGAAGGAGGAATTAATGACTCAGATTCGGGTTGGCGTCCAGCTCTGGCCGGGCGGAACACCGGACTACCGCAGCTGGCGCGAGGCGGTCATCAATTCTGAAGAACTCGGCGCCGACGCCATGTTCGGCTACGACCACTTCCACAGACCGTTCGTCGAGCCGACGGAAAACGGCCCGATCCTGTTGCCCGAGCAACCCGACGTCAACAACTTCGAGGGCTGGACTGCGCTCGCCTCGTGGGCAGAGATCACCGAGCGGGCCGAGATCGGGTTACTCGTCACGGGTGTCGGCTATCGCAATCCCGACCTGCTGGCCGACATGGCGCGCACCGTCGACCACATCAGCGGCGGCCGACTGATCCTCGGCCTCGGCGCGGGTTGGTACGAGAAGGATTACCTGACATACGGATACGAATACGGCACCATGAAGTCGCGGATGGACCATTTTGAGGCCAGCCTGCCTCGCATCGAACAACGGCTCGCGCAGCTGGTGCCGCCGCCCGTGCATGACATTCCGGTTCTCATCGGCGGTATCGGCGTCAAGCGCACGCTGCCGCTGGTTGTCAGGCATGCCGACATCTGGCACACCTTCGCAAGTGTGGACGAATACCGGCGCAAGAACGCGATTCTCAAGGAACTCGCGGCGCAAGCCGGCCGCGACGAGAAGGAGATCGAGCGCTCGGTGCACTGGACAGGACGCAAAACCGCCGACGCCTTCCTCGACGAAGGGGTCACGTTGTTCACCACCGAGATACACCCCACCGACGACGGATATGACTTCTCGGAATTGAAGGATCTGATCGCCTGGCGCGACGAGACCCGCTGACCTTCCCCGGCGAGCAGACGCTAATGTCCGTCCTTTCCTTGGGCTTTTGCGGGCACAAGCGTCTGCTCGCGGGAAGGGGTGACCTCGCGGGACGGGGTGCGCGCCCGACCGACCGCTAGGTGACGACGCCGCGCTGCTTGAGGTGGTTGATCAACGGGCCCGCACCGGCGGACAGATGCTCCGACATCGCCGCGCGGGCTTGCTCGGCGTCGCGTTTGGCCAACGCCGCTACCACCCGCCGATGGTCCTTCATCGAGCGCTTCGGCCAGCCCTCGACGACGGGGAACACCGATTCGGGCGCGTAGCGGGTGATCTGCGACATCAGCTGGGCCAGCTTCGGCGAGTCGGCCGCGACATTGATCGCCCGGTGGAAATCGTGGTTGAGCCGGACCGCGCGTTCGTGGTCGCCGCTGGCGTATGCGGCCTCGAGTTGCGACTGTATCGACTCCAGTTCGCGCACCTGCTCGTCGGTGATGTTGGCCGCGGCCCGCGCCGCCAGCTCGCCGCCGATGTGGGCCTGCACGTTGGACACGTCGGTGATGTCACGCCGGGTCACCGGCAGCACCACGAAGCCGCGATGCGGCTGCTGGTCCATCAGCCCTTCGGCCCGCAACTGAAACAACGCCTCGCGCACCGGCGTGACGCTGATGCCCAACTCGGCCGCCAGCTGATCGAGCCGCACGTACTCGCCCGCGGCGTACGTGCCGTCAAAGATACGGTTGCGCACAAACCGCGCCACCGCTTCGGAAAGCTGTGGCCGCGTAGCGAATTCCGGCGCTACCACGGTCAGATCCGGTAGTCGGCAAGCAGCCGCTTGCTGATGATGTTCTTCTGGATCTCGCTGGTGCCCTCGCCGATCAACAGGAACGGCGCGTCGCGCATCAGGCGCTCGATCTCGTACTCCTTGGAGTACCCGTAGCCGCCGTGGATGCGGAAGCTCTGTTGGGTCACCTCCGAGCAGAACTCACTCGCGAGGTACTTGGCCATGCCCGCGGCGACGTCGTTGCGTTCGCCGGAGTCCTTCAGCCGGGCGGCGTTAACCATCATCAGATGCGCCGCTTCGACTTTCGTCGCCATCTCGGCGAGCTGGAACGCAATCGCCTGGTGTTCGGCGATCGGCTTGCCGAACGTGTGCCGCTGCTGGGCATACCGTATCGCCAGTTCGAAGGCGCGGATCCCGACGCCGCAGGCCCGCGCCGACACGTTGACCCGGCCGACCTCGATGCCGTCCATCATCTGGAAAAAGCCCTGCCCGGGCGCCTCCCCCAAAATCTCCTCGGCCTTGGCGACGTACCCGTCGAAAATCAGCTCGGTGGTGTCGATTCCCTTGTAGCCGAGCTTGTCGATCTTGCCGGGAATCGTCAGTCCCGGCGCGACTTCACCGAAGCCCGTTGACTTTTCGACGAGGAAGGCGGTGAGATTGCGGTGCGGCTTCTCGGCGCCTTCGTCGGTTCGCACCAGCACGGCCACCAGCGTCGAGCTGCCGCCGTTGGTCAGCCACATCTTCTGGCCGTCGATCGTGTAGGTGCCGTCGTCATTGCGCTTGGCCCTGGTGCGGATCGCGGCGACGTCAGAGCCCAACTCCGGCTCTGACATCGAGAACGCGCCCCGCGTCTCGCCGGTGGCCATGCGCGGCAGGAAGCGCTGCTTCTGCTCGTCGGTCCCGTGCTGACGCAGCATGTAGGCGACGATGAAGTGCGTGTTGATCACCCCGGATATGCTCATCCATCCGCGGGCCAGCTCCTCCACGCACAACGCGTAGGTCAGCAGCGACTCGCCGAGCCCGCCGTACTCCTCCGGGATCATCAGGCCGAACAGGCCCATTTCGCGCATCTGGTCGACGATGCCCTGCGGGTAGGCGTCCGCGTGCTCGAGTTCCTGGGCGTGCGGGATGATCTCCTTGTCGACGAATTGCCGTACATTGGCGATGATTTCGGACTGAAACTCGGTCAGCCCCAGCGTCTGCGCGATTCTGGTCACGCTCATACCCTCTCGAACACCGCGGCCAGTCCCTGCCCGCCGCCGATACACATGGTTTCCAGTCCGTAGCGCGCGTCACGCCGATGCAATTCGCGCGCCAGCGTCGCCAGCATCCGCCCGCCGGTGGCGCCGACGGGATGGCCGAGCGAGATGCCGGAGCCGTGCACGTTCGTGCGCTCGCGGTCGGCTGCGGTGAAATTCCATTCCCGCATCACGGCCAGCGCCTGCGCGGCGAAGGCCTCGTTGAGTTCGATCAGGTCGATATCGCTCAGCAGCAGCCCCGCCCGGGCCAGCGCAACCTCCGTCGCGGGCACCGGCCCGATGCCCATGATGTCCGGTGCGACACCGGCGACGCCCCACGAGACCATCCGCACCAGTGGACGCAGCCCGAGCGATTCGGCTTTCTCGGGCGTCGTCACGATGCACATCGACGCGGCGTCGTTCTGCCCGCTGGAGTTGCCTGCCGTCACGGTGGCGTCCGGATCCGATTGCAAAAGAACCGGTTCAGCTTGGCCAGTGACTCCGTCGAGGTATCGGCGCGCGGATGCTCGTCCGTGTCGATGACCTCGTCGCCTGCGCGGGCGCGTACCGTCACCGGGATGATCTCCTCGGCCAGTACGCCGTTCTTCTGCGCGGCCACCGCCCGCTGATGCGACGCGACCGCCAACTCGTCCTGCTCCTGTCGCGAGATGCCGTATCTGCGGCGGAGGTTCTCAGCAGTCTCGAGCATTCCGCCGGGCACCGGATAATGCTTGCCGCCTGCGGTGGTGCGGCCGCGCGCCAGCCCGTCGTGGATCCTCACACCGGTACGCGCACCGCCCCAACGCATATCGGTCGAATAGAAGGCGACGTTGCTCATGCTCTCGGCGCCGCCCGCAACGACGACGTCGCTGTTGGCCGTGGCGACCTGCAGGCACGCCTGGATGACCGACTGCAGGCCGGACCCGCAGCGCCGGTCGATCTGCATGCCGGGCACGGCGATCGGCAGGCCCGCGTCCAGCGCGACGACTCTGCCGATGGCGGGCGCCTCGCTGTTGGGATAGCAGTGGCCGAGGATGACGTCGTCGATCGCCTCGGGCGCGATCCCGGTGCGGTCCAGCAGGCCCTTGAGGGCGGTCACGCCGAGTTCGACGGCGGTCAGCGACTTGAACATGCCGCCGTAGCGGCCGATCGGAGTGCGCACGGGCTCACAGATCACGGCCTCACGCATGGTTCCCCTTTCGCCGAAACGGACACATGGGCGCAAAAGTTCGAGTAACACGCGCCATTTCGTTGGTCTCGGCGCGGCGCTTTCCCGGAAACCGGCTCATATGTACCTCCCACCGGTCACCTCGAGGACGGTTCCCGTCATGTACGACGACAGATCGCTGGCGAGGAACAGCGCGACCTTGGCGACCTCTTCGGGCTCACCCGCGCGGCCCATCGGCACCTCGGCCAGCTTCTGGTCCCAAATACGTTGCGGCATGGCCTCTGTCATCGCTGACCTGATCAGGCCCGGCTGAATCGCGTTGACCCGCACCCCGAGATGCGCGAGCTCCTTGGCGGCGGCCTTGGTCAGCCCGACGATGCCCGCCTTGGCGGCCGAGTAATTGGTCTGGCCGACGAGGCCGACCTTGCCCGAGATCGACGACATGTTCACGATCGCGCCGCGTTTGTTCTCGCGCATGATCGCCGCGGCCGCCTTGGTGCCGTTCCAGGTGCCCTTCAGGTGCACGGCGATGACCTCGTCGAACTGTTGCTCGGTCATCTTGCGAAGGGTCGCGTCACGGGTGATGCCCGCGTTGTTGACCATGATGTCGAGGCCGCCGAAATGCTCGACGGCCGCGGCGATCAGCGCGTCGATCTCATCGGCCTTGGTCACATCGCAGCGCACCGCCAATGCGTCCGACCCGAGCTGTTTGGCGGCCGCCTGGGTCGCGCCGAGGTCCAGATCGCCAATCACCACTCGTGCGCCTTCGGCGATGAAGCGTTCGGCGATTGCGTAACCCAAACCCTGCGCGCCGCCGGTGACGACCGCTGTCTGATCTGTCAGCAATGACAACTGATCACTCCGTCCGTCCGGTGTTGCGGTCGCGCCCGGGAGCACGACCCCAAATCAGGACCACATCATATTTCATATATGATTTCGCACGGCCACCGGGGCACCACATCGACAGGAGCACCTCAGATGACCACCGCCGAAGTCGGCGACGACGATTTCGCCGAGATCCTGGCCCAGACTCGTCAGTTCGTCCGCACCGCCGTCGTCCCGCGCGAACAAGAGATCCTCGCCGAGGACCGCGTTCCCGACGACCTTCGCGAACAAGCCGAGAAGATGGGCCTGTTCGGATACGCCATCCCCCAGCAGTGGGGCGGGCTCGGCCTGAACCTCGCGCAAGACGTCGAGCTGGCCATGGAACTCGGGTACACCTCGCTGGCGCTGCGGTCGCTGTTCGGCACCAACAACGGCATCGCCGGCCAGGTGCTCGTCGGCTTCGGCACCGACGAACAGAAAGCCCAGTGGCTCGAGCGGATGGCCAGCGGCGAGGTGGTGGCCTCCTTCGCGCTCACCGAGCCCGGCGCCGGATCGAATCCATCGGGCCTGCGCACCAGAGCCGTTCGCGACGGCTCCGGCGACGATGCGGACTGGATCATCAACGGCGACAAGCGCTTCATCACCAACGCCCCGATCGCCGACCTGTTCATCGTCTTCGCACGCAGCCGCCCGGCCGACGACGCGGGGCCCGGCATCGCGGTCTTCCTGGTGCCGGCGGACACCGAGGGCGTTCGGGTCGGCGCCAAGGACGCGAAGATGGGTCAGGAAGGCGCATGGACGGCCGACGTCAGTTTCACCGACGTGCGCGTTCCGGCCGGCGCGTTGATCGGCGGCAGCGAGGACATCGGCTACCGGGCGGCGATGACGTCATTGGCCCGCGGCCGAGTGCACATCGCCGCACTCGCGGTGGGCATCGCCCAACGCGCGCTCGACGAATCTGTCGCCTACGCCGCCAGTGCCACGCAGGGCGGCACGCCGATCGGCAAATTCCAACTCGTTCAGGCGATGCTTGCCGATCAACAGACCGGTGTGCTCGCGGGCCGCGCCCTGGTCCGCGACACCGCAGCACGCTGGCTGTCCGGGGAAGACCGCAGAATCGCGCCGTCGGCGGCCAAGCTGTTCTGCACCGAAATGGCGGCCAAAGTCGCCGATCTCGCGGTCCAGATCCACGGCGGCACCGGCTACATGCGCGAGGTGCCGGTGGAGCGCATCTACCGCGACGTGCGCCTCCTGCGACTGTACGAAGGCACCAGTGAAATCCAGCGGCTGATCATCGGCGGCAACCTCGTCAAAGGGGCACAGCCAGGCAAAGGGGCACAGGCATGAGCGAAAGGCTCTCCGACAGAGTCGCTTTCATCACCGGAGCGGCCAGGGGCCAGGGCCGGGCGCACGCCGTCCGGATGGCCAACGAGGGCGCAGACATCATGGCGATCGACCTCGCCGACACGTTGCCGCCGTGCGCCCCGTATCCAAGCGCGACGCCGGAAGACCTCGCTGAAACCGTTCGGATGGTGGAAGCAACCGGTCGGCGGATCATCGCCTCCGCTGTCGACACCAGAGACCTCGACGGGCTGCGCAAGGCGGTCGACGACGGGGTTGCGGAGCTGGGACGCCTCGACATCATCGTCGCCAACGCGGGGATCACGGCCCCCGCGGCGTGGAACGAGATAACGCCGCAAGACTTCCGCGACGTGATCGACATCAACGTCATCGGCACGTGGAACACCGTGATGGCAGGCGCGCAGAAGATCATCGACGGCGGCCGCGGAGGGTCGATCATCCTGATCGGCTCGGCGGCGGGAATCAAGTTGCAGCCGTTCATGATTCACTACACCGCGAGCAAGCATGCGGTGACTGGAATGGCGCGGGCCTTCGCCGCCGAACTGGGTAAGCACGCCATCCGCGTCAACAGTGTGCACCCTGGGCCTGTCGTCACCGAAATGGGGTCGGAGCAAATGGTGGCCGCGATCGCCAAGGCCGCCGAGTCCTACGGCAACCAGAACCTGATGAACATGCTCACCCCGTTTCTCCCGAGCTGGGTGGCGAACCCCGAAGACATTGCCGACGCGGTGTGCTGGCTGGCCAGCGACGAATCGCGGTTGGTCACCGCGCAGGCGATATCGGTGGACCAGGGCTCCAGCCAGTACTGAAGCCCCATAAAGCACCAACTAAAACACCACGGTCTGATTGCCGTACCGAATGATTCGGTCCTGGCAGTGCCACAGCACCGCGCGCGACAACACCACTCGCTCGACGTCGGCGCCGAGCCGAGTGAGGTCCTCGACGGTGTGCCGATGATCGACGCGAACGACGTCTTGCTCGATGATCGGCCCGTCGTCGAGTTCTTCGGTGACGTAGTGTGCCGTCGCGCCGACGAGTTTGACCCCGCGTTCCTTGGCACGCCGGTACGGCGCCGCGCCGATGAAGGCGGGCAGGAACGAATGATGGATGTTGATCAACGGTGCGCCGACGTTCACCAGGAAGTCCGGGGTGAGGACTTGCATGTAGCGGGCCAGCACGACCAGATCGACGTTGCCGCGCAGCAGTTCGAGTTGGCGACGTTCGGCTTCTGCCCTGGTTTCTTTCGTCGCGGGGACATGTATGAATGGCACACCGAACGGGCGTACTTGGTCGGCGAGGTCGGCGTGATTGGAAATCACCATGGACACCGTCATGTCCAGCTCGCCGCGACGGTTGCGCCACAGCAGGTCCAGCAGGCAGTGGTCCTCCTTGGAGGCCATGATCGCAACGCGTTTGGGCTTGGCCGCTTCGCTGAGCCGAAAGTCCATGTCAAAGCGGCTAGCGACCTGCTCGGCGAAATCGCGTTCGAGTGCGTCGCGGGCGGCGGGAAGGCCGGGCAGGTGAAAGATCGTGCGCTGCATGAAGGTGCCGCCTGACGGTTCGGTGGCGTGTTGATCCAGCGAAACGATGTTCGCTCCGGCCGCGGCCAGGAAACCGCTGACCGCTGCAACCAGCCCCGGGCGGTCCGCACATCGCAGCAGCAGCCGCCCGACATCCTTGGTCGGCAAAGGCCCGCGGCTCGGTGCTGGATATCCGTCGGCGTCGGCGCCGACATCCGTTCGGGTGGCCATCGCTCAACCTTCCCTGATCGGCCCGCTAACTTCCCGTAATCAGGGTCTCATTCCAGCGAACAGGGGGCGACGGACTAAGCTGGAAAGGTCGAAACCTTGCTAGACCGGCTGCGTCGCGCCCTCCGCCTCGCTGTCGAGCACGCTGGCTACAAGATCGAGCGCACTTTACGGCAACGTTAATTTCTGGTGTCAGTTTTATAACTTTGTTCGCCAAATTGGCGGATAACATGCGCTCATCTGCGGTTATTGACGCATGCGACGATTGCTGAGCAATTCAGATGTGGGAATTCCGCAAACAAGCGGGTTCGACAATCAAATATTGCCCGGACAAGATCGCCCCGCTAGCTGGAATAACGGAGTCTTGACGAGCAATACTCAAAGTCTGGGTATTCATATAGACCGCATGTGAATACGCCGCTGGCAACCGCGACTTTGCCGCGATTCCGGTCGCCGTTGCCCTAACGATGGGACAAAAATGAAAGTTCCTGCGCTGAGCACCCACCGTCCGGATTACAGCGTCCCACTCGACGAGGGCATCAGTTGGTTCGATTCCGACACTGGTTGCACCATCGTGGTTTCCACGCCGGCCGCTGATCCGGGGCTGTGGGAAGACTTTGTCGATGGCGCGGTCCGGACCTACCACAAGCATGGGATCGAACGCGCCCTCGACATGGACTCACTGCTGGACGAGGCCAACACGCAGCTGTTCCATGTCGCGGTGAACGACCGCGGAAAGGTGCTGGGCGGCATCCGCGCCAAGGGCCCGTTGGAGTCGGCCGAGGAGTCGCATGCGATTGAAGAATGGGCCGATCAGCCCGGCCTGAGCGCGGTGCGCAAGATGCTGACCGACCGCCTGCCCTTCGGCGTCGTGGAGATGAAGACCGCGTGGATGTCCGACGACGCGGGACGGAGCCGATCGCTCAGCGACACCCTGGCCCGTACGCCGTTCCCGACGATGGCGCTGCTGGATGCCCAGTTCGTGGTGGCCACGGCGGGAGCGCACGTGCTCAACCGCTGGCGCAACTCCGGCGGGGTGGTCGCGACGAAGATTCCCGCCACGCCGTACCCCGACGAGCGCTATCGTACGAAGATGATTTGGTGGGACCGCGGCACCTTCACCAATCATGCTGACGCCAAGCAGGTTTCAAAGATCTTCAACGAGATGGCAATCCTGTCGCGCCAGCTCGACCACGTCGATGCCAGAGCACTCGGAAGCGGCCTGTGACGCCAGCTGGAGCAGATCAGCACAGCCCGACGATCCTGCTTGAGACGCAACCGCACGACCAACGAGTGCTCGAGGAGCTGCGCGCCGACCCCACAATCGAATTCCTGGACAACTGGCCCGCGCAGCGCGCCGAACTGGCCGCCCTGCGCCCGGCTCCCCATCCCGACGTCATATCCGAACCCAGGCACTGGGCCTATTACCCGTGGCGCCGCGCCGCGGTGAGCATCCTCGGCCCCCGCGGATTCCGCGCGGTCCGGCTCGATCGCAACCGCAATCTGATCACCGCGGCCGAGCAGCAGCGACTTTCGCGCCTGCGCGTCGGCGTCATCGGGCTCAGCGTCGGCCACGCCATTGCGCACATCCTCGCGCAGGAGGGGTTGTGCGGCCGGCTGCGGCTGACCGATTTCGACGAACTCGAGTTGTCCAACCTGAACCGGGTCCCGGCCACCGTCTTCGACCTCGGCTTGAACAAGGCCACACTCGCCGCCCGCCGGATCGCCGAACTCGACCCGTACCTGCCCGTGGAAGTCCTCGACCGCGGAATCACCACCAACTCGGTCGACGGCTTCCTCGAAGGGCTCGACATCGTCGTCGAGGTGTGCGACTCGCTGGACGCCAAGGTGCTCATTCGGCAGGCTGCGCGGGCCCGCCGCATCCCGGTGCTGATGGCCACCGGCGACCGCGGCACGTTGGACGTCGAGCGCTTCGACCTCGAGCCGCACCGGCCGGTGCTGCACGGCCTGCTGGGCGACGTCGATTTCGCCGCGCTTTCGGGCCTGTCGAGCGAAGACAAGGTGCCCTACGCGCTCCGCATGATGGAAGGCGCGCACCTGTCGCCGCGGATGGCGGCTTCCCTGGTCGAGGTGGGTACCAGCCTGTCCACCTGGCCACAGCTCGTTCCCGATATCGCCCAGGGCGCAGCGCTGGTGGCCGAGGCCGTGCGAAGGATCGGCCTTGGCGAGGAACTCTCCTCGGGCAGGATCCGCGCCGACATCGCGCAGGACCTCGACGCGATCACCGAGCCCCCGGCGCACCGGCCGTCCTCCGAACGAGCACACCCTGAGCCGACCGAGCCGGGGCCACAAGACGCCGTCGGGCGAGTCATCACCGCGGCGGTTCGCGCTCCATCGGGCGGAAACATGCAACCCTGGCAGGTATCGCTGAGCGACCACGCGGTCACCATCGCGCTGGCGCCCGAATACACCTCGACGATGGATGTGAGCTACCGGGCCAGCGCCGTCGCGGTCGGCGCGGCCGCGTTCAACGCCCGGGTGGCCGCGGCCGCGGGCGGCATCCTCGGACCGCTGCGCTTCGAAGCCGGCGACGAGCGAACCCCGTTGCGCGCCGTGCTTCGGCTGGGCGACGTCACCGATGCCGAGCTGGCCCGGCTGTACGAGGCGATGCTCGCCAGGGAGACCAATCGCCATCGGGGCAAACGGGTTTCGCTTCCCGACGACCTTCCCGACGACGCGGTGGCGGCCCTGCATGCGGCCGCGCAACGGGAAGGTGCGTGCCTGCATCTGCTCACTGAACCAACGGTTGTCGCAGACGTGGCGAACATCCTCGCCGAAAGTGACCGCATCCGCTATCTCACACCGCATCTGCACGCCGAGATGATCTCTGAGGTCCGATGGCCCGGCGAACCGAACCAGGACGACGGCATCGACGTCAACAGCTTGGAGCTCAAACCCGCCGACCTGATGAAGCTCGACGTGCTCCGGCGCGGCGACGTGATGGCCCACCTCGCAGCGTGGGACGCGGGCACCGCGCTGGGTACCGACACCCGCGAGCGCGTCCAAGCGGGCGGCTGTGTCGCGGTCATCTCGGTACAGGGCCAGGCACTGACCGACTACGCGCGGGGCGGTTCGGCGGTCGAAGCCGTGTGGATCTTGGCACAGCAAGCGGGCCTGGCGGTCCAGCCGATCTCGCCGGTGTTCCTCTACGCCCACGATCGCGCCGACCTTGAAAAGCTCTCCGCCCCGTACGCGTCGGCTCTGCATGAGCTGCAGCAACGGTTCCGCAATCTCTTGGCCACGTCTGCCGGCGAGTCGCTGGCGCTGGTCCTGCGGTTCGCTTCGGCACCCGCCACGTCGGTGAGGAGTCGGCGTAGGCCAGCTCCTACCAGTACTCTCTTGGCATAACAGCACAACCCGGAGCAAACGTGGCTCGTACCTTGGACGAAGTCGTCACCGCCGTCGCGACGCAGCTGATGGCGGTGAACGCGGCGACCAATGCCGCGGTCAGTCAGCGTGTTTTGGCTGAGCTCGTCGGCCACTTCGGCGTCGACGTCAGCTTTCTGCGCCACAACGACCACAACATCCACGCAACCAAACTGATCGCCGAGTGGCCGGTCCGCACCGACATCCCCGACCCGGACCCGCTTGCGCTGGTCTACTTCGCCGACGCCGATCCGGTCTTCGCCGCCGCCGAGAACGCCAAAGAGATCCTGGTGTTCCGGCCCGAACCCGCCACCGACGACTACCAACGCAGGATCGAAGAAGCCCGCAACATCCCCGGGGTGACAATGGCGGTGGTCCCGATGCTGTCCGGCGACGTGACCACGGGATGCCTCGGTTTCGTGAAGTTCGGCGACAGGGAGTGGACGCCCGAAGAGCTCAACGCCCTCAAGGCCATCGCATCGCTGTTCGCGCAGTTGCAGGCGCGCATCGCGGCCGAGGACCAGTTGCGTTTCCTGGCCGAACACGACGACCTGACCGGGCTGAACAACCGTCGAGCGCTGATCGCGCACCTGGATCAGCGGCTGGCGCCCGGGCAGGCGGGCCCGGTGTCGGCCCTGTTCCTGGACCTCGACCGGCTCAAGGCGATCAACGACTACCTGGGCCATACCGCCGGCGACTGGTTCATCCGGGTCTTCGCCAAACGTCTCCGCGAGGGCGCCGAAGGGCCGAACCTGATCGCGCGCCTCGGCGGCGACGAGTTCGTCGTCGTGCCGGACTCGCCGATGACCGCCGACGAAGCCGAGGCGTTGGCCCATCGGCTGCAGATGATGCTGCGGGAGCGGGTGTCCATCGACGGCGAGATGCTGACCCGCACGGTCAGCATCGGCGTCGCATTGGGTGTTCCGGGCCGCGACACCACCTCGGACCTCCTGCGCCGCGCCGACCAGGCCCTCCTTGCCGCCAAGAGCGCAGGCGGGAACAAGATCGCGGTGTTCTCCGACGACATGTCGCTGAAGGGCGGGTTTCGCAACGACATCGAACTGCACCTGCAGAGCGCGATCGAGAACGGCGCCCTGGTCCTGCACTACCTGCCGGAAGTCGACATGCGTACCGGCGAGATCCTGGCGTTCGAGGCGCTGGTGCGGTGGCAGCACCCGACGCGGGGCCTGCTCTCCCCCAACGCCTTCATCGGCGTGGCCGAGTCGATCAACTTCGCCGGCGAGCTGGGCCGCTGGGTGATGCGCGCCGCCTGCGCCGAGTTCCGCACGTGGCGGTCCAAAGGCATCGGCGATGACGCGGTGCTGCGGCTCAACGTCTCACCGGTGCAGCTGGTGACCGAGGGCTTCGTCAAGACGGTCGCCGACACCATCGAGGAATTCGGGCTCGACCGCGGCTCGGTGTGCTTGGAGATCACCGAAAGTGTCGTCGTACAGGACATCGAAACCACCAGGATCACGCTGGCGGGGCTGAAGGAGGCCGGCGTCCAGATCGCCATCGACGACTTCGGCACCGGCTACAGCGTGCTGTCTCACCTCAAATCCCTGCCGGTGGACACCCTCAAGATCGACAAGAGCTTCGTCCGCGAGCTCGGCACAAATCAAGGCGATCTCGCCATCGTCCGCGCCGTCATCGCGCTGGCCGAGTCGTTCGGGCTGGAGCTGGTCGCCGAGGGCGTCGAGACGGAAGAGGCCGCGCTGACACTGCTGCGGCACGGGTGCTACCGGGCGCAGGGTTTCCTGCTGTCCCGGCCGGTGGCAGGCGACGCCATGGAGGCGTTGTTGGCCCAGCGGCGAATCCCGGTGCAGTTCTCTGCCGCGCCCGTGCGCTGACAATTGCCATTCCTGTCGGCCGCGCGGCCGGTTCAGGTAGGGACGAGGCAATTTCAGCAATTAGATATTTCGTTGCCGCCATCAACTCTCGAGGGTCAAATTGCACGACCAGCGCCGTAATTGAGCATGCAACAAATAGCCGATGCAATTCTGGCAACGAAATTGAACCGCTAGTAGTGCGAATTCCCGCGGTTTGCTCACCAATGCTGACCGAAGCTCACCGGTGCTCACCAATTTGGCGGCGCGGCTCCCCTGCCGAAACCCCACGTGGCCTGACCGAGGCGCGGCCGGTTGCGTTCGCCGGCGGAATGCCGACGGAACCCGGAAGCCAGCAGGGCTTCGGGGTCCGCGCCCTCGAACATGGCCTGGCACGGCTTGGTGAATTCGCACTCGACGCAGTGCTCACCCGGGCTCGGGTAGACGGCCGGTGATCGGGTCATCTCGATGGCCTCGACGGCGATCGCCCGGCCCGCTGCGGCGATCTCGGCGCGACTGCGGCGGATTCGGGTGCGACGAATCGGGCCCGCGGTGCGCTGCTCGATACGATCGCGGTCGTCTGGCCGCGCCGCAAGGGCCGAGATCCGGACATGCTGCGGGATGGACCGTCCGCCGCCGCTGGCGCTGTGCTGGGCGACCGACTCGGCCGCATCCGTCGCCGTGTCGTCCGCGGGCAGCGACCTGGTGTCGTCGACACGGATCTCGTTGTGGATCGTTCCTGCCATCTCCATGCCGATGTAGTCCTGCTGCCAGGCCCAGCAGGCCGCGAGCGCCTCCTCGTCGAGCAGTAACTCCGTCATCGGTCGCCAGTGCTCGGAGCGCAGTTCGTGGCGTACCACCCAATACTCGTCGCGTGCGTCCACGGCAAGCAGGTCGACGCGGCAGGCGTATACGACGCCAGACCCGTCCGGCGTCGTCAGTCCGCGTTCGGGCTCATCCGGATCACGCACCAGCGCCGACACGTCCTGCCCAATCTTCACCGGAGCGAAGTCGTCGACCGTGACCGCCCACGCGTCGTAGCACGTCAGGAACGAGGAGCAGCGCCCCAGTTCCCGCAGCGCGCCTGCGTCCGCCAGCGACCGGTACGCCGCCTTCTGCACCAGCGATTGTCTGAGGTCGCGCTGCCAGTCCCACGTTCCCGGGTAGTAGTAGACGGCGAGAGCGTCCGTCAAAGCCGTTGCGGTTGGGGAGAATACGGGCGGATCGACGAATTCGAGGTTTCGCCGGAGCGGGGACGCGAAATCCCACTGCCGGCGGCAGCGTTTGAACCGCCTCCGGTCCTGCGGGCCGATCCGATACTCCACGGCACTCCTTCGTCTGCTCAGGCTAGACCTCCGGCGGCCCCCACCGACAGCCCCGGCCCTACCTCAGTTGAGTAACTAGGTTTACTATGTGCCGTACCGAGCAAAGGGGAGTCCATGGACCTGCAGTGGTCGGAAGCCGACATCGCGTTCCGCGACGAGGTGCGCGCCTTTCTCGACGAGAAGCTGACACCGGAGCTGCGGGCGGCCGGTCGCCTGATGACGAGCGTGTACGCCGATCACGACGCCAGCATGCAGTGGCAACGGATCCTGCACGAACGCGGTTGGGCCGCGCCCGCATGGCCGGTCGAGTACGGCGGCTGCGACTGGAGCCTCACCCAGCATTACATCTTCAGCCGCGAGTCGACGCTGGCGGGCGCACCGTCCTTGTCTCCCATGGGGATTCGCATGGTCGCTCACGCGATCATTGCGTACGGCACGCAGGCGCAGAAGGACTACTTCCTGCCGCGGATCCTCACCGGCGAGGTGTTCTTCTGCCAGGGCTATTCCGAACCCGAAGCGGGCTCAGATCTGGCGTCGCTGTCCATGGCCGCAGTCGACGACGGCGATCACCTGGTCTGCACCGGCAGCAAGATCTGGACAACGCACGCGCGGGAAGCCAACTGGATGTTCGCGTTGGTGCGCACCTCACGGCAGGAGAAGAAGCAACAGGGCATCACGTTCCTGCTCATCGACATGGCCTCGCCGGGCATCCAGATCCGACCGCTGGTGATGACCTCCGGCGAGGAGGTCCAGAACCAGGTCTTCTTCGACGAGGTGCGGGTGCCGAAGACAAACGTCGTCGGCGAGATCGACGACGGCTGGACGGTCGCGAAATACCTGCTGGAGTTCGAGCGCGGCGGCGGCGCCTCGTCCCCGGCGCTGCAGGTGATGGCCGAAGAGATCGCCACGGTGGCCGCAGACATGCCGGGGCCCGAGGGCGGTCGGCTCGTCGACGATCCGGCGTTCGCCCGCAAGCTGGCCGACGCGCGGATCCGCACCGAAGTGCTCGAGATCCTGGAGTACAAGGTGTTGGCGGCGGTCTCGGCGGGAAAGAATCCCGGCGCGGCGTCGTCGATGCTCAAAGTCATCAGCACCGAACTGAGTCAAACGCTGACCGAGATGGCCCTCGAAGCGGCCGGCCCCCGCGGGCGCGCGTATCAGCCCCACGCCACCAGGCCGGGGGGTCCGGTCACCCAGTTCGAGCCGCCACCCGACGGTTACGTCAGCGGCGAGCCATGGCAGGCGGTTGCACCGGTGCGCTACTTCAATGACCGCGCCGGCTCAATCTATGCCGGCAGCAACGAAATTCAACGCAATATCCTCGCCAAAGCAGCATTGGGGCTGTAGATGGACTTCAACCTGACCAAGGAACAAGAGCTGCTGCGCGACGGGCTGACGAAGTTTCTTTCCACGCGCTATGACCTCGAAGAGAGCCGATCGGCCGCCAAGACCGGCGCGGGATGGCAGCCAGAGATCTGGCGTGCCTTCGCCGCCGAGCTCGGCATTATCGGCGCCACTCTTCCCGAGGATGTCGGCGGAATCGGCGGCGGCCCAGTCGAACTCATGATCATCACCGAGGCGCTCGGTCACGCCCTGGTGATCGAACCCTACATCGACACGGTGGTCGTCGCGGGTGGGTTGCTGCGCCGCGCGGGCGGTGCGAAGGCGACATCGCTGCTTGGCCAGATCGTCTCAGGTTCCGCGGTCGTCGCGCTCGCCGCTTCCGAGGCCGAGTTCGGCGACCGCTGGCGCGATGTCGCGACCACCGCCGAACGCGACAGCGACGGTTGGATTCTCCACGGCCGCAAGACCGTTGCGATGAGCGCTCCTTTGGCCACGCATCTGTTGCTGACCGCCAGCACCCCAGAAGGCCTGTCACTGTTCTTGATCAGTCTCGACACTGCAGTCAGCGGTCTCACGCTGAGGGGATACCGGACCATCGATGACCGCAGGGCCGCCGATCTGGAACTCGACGGTGTTCGATTGCCTGCCGACGCCCTGCTCGGCGAGGCGGGCAAGGCGTGGCCGTCGCTTGAGCAGGCCCGCGACGAGGGGGCGGCCGCGGTGTGCTCAGAGGCGGTCGGATGCATGCGAAAAGTTCTGGCGGACACGGTCGAATACTCCAAGCAGCGCCAGCAGTTCGGAGTGCCGATCAGCAGTTTCCAAGTCCTTGCCCACCGCATGGTCGACATGTACATCGAACTCGAGCAGGCAGCCGCGGCCGTATTGCTGGCCGTGCTCCATCTCGAGGATGAGCCCGCGGTGCGCGCCAAATCGGTGTCGGCCGCCAAGGCGACCGTCGGCAGAGCGGCCCGTTTCATCGGTCAGCAGGCCGTCCAACTGCACGGCGGCATGGGCATGACCGAGGAACTGGCGATCGGCCACTACTTCAAGAGGCTGACCGCGATGCAGTACGAGTTCGGCACCACCGACCACCACGTCATGCGGTATGCCGAGCTGACGCGATAGCGTCAGCGGACCTGCACGGCAACACCTTCGGTGACTTTCAGCAGCTGTTCGTAGGACAGCGGCATCACCGAGTCCGGGGTGCCCGCCGCGGTCCACACCACCGGATAGCGGGCGAGCGTCTCGTCGACGACGGTGCGCAGCTTGCGGGGGTGGCCCGTCGGCGCCACTCCCCCGATGCTTTGACCGGTCGCGCTGCGCACCATCTGCGGGCTCGCCTTTGTCACCGAGCCAGCGCCGAGAACGCGCGCCAACAGGTCGGTATCGACTCGGCCCGCACCGCTCGCCATCACGAGCAGCGGGCTGCCATCGCACTCGAACACCAAGCTGTTGGCGATCGCGCCGACCTCACAGCCCAACTGTTCGGCGGCCGCGGCAGCCGTCTTCGCGTCCGCGCCGAGGATTTTGATGTCCGGCTCGATACCGATCGCGGCCAACGCGGCCGCCACCGTGGCGTTGCGGGGCTTCACGCCGACGATTGTGCCGCCTGGCTCGCACCGGCTGCGGTGGCGCCCCACAGGACCCCGTATCTTTGTCTGGTGAGTTCGCGCGGATGGTTGTTGTTCGCTGCGATGAGCATCATCTGGGGCATTCCATACCTGCTGATCAAGGTGGCCGTCGACGGTGTCTCCGTGCCGGTGCTGGTGTTCGCCAGGACGGCGGTGGGTGCGGCGGTTCTGCTTCCGCTCGCGGTGTCGCGCACGTTGCCGACGATGATCCGCCAGCACTGGAAAGCGCTGCTCGGCTTCGCGTTCTTCGAGATCATCGCGGCGTGGTTTCTGCTGTCGGATGCCGAGCGGCACCTGACGAGTTCCATGACGGGTCTGCTGATCGCCGCGTCGCCGATCATCGCCGCGATCCTCGACCGGTTCACCGGCGGCGAGAAACGGCTGGGGTTTCGACGCATCGCGGGCCTGGCCGTCGGGTTCGCCGGGGTTGCCGTGCTCGCCGGTCCGCACCTGGCCGTCGGCAGCGCCTGGCCGGTCATCGAGGTGCTGATGGTGGCCACCTGCTACGCGATCGCCCCGCTGATCGCCGCCCGCCACCTGTCTAATGTGCCCTCGCTGCCGATGGCAGCAACGTGTCTGGGCTTCGCGGCCCTGGTGTACGCGACGCCCGCTGCAGCGAGTTGGCCGACCGAGATGCCCTCTGCCCGAGTGCTCGTCGCGCTCGCCGCGCTCGCGGTGATCTGCACCTCCCTGGCCTTCATTCTGTTCTTCGCCCTGATCCGCGAGGTCGGTGCGGCGCGGGCTCTGGTGTTCACCTACGTCAACCCCGCCGTTGCGCTGCTGGCGGGGGTGATCGTGCTCGGCGAGCCGCTCACCGTGTGGAACACCGCTGCGCTGGCGCTGATCCTCACCGGATCTGTCCTCGCGACCTCTCGTCCTGCCCCACGGGAGGCTCCCGAACAATCTGAGGAACCCATCTGCCGATAGAAACGCCGCAAAGCAGTTAGCTTAGTTAGGTGGATATCACCGGTACCGGGCCGCTCGAACGACACGAGGCTTGGCACAATGGCTGAGCCGACGCGGCCGTCGGCCGGTATGCACCAGCTTGATGTGATGGCCTCCATCGACGCCGAAACACGCCGAACAATGTTGCGATACATGCTGGTCGCCAGGGCAATCGACGACGAGGCGAGCCTGCTGCAGAACCAGGGTGCGCTCGACTTGTGGCTGCCATGCCGAGGCCAGGAAGCCGCACAGGTCGGCTCGGCGACGGCGATCGGCGATGAGGCTGTCATCTTCCCCAGCTACCGGGAGCACGCCGTTGCTGTGCAACGCGGCATCGACGGCGTCTCGTTGGTGGCGCAGTGGGCAGGCCGCACGTTCTGCGGGTGGGATCCGCACCGGCACCGGTTCTTTCCCTACACGCTGGTGCTGGCGACCCAGGCCCTGCACGGGGTGGGGTATGCGATCGGCCGGCGGCTGCAGAACATGCCCGAGACCGTGGTCATCTACATCGGCGACGGCGCCACCAGTGAAGGCGACATGTCCGAGGCGATGAACCTGGCCGCCGTCGAATCCGCTGCGGTGCTGTTCATCTGCCAGAACAACGGGTGGGCGATCTCCAAGCCCAGCCGCGAACAGATGGCGACCTCGATCGCCGACCGTGCCAACGGTTTCGGGCTTCGATCGTGGTCCATTGCCGCCGACGATCCCGACGACACCTACCTCGCCTGCCTGACCGCACGACGATACGTCGAAGCCGAGCAGGCGCCCGCGCTGATCGAGTTGCGCGCCACCCGCGTCCGCGGCCACACCACGTCCGACCCACACCGCACCTATCGCGATCCGAACGAGTTGGCCGTTGCCGAGACTAACGATCCCGTCGCGGCCTACCGCGAAAAGCTCTACGCCGCCGGAGTTGTCGACGATCAGTGGCTCGCCACCGTCGAAGCGCAGGCCGGGGCGGCGCGCCGCGCGCTCTTGGAGGCGTTCGCGACGTGACCATGACAAGACCGCTGTCCCTGGCGGAGTCGCTGAACGGGGCTCTCGCGGACCTGATGGAAGACGATCCGTCCGTGGTGTTGATCGGCCAGGACATCGGCCGCCTCGGCGGCGTGTTCCGGGTGACCAAGGGTTTGCAGAACCGCTTCGGCGCGGGCCGGGTTCGCGATGCGATCCTGGCCGAGTCGGCCATCGTCGGTCAGGCGATCGGAATGGCGTTGAGCGGGCTGAAACCCGTGTGCGAGATCCAGTTCGACGGCTTCGTCTATCTCGCCATGAACCAAATCGTCACCCAGGCCGCCCGGATGACGACTCGCTGGAACGACCAGATCGCGCTGAACCTCGTCGTCCGGGTTCCGGTCGGCGGCGGCATCCGCGCCGTCGAGCACCACAGTGAATCCAACGAGGCGTTGTTTGCGCACATACCGGGACTGCACGTCGCTTATCCGTCGTGCCCCGCCGACGCCGCGGCGATGCTGAAGTACTCGTGCGGCCTCGGATCGCCGGTGATCTTCTTCGAACCGAAGCGGTTGTACTTCAACCGCAAACAGCAACCTCGCCTCGGGACGGAGTCGGATTCACCGGCCGGCGCACGGATCGTGCGGCGCGGATCCGACATCACGGTGGTCGGGTTCGGCGCGCTTCTCGAAGAAGTGCTCATGGCCGCCGACCGGCTCGCCGACAGGGTCGACGCCGAGGTCATCGATCTGCGCTGGATCGCTCCGATGGACACCGACACGGTGCTGGAATCGGTGACAAGGACCGGTCGCCTTCTCGTGGTGCACGAAGCGGTCAAGTTCGGCGGAATCGGCGCCGAAGTCGTTGCCACCGTGGCCGAGCGCGGCGGTCATCGTCTGAAGGCGGCGCCGCGGCGCCTGGCGCCGCCGCGGCAGGTTTATCCCCCTGCCGACTACGAAAACGATTACCTGATCGATGTTTCCGACATCGTCAGCGCGATCGAGGAGATGTGCGGTTGAGCGATTGCATCGACATCCGCGTACCGGAGTTCGGCCACGGACTGACCGACGCGCTCGTCGTCGAGTGGCTGGTATCCGAAGGCGACGTCGTCGAACGCGGCGACGTCGTCGCGGTACTGGAGACCGACAAGAGCAGTGTCGACCTACTCGCCGAAAAGCCCGGCACCATAGCGGAGATCGTCGTACCCGCGCGGTCGATCACCACGTCAGGTTCGGTTCTGTACAAGCTCGACGAGCGACCATGAGAAACACGAAGAAGGTGAAAGGCGCGATGCGATGCCGCCCGTAGAAGATCGAATGAACTCAGTGATGCTGTCGATTATCCGGCGGCGGGTGCCGTCGGCCGAGGTCTCCGATTTCGACAAGCCGGTCTACGACCTCGACATGGATTCCCTCGATGTCGTCGACCTCAGCCAGGCGCTCGAGAAGGAGTTCGGCGTGCAGGCTGACTTGGAACGCGTCGCGGACTGCTTGACGCCGTTGGAGATCGGGAGCTACTTCAAAGAACTGATCGGCTCGGCATGACCGCAGGCATCGTCGACATCGTCATCGACACACCGGGAGAGCGCGTCGCCAACGACTACTTCGACTCGATCGGCCTGACCGACGAGTGGATCCGGCGGCGCACCGGGGTGGCTGCGCGATGGTGGATGGATCCCGAAGTGCCGCTGGAAGATGTGGCCGCACGGGTGTGTGCACCGCTGGTGGCCCGGCACGGCGAGCGCGTCGACATCGCGGCGCTGGTCGTGGTCAGCAGTTCGACAGGCGGGAAGGTTCCCGGCATCGCACAGCGCGTCGCCAAATCCGCGGGACTGCCCACCGAGGTGTTGGCGTTCGACATGAACGCCGCTTGCAGCGGATTCGTCTACGGCCTGATCACCGGGCTGTCGCTGTGCAGGCCGGCGGGCGCCGTCATCGTCTGCGCTGTCGAGGCGATGTCGCGGCTGATCCACAAGAACGACCGCAACACAGGATGTCTGTTCGGCGACGGCACCGGCGCGGTGTTGCTCGAGGATCGGCCGGAGTTCCGCGAATCCAGTTGGCACGCAGGCTGTGACGGCGACCGCGCAGACATCATGCGCGGCGAGATCGGCGGCGGCATTCAACTGGACGGAATGCAGGTCTACGACCGCGCGGTGCGAACCATGTCCGACACCGTCAAACGCCTGCACGCCGACGGCATCAAGTCAGACGTCATCATCGGCCACCAGGCCAACACGCGGATCCTGCAGAAGATCCGGGAAGAAGCAGACATCGGTGACGCGGTGTTCGTCGACTGCGTCGAGCAGTTCGGCAACACGTCGGCCGCCTCGATCCCCCTCGCCCTCGGCACCTGCGTCGCCGAGCAGTCCATCCCCAAGGCGGGCAGGATGACGCTGGTGGCCTACGGAGCCGGAGAGGCATGGGGCGGCGTGACACTGGACTACGACCTCACCGACGCCACCTCACCGCGCCCGGCGTGACCCGGCAGGTCATCCTGGTGACAGGGGCCTCGCGCGGCGCCGGGGCCGCGATCGCCGCGGGCCTGGCCGGCCCTGACCGCCACGTCGTCGTCAACTACCGGGAAAAGGCAAAGCGTGCAGACGATGTGGTGGCGACCATACGTGCGGCGGGCGGCGCAGCCAGCGCGATGCAGGCCGATCTGACCGACGAGGCGGCGGTCGCGGCGATGCTCGACGACGTCCGCGATTGGTTCGGTCAACTGGATGTGTTGATACTCAACGCATCCGGTGGACTGGAGCGCGGAGCGGACGAAGGCTATCCGATGCGGCTCAACCGCGACGCGCAGATTCACCTGGCGCGCGCGGCCATTCCGTTGATGGGCGCGGGTGGCCGCATCGTGTTCGTCACCAGCCATCTGGCGCATTTCTATGGGCGTCGGCCGGTGCCCCCCGACTACGTGCCCGTCGCCGAGAGCAAGCAGGCCGGCGAGTTGGCGCTTCGCGGCATGTCAGACGAGTTCGAGGCGGCAGGCATCACCTTCATCGTGGTGTCCGGCGACATGATCGAAGACAGCATCATGGTGCGGTTGTTCGACCGGCGTGATCCGCAGGCGGTGTCGGCGCGTCGAGATGCGAGCGGGGGCCTGCCGACCGCGGAGCAGTTCGCGCGCGCGATCGTCGAAAGCGTTGACGAACCTCACCGCACCGGTGACACGGTCTACGTCGGCGGGCCGGACTATTTCTCATAGCACCAGCGCCTCGTCCTCATAGCGGACTCGCGTGCCGAACGGCGCGCTGGCCTCTTCGAGGGTGGCGCGCAGCCACTCGGTGTCCTCGCGGTCGGCGCGCTCGAGGCACATACGGCGCGCCCGCATCGGCACCATCCGCAGCTGCTGCAGTTGGCCGCCGTCGAACGTCGCGAAGTAGAGCAGCCGCAGTTCGTCGCGGAAGTTGCGGTAGGGTTCGATGCCCTCGTAGTCGTTGATCAGATCGCCGCAGCCGTAGAGGATCAGCCGGTTGCGGTAGACCTCGATCGGGCGGGGATGGTGCGACGAGTGGCCGTAGACAACGTCGACACCGGCGTCGATCAGCCGGTGGGCGAACCGAACCGCGGCGTTGTCGATCTCGTAGCCCCAGTTCGACCCCCAGTGCAGGGAGACCACCATGACCTCATCGGCGCCTCTGGCCGCCAGTGCGTCTGCGGCGAGTTCCTCGCATCGCGCATCGGACAGCGAGTCGAGGTATGCCACGCCGGGTCGATCGTCGGTCGCCGCCCAAGACGGCGGCACACCACTGGATCTCGACCCGGCAGCGACCACAACCACACCGCCTGGCAGTATCGCGGCACGGTGCGCCACGGCCTTCGAGTGCCCGGCGCCGACGTGGGTCAGCCCCGAATCATCCAGCGCCTGTAGGGTTTCGGCCAAACCGCTCACGCCGAAGTCCAGCACGTGGTTGTTGGCGAGCACGCACACATCGGGCCCGGCGACCGTCAGGCATCCGATGTTGGCCGGGTTCATCCGGTAGTGCACCGCCTTGCCCGGGGCGAAGTCGCTCGAAGTGGTGATCGCCGTTTCCAGATTGATCAGGCGCGCGTCGGGGGCGGTCTCGTCCAGCACGGACAACGCGTCGCCCCACGGCCATTCGAACGGCACCGGATGGGGGATCGTCCCGTTGACACGCTCGGCAAGCCTGACATAGGTGCGCGCGTCGGTGACCACGCTTTCGCGCAGAGCGGGATCACCGGGATACGACAGGATCTGGTCGATCCCGCGGCCGGTCATCACATCACCGCACAGGAAGAGCGTCGTCGTCATGCCCGCCTCCCATCACGCCGCGAATCGCTTGTGCCTTCCCGCTAACCGGAAGCCTGCACTTTCCAGCTAACCGGAAGAAACAAGTGGCGCCAACCTTGACGACGTCGGACCTGTGGTCGGCGGGGCACATTTGGACGCAACACGGACCACCGCACCGACCGCCGCCAGGTAACCCAGATAGTGCCCTGGCGGCGGCTATCGGCGTGCGGCGATCCGGCGGATCGACTCACCCGACAGCGCGAACTTCGGCAGGAACCCCAGCGCGGGACTTTCGGCGATCAGGTCGGCGAAGTCCTGCTCGGAATGGGTCGAGATGAGGATGACCGACGGCTCCGGCGGACCCGCTTTGTGCAGCGCCTCGGCCACGTCGAAGCCGTTCTCGGGGCCGAGGTCGATGTCGACAAGCACGACGTCCGGGTGCAGCTGCTCATAGCAGCTCAGCGCTTCGGCCGCGGTGGCCGCAACGCCGACGACGCTGACGCCGGCTCGCTGGAGCATCTGGCTGGCCGCGTTGCGGAAGGCGGCGCTGTCGTCCACGATCAAACAGCGCACGTAACCACCCCCTCACGGCACATACTTCGAGGGTGTCAGATGCAGCGAGGGATGGCATTACCGCTAACGGGAAGAGTGCACCGGGTCCGTCGCTGCGCGCCCGGATGCTGGCGTTGCTGCTGCGGCCCACCGCGCCGCCGGCGAAATGGGGGGTGGCCACGGCCGCGGCGCTGATCGGCGCGGAGGTGCTGATCGTGCACCTGCTCAAGCGGGTGGCCCCCGACAACGCCTTCGGCGCGGTGTTCCTGCTCGGGGTGCTGGTGGTGTCGGCGGGCTGGGGCTTCGCCCTGGCGTTGGCGATGTCGGTCGCGAGCACGCTGGCCTACGTCTGGTTTCACGTCTCCGAGGGCAGCGGCAGCCTGGCCCCGGCGGTGGCCGTGTTCTCGACGCTGGCGCTGTTGACAAACGTCCTCGTCGGGCAGGCGCGGCTGCGCGCCGCCGAAGCCAACGAACGACGGCGGCAGGCCGATTCGCTCGCCCGGCAGCAGGCCGCGTTGCGGCGGGTGGCCACCCTGGTCGCGCGACAGGCCGCACCCGCAGACATCTATCCCGTTGCGGTCACCGAGCTGGCGCGCGGCCTCGGGGTCGAACACGTCACGATGCTGCGGTACGAAACCGGCGACGAATTCGTCATCGTCGCATCCACCGATGTCAATCCGGACCGAAAACTTGCTGTCGGAGAACGTCTTTCGCTTTCCGGTGACAGCGTCGCCGCGAAGGTGTTCCGAACCGGTGAACCCGCCCGCATCACCGACTATCGCGACGCAGCAGGCACCACGGCGGCAAAGTTGCGGTCCCTCGGGCTGCGCTCGGCGGCGGGCGCGCCGATCTCGGTCGCCGACCGGACATGGGGCGCACTGGTGGTCGGCTCCGCGTCGCCGGAACCGCTGCCACCCGAAACCGAATCGCACATCTGCGATTTCGCCGACCTGGTCGCCACCGCGATCTTCAACGCCGAAACCGGCGCCGAGTTGAAGGCGTCGCGCGCCCGCATCGTCGCCGCCGCGGACCAGGCCCGCCGTCGATTCGAGCGCGATCTGCACGACGGCGCGCAACAGCGGATCGTCACGCTCGGTCTCGAACTGCGCGCCATCGAGGCGTCGGCACCCGAGGACGACGCGCTGCACTCGCAACTCAACGAGGTGATCGACGGTTTGTCCGGCCTCTACGCCGACCTGCAGGAGTTGAGCCGGGGTATCCATCCGGCCATCCTGTCGCGGGGAGGACTGGGCCCGGCCATCAAGACGCTCGCCCGCCGCTCCCCCGTACCCGTGCAGCTCGACGTGAGCGTGGACGACGAGCTACCCGACTCGGTGGAAGTGGCCGCCTACTACGTGGTCGCCGAGGCGTTGACGAACACCGCGAAGTACGCCGACGCGACCGATGTGTCGGTGAGAGCCTCCACCCGCGACGGCACACTGCACCTGTCGATCACCGACGACGGGATCGGCGGCGCACACCCCGGCGGAGGCTCCGGTCTCGTCGGGCTCAAGGACAGAATCGAGGCGCTCTCGGGCGAACTGCACATATCCAGCCAGCCCGGCGCCGGCACCACGATAACCGCGACGGTGCCGGTCGAGGCCGATGGATCCGACCGACGTTCGAGTAGCCAGTAGTACCTGCTAGCGGTAACTGCGGGTTCACGGGCACCGTGACCGCTTGATTGTGGTCAGCGTCGATGACCCGGCACTCAGCGACCGCGAAGGTGATTACCAGCGCTGTGGCGGCAACCGCCTCTCAGCCGGATTTCTTCCCACGACGAAAGCTGGTGATTCCCATGGCAGATCAGAAGACGGTCCACGAGGTGACCTACGAGTTGCTCCGAAACCTCGGCCTGACAACGGTGTTCGGCAACCCGGGGTCGACGGAGGAGACGTTCCTGCAGGATTTCCCCGACGACTTCACCTACGTGCTGGCGCTGCAGGAAGCCTCGGCCGTGGCGATGGCCGACGGCTTCGCACAAGCCACCGGCAAGCCCGCCCTGGTGAACCTGCACACCGCGGCGGGCACCGGCAACGGCATCGGCAGCCTGGTCGCCGCCTACCGCGCCAACACACCGCTGATCATCACGGCCGGCCAGCAGACCCGCGAGATGTCGGTCATCGACCCGTACCTGAACAACCCGGACGCGACGACCATGCCGCAGCCCTGGGTCAAGTGGGCCTACGAGCCCGCGCGCGCAGAAGATGTGCCCGCGGCGATCATGCGCGCCTATGCGATCGCCACGCAGCCGCCGATGGGGCCGGTGTTCCTGTCGATCCCGCTCGACGACTGGCAGAAGCCCGCGCTCGGGCCCGCGGTGGTTCGCACCGTCAGCAGGCGCGTCGCGCCCGACGCCGAACGGCTGGCCGAGTTCGCCGACCGGATGAACCGGGCCAAGAATCCGGTGCTCGTGCTTGGCCCGGAAGTCGACCGCGCAGGCGGCTGGGACGCCGGCGTCGCCTTCGCCGAGAAGTTCGGCGCGCCGGTCTACGGCAGCGCGCTACCCGACCGAGTCTCGTTCCCCGAGACCCACCGCCTGTATCAGGGGCCGCTGCCGATGACCATCGCCGGGGTAAGCCAGATGGTGCACGGCCACGATCTGGTGGTCGTGGTCGGGGCCGAGGTGTTCCGCTACTACCCGTACGTGGCAGGTGAGTACCTGCCTGAGGGCACCGACCTGCTACAGATCACCTCCGATCCGCGGGTGGCCGCCAAGGCTCCCGTCGGGGACAGCCTCGTCGGCGACGTGAAGGTGGCCCTGGAGGCTCTGGTCGACCTGATCGACGCGGACACGGGCCGACCGGTTCCGACGCCGTTGCACCGCGACCGTGCCGTGCGCAAGTCGGCGCCGTCGGAACGGCTGACGGCCGACGAGGTGTATGCGACCTTGAGCACGGTCAAGCCCGACGACTCGGCGGTGGTGATGGAGTCCACGTCGACGATGGCCGAACTTCTGCAGTGGCTGCCCACCACACACTCCGGCGCGTTCTACGCCACCGGCAGCGGCGGCATCGGATGGGGCGTCCCCGGCGCGGTCGGCGTCGCGCTCGGAGACCGCGAACGCGGCGTCAATCGGCACATCGTCGCCACCATCGGCGACGGCTCATTCCAGTACTCCGTGCAGGCCATCTGGACGGCCGCCCAGCACAAACTGCCGGTCGTGTTCGTGGTTCTGCGCAACGAGGCATACGAGATCCTCAAGGGGTTCGCACTGCTGGAGAACACGCCGAATGTGCCTGCGCTGGATCTGCCAGGCCTCGACATCGCGTCGGTGGCAAAGGGTTTCGGATGCCATACGGCCGACGTCACCACCACCGATGCGCTCGCCGACGAGTTCAAGACGGCGCTGAACGCCGACGGCCCCACCGTCATCGTCGTCCACACCCAGCCGGAGCTGCCGCGGCTTGGCTGACGAGTAGCGAGGCCCGGCGCGGCGCACAAGTCCCGCCGGGCTTCGCGGTTCCACACGGGTTTCAACGGATTCTTCAAGGGGATTCTTCAAGGAGCGAAGCAATGCCCATCTACACCTGCACCACCGCCGAATCGACCCTCGACGCCGCGACGAAAGCAGCCCTGGCCGCCGAGATCACCCGCATTCACTCCGACATCAACCACGTTCCGAGCACCTACGTCAACGTGGTGTTCAATGAGGTGGCTGCCGACAACATCTACACCGACGCCGTACCGGCCCGCCCACTCCTCATCACCGGATGGGTCCGCGACGGCCACCCCGAAGCCGAAACGACGCGCCTGGCAATGGAAGTCGCCGAGGCCGCGACGCAGATCACCGGCATCGGCAAAGAGCGCGTACTGGTGGTCTTTGAAAGCAGCCCTGCGCACTACGCCGTCGAAGGCGGTCGTGTGCTACCGGCGCCCGGCGAAGAAGCGGCATGGCTCGCCGCAGCCACAGAATAAACAGAATAAAAAGTCACGGAACGTCGACAACGTCGAGGGGAATTGCCGCGACGCGCCCCGCGCTTGCATGGACGGGACCAGTCACGCCATAGATTGCACATTGGCTACTGCCAGAATGGAGGTCACCATGGAGGTGTGGGACGCGATTCGCGCTCGGCGCAACGTCAGAAGCTATCGGCCCGAACCGGTCGCCGATGCAGATCTCGAACGCATCGTCGAAGCGGGCCGGCGGTCACCGTCGGCCAAGAACCGTCAGCCCTGGGATTTCGTGATCGTCACGGACGAGGCGCAGCTGCGCGAACTCTCGACGGTCTGGCAGGGCGCCCGCCACATCGCGTCGGCGCCTGCGGCCATTGTCCTCGTCGCTCCCGAGCCGCCCGATGAGCGGCGCAAGGTCATCGACCAGTACGACCTGGGTCAGGCGACCATGGCGATGATGCTGGCCGCCACGGATCTCGGCATCGGCACCGGCCATTCCTCGGTGGGTGACCAGCCGAAGGCCCGCGCGATCCTGGGTGTGCCCGACGACCACTTCGTCGCCTACATGATCGGTGTGGGTTATCCCGCCGATCGCCCGCTCACTCCGATCAACAAACCCGATCGCCGGCCGTTCGACGAGGTCGTGCACCGCGGGAAGTGGTGAGAGCGATCGACGGTCGGGTAGTCGTCCTCGGGTCCGGTTTCGCGGGGCTGTGGGCCGCGCTCGGCGCCGCCAGGCGCCTCGACGAGTTGGGGCGCCCACAGGGCAGCGTCGAGATCACCGTCATCAGTCGCCAGCCCTACCACGACATCCGGGTGCGCAATTACGAACCCGATCTCACCCCGTGCCGAATCCCGTTGCAGCAGTTGCTCGATCCCGTCGGTGTCGGCCACATCGCCGCCGACGTCACCGGCATCGACGCCGCCGCGGCCACCGTGAGCACCGCCGACGGCGGCGTCTACGGCTACGACCGCCTCGTCCTGGCGGTCGGCAGCAGCGTGGTCAAGCCCGACATTCCCGGGCTGGCCGAATTCGGTTACGACGTCGACACGTACGCGGGCGCGAGCAGGCTGCAGACCCACCTCCGCGCACTGTCCACGCGAGAGCCCGACCCGGCCACCGCGACCGCGGTCGTCGTCGGCGCCGGGCTGACCGGCATCGAGATCGCCAGTGAACTGCCGACGATGCTGTCGGACGCGCTCGGCCCAGGGGTGACGCCGCGGGTGATCCTCGTCGACCGCAACGCCCACGTCGGCTCGGACATGGGCGAATCGGCCCGTCCCGTCATCGAAGAAGCGTTGGCCGCCAACAAGGTCGAGGCGATAACCGGTGTCGGCGTGGGCGCCGTCGACGACCGCAGCGTCACGCTGTCGTCGGGCGAGGTGATCGACGCGGCGACCGTGGTGTGGTGTGCGGGCATGCGGGCCAACCCGCTGACGGAACAGTTGGATGTGCCGCGAGATCGACTCGGGCGGTTGCCCGTCGACGACTACCTGCGGGTCGAGGGGGTCGAGCGCGTATTCGCGGCGGGTGACGTGGCGGCGGCGAAGATGGATGACGAGCACCTGTCGGTGATGTCGTGTCAGCACGGCAGACCGATGGGCCGCTACGCCGGCCACAACGTCATCAGCGATCTGCTGGGCGCGCCGATGTTGTCCCTGCGCATCCCCTGGTACTGCACCGTGCTCGATCTCGGCCCTGCCGGCGCGGTGTACACCGAAGGCTGGGACCGCAAGGTCGTCAGCCGCGGTGCGCAGGCCAAGGCGACCAAGCGCGTCATCAATGGCCAGCGCATCTATCCCCCGCTGACCGGCGACCCCGCCGACCTGCTGGCCGCGGCCGCGCCCGTGGTGCAGGACCCACCCGCCTACGGGCAATAGACCACTTCAACACACCGTCCGGCGGCCCTCCGGCGGCGAGCGCCGGGCCCGCGCCCGCCGCATCCTCCGGCGCTGTGGCCTGCGGAATTGTGACCAAACCGTCAATTACCGCACTTCCGGGCGGAGCAAATGAGGAATTGGCCGATTTTGCGGGTATTCGTACGCGCTGGACAACCGGAATTAAGGTAATAGTTGACCCTGGGTCAGGGCGGAAAGGGGAGGACTATATGCAAGCCACAGATGCGGCGGCTGCTGGGGGTCCGCAAGGAAAGATCGCGGTGGACTCCGCGGTTCGGGTCTATCCCGGCACTCCACGTGAGGTGCAGGGGGTAGTTGTCGAGGATTTCGGGGGCTACTCCGGCCAGTCGGTGGACATCGGCGAGCACCACATCGTTGACGCCGCCCGCCGGTGGGCGGTCCAACTCGCCGACGGCAGCCTGATCTTCGTCGACGACGACGACATCGCCGCGATCGGCTGAACTACCGCCCGCGGATCCGTGGGCATACGCAGGGCCGGCCCGTCAATGCGGCCGGACCGCAGTTTTCCTAGCCCGCATACGGCAGCGCGGCTATGGCTTGCGCTGTTGGCCGCACGTCTGCGAGTCGCGGCAGATCGGTCGCAATCGACAGCACGGCCTGCGGCGTTATCCCGGCTTGTGAGATGGCGGGCAAGGCCAGTGCGTCAAATCGGTTACGGGCGTCGTCAAGGGTCCAGCGCAAAGCGGGGTCGCGGCCATCGCCCGGGTATCCCGTGCTCGTGCCGGAGCACACCTCGCCGCTCCTCAGCACCACTTCGACACGCGCGACGACCTGCCGATCGACGGCGTGGTGGTCGTCGGACCCCGCCGGTTCCGGCAGATCGGCAACAACTTGGACCTGTTCGGCGAGCGCGAGCACACTGCGATCCCCGATACGCGTGTCGTCAATCGTCGGACTCGGCACCGGTTCCCCAGATCCATCGCCAAGCAGACATGCGGCGAGGACGTACTCCGCGCACCGCTTGGCCTCCTTCGAAGTGCGTGGCGGCAAAGCTCGGTGTAATCGGGCTACCGCAGTTGGGGTGATGTGAACATGCATCGTCGCGACCTCCTCGGCCATCACTCGGCGGCCCTGAACGGCTCGGAGTAACGCGGACGTAGCCGGATGAAGGTCGCTGAAGTGCGCGTAGGGTTTGAAGCTGACCAACTCGACGGCGAACGGTTGTTCACCGAATTCCTCAATTGGGGGAACCGACGCAGTCGACCCCTTCAACAGCCCCCCGGCCGCCTCGAGAGCGTACGGCGATGGCCGAAAACCCGCCTTTGCCAACTGTGCAGCCTTGACCCCACTACTCGCCGCCCACGCTGTCTGGACGGCGCGCATGTCTTCCTTCGCGTCGAACTCGGTCAGCCCACACGCCAGCGCCGCGCCTACCCCAACCGCGCCCTGGATCTCCTCCTTTGCAGAACCCAGTAAGCGCGCGACGGCGACGGCGACTGCCGGCATCCCCACCATGGTGGAGGGATGACGTCCCCGTTGGTGCATGTGCCGCGCATCCATCGCCGCGCCGAGCCATTTGAATGTTTCGTATCCCACCAGAAGTGAGACCGCGAAATCCTTCCCGGTGACCGGCGCCGAACGCCCCGCCGCGGCGGCGATCAACGCCGGCACCAGCGCCGCTCCGGGATGTGTTCTGGTGGCCTCATCGAAATCGTCGAGCCCGAGCGCGCCACAAGCCAGACTCAACGCGAACGCCGGATCGTGCATCTCGGTTGCCTGCACCGCGCGGCGAACTCGTGGGCTGGTGCGACCGGCGATGATGAGCGTGATGCAGTCCAGCAGGTGACTTTTCAGCGCAGTCCATGTCTCCTCACCGATAACGTCGGCGGACATGCCAGCGATGGTCTGCCCGAGAAGTCCCGACAAGCCCTGCGTCTGCCTCGTCGTGGTGGACCGTCCCGACGTCATTGCGTGTATTCCCGCCAGGCGTGATGCGCGAAGGCGATGTCCTGCGATGCCATACCTTCGGTACGGATGATCACCGAGTCGTTGTCGGACCAATTGGGCGCTGAGTTGTGCACCAGCTCAGGCAAAGTCGCCGTCAGTCGGCCTGCCAAGTCGTGTCCGGCTTCGAGCATCGCCGCGATGTCGGAGGCGGCTTTCGTCTGCGCCCAGTCGTCGACGATGAAGTGGTCGGCGCTCAAGTACCCCGCAGCATCGATCTCATTGGAGCCCAGCGCGCAGATCACAAGTCCCTCGGGTAGCGGGCCGACTTGAATCGGCGACGACGCCGTTGTGGCCATGACAACGAGATCGCTCTCGGCCAGCACCTGCGCCGAGGACTCGGCGATTGTCACGTCGACGGTAGGCGCCATCGTCGCGGCGAGCTCAACAAGAGCTTGGCACCGTGCCAGCGTGCGGGAATGCACAAGGAGGCGTTCAACTTTCAGTTGTGTAAGCATGATCTTTATGCCGGCCCGGGCAACGACTCCCGCTCCGATCATGCCCAACGTGGGGACTTCTGGTCTGACGATACGTGCGGCCACGCCAACACTGGCCGCGGTGCGCAGCGCATAGTTGTAATGCTCGTCGACGATTGCCAACGGCACACCAGTGTGGATGTCCATCAGGACGATCAGCCGGGTGGTCTCGGATGCCCTCGGCCGACTGCCGTCGGGCGCAGTTGTGTATCCGACAACCCGTGCACCTGCGACGCCGAGTTCCGGAAGCGCGACGACCTTGGAGTGAAAACGAAAGCCTGTGTCAGGCACCTTCATCTTCAGCGCCCGAACCTGGCCGTACGTGACCTTTCCAGCGGCCTCCCACGCCAGCGCGCGTTCGGCAAGTTCCGCAGCGGACTGCGGATCCAGCAGCTCCTCGCACGTGTCAGCCGATATGTAGATAGGGCGTTTCATTTAAGATCACACCGCCACGACTGCAAGTTCACCCGCACCAGTCGAGATCGGTTCGTAGCCGTCGCTCGTGACCACGACCACGTCCTCGATGTGAATCTTCTCTTTACTGGGCAGGAAGAACCTCGGCTCGACGCACAGCACCATTCCCGGTTCCAGAACCGTGTGATCCTGCAATCCGAGTGATGGGCCCTCACCGGCATTGAGTCCAAGACCGTGGCCGATTCGTTTGCGCTCGGTCAGCTCGGGCAGGCCCGCTTGTTTCATCGCTTCGCTGCAGGCCTTCGCCACGTCACTGGCGCGAGCTCCAGGACGTACGGCTTCCAGCGTGCGGTCGAACAGCGAGGTCACCAGGCGATGCACGTCCAGTTGGTCCGAACTCGGTTGACCCATCACCGCACGTCTGCCGATGTCGGCTTGATAGCCCTCGAGCGTCGCGCCGAAGTCGCACCAAATAGTGTCTCCAGCCTGCAGCGGCTCGTCGTATGCGGCTCGACTTGTTGCCGTGGTGACGTGCCCGGCGACATCGAACTCGCTGCCTTCACGGAGCAACTCCACCCCGACAGCGGTTGCGAATTCGCGCTCGCTCTGACCAACGCTGAATTCGGCGATCACCCGCTCCCAGGCACGAGCGCTCATGGCGGCGGCTTCTCGCAGCATCTCGATCTCGTAGGGCGACTTGTGCAGCCTTACCGTTTCGATCGCGGGGCCGGCGTCGGCCATCACAAGGTCAGGTAATGCAGACCGAAGCGCCGACAGATGCTCATAGGCGATTCCGAGGCGCTGGTTCGGGCCGAGTTCGAAACCGATCCTGGCCGTACTGAGGCCGGCTTCCTTGACCGCTTCAACGAGTAGTTCAGTGTCGAAGGGCAGATCTTCGTACCCATAGACGCGCACGGTGGGTATGTTCGCTTTCACCTTCGCGCCCTGCTGTCTATAGACGATCGCGACCGGATCGCCCTGGCGAGGGAGTACGAAGAGCATCGGCCGCATGACCTTCTCGATCTCGCGGGTACGGTGACCGGTCAGAAACCAGTAGTTGTACCGTTCGCCGACGAGCACCGCATCCAGACTGTGCTGATCCATCTGCTGACGGAGCCGCTCGTGGCGGTCCGCAATTTCTGCTTGAGGTATCGGCATGAAGTCCTCCAAATCGGTTGATGAGCGGGTTATTTAGTGTTGTTCCATCGTCAGATTCGAACGGCCGAGCCGTGCAGTCGGCGCAGGGCAATCGCGGCCCCGACCGTCACCGTGGTGAGCACCGTGCTGAGCACCGCGGCCCCGCTGACGTCGCCGTAGTCCCAGCGGTGCCAGATCAGCGTCGACATGACGACGTTGTCGGGCGACTGCAGAATCAACGGCAACGTGAGGTTCTTGATACTCGCCAAGAAGATCAACAGGAATCCGTTCAGCAGTACGGGCCGCAGAAGCGGCAGAAGAACATGCCACCACATCTTGGCGGTCCCAGCTCCGCTCGCATGCGCGGCTTCTTCCAGACCCTTCTGGATCTGAGCTATGCCGCCACTGCTCAACCGGGTGCCAAGGCTGAGGTATTGCGTGGCCATGGCAACCACGATGATCCAGATCGTGCCGTACAGGGGAATCGGCAGCAACAGATACAACAGAAGCACCGCCAGGCCGATGACGACACCTGGAATCGCGTGTGGCACAAACGCCAAGGTGTCGACAACCGGGGCGTACCGCGATCGAGAACGCACGATGATCCATGACAAGGCAACCGACAGAACCATCGCCAATCCTGCTGAGGCGACACCCATGACAAGGGTGTCGATCAAGCTGTTGTGAAACAGCTCCGAAGACAGCGTGTCGCGGTATGCATCGAGCGTGACATGCTGCAATTGCGACCAACTGAGTGCGCCGATGTACGGTTCGACGCTGGCGACAACCAGCACAAGCATGGGCAATACGAAGGATATGAGTGCGTACACCATTGCGCCGCCGAAGGCCACCCAGCGCCACCGCCCCAAGCCCAGAATGCGCGGGCGGAACGCCTTGCCGCTCACGGTGGCGAATTCGTCTGAGCGCCTGACGATACGGTTGTACAACAGCAGCGGAGCGAGAGCCAGAAGCATCAGCAGGATGCCATAAGCGCTCGACAAGCCGTAGTTCGGAAGCCCGAACGCCGGATGGGTGATCCGGTATACGTGAGTGCTGAAAACTGTGATGTTCCCCGGCATCCCAAGAGTCAGCGGGATGTCCACCGCTTCGATTACGGTGACGAACTGGTAGACGACGGCGCCAAGGAGCACAGGGCGAAGTAACGGCAACGTCACCTTGCGAATCACCATCGCCGGCGGAGCACCGGAAGCGCGCGCCGCCTCCTCGAAACTGGCGCTCATTCCTCGTAACGACCCGGTGATCAAGAGAAACGTCAGCGGCACCATCGCCAGGCCCTGGACGAAAATCATGGCAGGCAACGTATATGCATTAAACGGCCCCTCGCCCTGCAAGCCGAAGAGCCCACGTACGGCCTCGTTGACGTAACCGTTGGTGGGATTGATCAACAGACTCCACGCGATCGCCGATATCAAACCGGGCATGCCGCTCGGTGCCACCACCAGCACGAAAACCAGGCCCGGTCCTGGCATATCGGTACGCTCGACCAGCCATGCGAAAAGCAGGCCCAAGACGAACGACACGAACAGAGCGCCGGCCGCGAACACGGCGGTTGTCAGCAATACCGTGTACGTCTCGGACTCTGTGAACATCTCCCGAAAGTTCTCGGTTGACCACGGTATCGGCGACCGGATGGTGATTCCGTTTGTCGTGTCTTCGACGCTCGCGAGGAGCAGCATGGCAATCGGGCCCAGCACCAGGTAGAGCAGCGCCAGAACGGCAAGGGTCTTGCCGATGTTCTCGCCGGTGAGCAGGTCTCGAACGCGACGGCGACGCCGTGGGGCGATAGGACGCTCGGCTACCCGCGGGGTTTCCGTGGCATCGGAAAGGATCGCCAGGCCATTCATGTGTTGCCGCCGCTGCTCAGCGCGCTCGTCCGCAGCACCACGCAGTCCTGCGGGAGCGCGTTCACATATACGGACGCGCCGGTCGCGTACTGCGTCCGAGCGTTTCCCCTGGCGCGGATCAGCTGGTCCCCCGCGATGATTCGGTAGTCAACCGCTTCGCCGATGAACAACGCGACCGCTACCTCACCGGAGAAGCTGTTGTGGCCGTCGACTGGCAGATCAGTCACGGTCAGCGCCTCCGGTCGCACCGCTACCAGAACCTCGTCATCGGCCGATACGTCGGTGTTCGGGGCGCATCGCAGCTCGGCGACAGCAGTGTCGACCATTGTGCAGGTAACTGCCTGGCCGGTGACGCGCCCGGGAAGGAATGTCGTCGACCCGACGAACTCGGCCACGAACTCGCAGTTCGGCTTCATATAGACATCGCGCGGGGTGCCGAGCTGAACGACGCGGCCCTCCTTCATCACCGCGATGCGCGAGGACAACGAAAGAGCCTCCACCTGGTCATGTGTGACGAAAACTGTTGTCACGCCGATCTTCTGCTGGATCAGGCGTAGCTCGCTGCGCATCTGCTCACGCAGTTTCGCATCGAGATTGGAAAGCGGTTCGTCGAGAAGCAAGACCCTGGGGCGACGCACCAGCGCCCTGGCGAGCGACAGTCGCTGTTGCTGGCCGCCCGACAGCTGAGTCGACCTGCGATCGATGTACTCGCGCATGTTGACCAGTTGCAGAGCCTCTTCCACCCGCTCCTGAATCTCTGTCTTGCGAAGCCGCCGCCCCATCCGAAGCGGGAACGCGACGTTGTCGAACACCGACATGTGTGGCCAGATCGCGTAGTCCTGGAAGACCATGCCGATGTCGCGTTTGTGCGTCGGCACAACGGCGCGTTCGGAAACGACCACCGTCCCACCGAGCTCCACGGAACCGGACGTCGGTGTTTCAAGACCCGCGATACAACGCAGCGTGGTCGTCTTGCCGCAACCGCTGGGCCCTAGCAGCGTGAAGAACTCATTCGTGCGGATATCGAAGTCGACGTTGTCAACGGCGACTACGCATTTTCCCTTTGTGAAGTAAGCATGGGTCAACCGGCTCACCTTGATCTCGCTCTTGGACGACTCCCCGGCGGTGGCCCCATGGCAGGTTGTGGCGTCCGGAGTCGTGTCGCGGCAAGGGTTTTGCCTGACCGTCACTTCGAAAGGACCTCGCTGATTTCCGCACCGACCGAAGTGAAGATCTCCTGCTGATCAGGTCGGTCGGCGACCGACAACTGCACGTTCGGGGGGAGGTTGGCAGGCTTGTCAGAGTTGCCCTTGTATTCGACGGCCAGCTGCTGGGCCTGGCCCTCCGGTCCGCCGAACCAGCTGAGGAAGCACGCCGCGGCGTTGGGGTGCTGGGCACCGCTGAGGATCACTCCGTACTTGTCCTGCGATGGCACCACATCCAGGTAGGTGATCTCGATCGGAGCGCCGGTCTGCTTGACTGCGTTGATCGCCGATGTCGTTGCACTTGTGGTGATCTTCGCCTCGCCGCTGACCACCTTCTGGATGCTGTCGGTGGCACCTTGGAGCACGATGGGCTTACTGGTCTCCTTCAAGTCCTTCACCCAATTGAGGGTCTTGTCCTCCCCCCACGCGACCGCAAGCCCGGTCAGATAGACCCCGCGGGGATCGACGATGATCTGACCGGAGAACTTCGGATCGACGAGTTCGTCCCACGCGGAGGGCACCTCGGCGGCGGGCGTTTGATCGGGGTTGTAGCCAATGCCGATGAAATCGCGCAAGGTTCGATAGATCTTGACGCCGTTGTAGTCCAGCTGAAGATTCTCCGGGATGTCGAGCTTGCTCCAGTCGACGCTGACGACGGCCCCACGGTCGAACAACGGCTGGGCAGAGGGCAAGTCAGTCGACGTGGCGTCGACGTCGAGCTGATGGCCGGCCTGGATCTCGGTGATGATCTTCTGTGTGGCGTCCGTCGGTCTGATCGACGTGAAGTTGACCTTGATCTCCGGATAAGCCTTCTGAAAAGGCGCGATCTCCTTGGCGAAGTCCCCCGGGTCCGTCGCGGACCAATAATTCAGCTCACCCTCTGCCGCACCGGCATCGCAGGCCTCCTTGGTGGTCTTGTCGTACGACTGCGCTGCACCGGCAGCGTCCACCTGTTGGGAGGAAGAGCAGGCGCTCAGGACGAGCAGTGATGGCAGCAGGATGGCTGCGATAGCCGGGATACGCGACAAGCGAGACACGATGCCTCCCGATTGAGACGAACGATGCCGACGACCTGTGCGTTGATTCGTCGACCAACCGCGCTGGCGGGACTGAGGCTACCTCGCTGTTGCGTTATGCGAAAGCATTATTTCATCTAGTGCAACGACAGGAACCCGGTGGTCATGTCGAGAAGCTCATTGCCGTCTCACTCACCACCCGGCCCAGCTGCTCGACACCCTTCTGGCGGATGCGCTGTGCGGGTCCGGAAATGGACAACGCGCCAAGCGGGTCGCCCTTGTGGTCGCGGATTGCCGCGCCGATGCACACCACGCCCGGCGTTCGCTCCTCGTTGTCGATCGAATATCCCCGCCGCCTGGTCGTGGCGAGGTCGCGCTGCAATTCGGCGATGTTCGTCAGGGTTTGGGGTGTGAGGCGTTCCGGCGGATCGTTCCGCAATACCTCCAGGACCTTCTCGCCGCTGAGGTCGGCCAGAATCGCCTTGCCGAGCGACGTGCAGTAAGCGGGGTGCCGGGTGCCCGGCGCCGACGCGATCCCCATGTCCTGCTGACCACGCGCGATGGCGATGTACAGAATCTGGCCGCTGTCGAGGACGCCGACGCTGGCCGTCTCCCCCGTCGTGATGGCTAGCTGTTCAGCCAGTTGATTAGCCTGCGACCACACCGAAACGTTCTGCAGGTAGGCGTTTCCCAATTCGAAGTTCTTCGCGCCCAACACGTATGTGCCGTTGGCCGTCTGGTGGACGAATCGGCGCGACCGCAAGGAGTCCAACAACCGCAATGCCGTGGACGGATGTAGTTCGACTCGTCGCGCGAGTTCGGTCAGGCCCGCCGGCCGGTCCCAACAAGCAAGCGCGATAAGGAGATCGAGCGCGCGATTCACGGCCCGAACCCCTCCGCTGTCGCTCTTCGCGTCCACGACCGGTGCAAGCTGGTCAGCCATCACAACCTCATCTATTGGGGTTTCACACATTGACACGGCGGTTAGGCCGGGTGACAAACAAAGCACACACACATACGATGCGATTGCGTTACACAAAAATAACTTTTCATCAGACGAAATGTACCAGGAGAGCTCGGACTCATGAAAGATCTCCTCGCCGCGGGTACCGCCGTGGTCGCCGACGTGCTCGACAGCATGGGTGTCGAGCCAACCGTGCTCGCGCCGACGATCCGGCCGGTCACCTCCGAGACGCGCTTCGTGGGGCCCGCGTACACGATCGTCGGGGAGTCACACCAGTCCACCGCCACCGGTGATCGACCCAAGTTGGCGGCGATCGACGCGATGCCACCGGGAGTAGTGCCGGTGTGGTCGGGTGGCGATATCACGGGAGTGTGCTGCTTTGGGGACCTGCTCGCCGAGGCGATGAAGCAACGCGGATGTGTTGGGGTCGTCGTCGACGGTGGCGTGCGCGACGTCAGCTACCTAGAGCAACTGGGTATGCCGGTCCGCGCCCGTTATCGGAGCCCTGCTCAGGCGATCGGACGCTGGCGAGTGACGGCGACCGAGGAGACGGTACGGGTGCGAGGCGCCCTCAGTGAGTGGGTGACGATCGATCCCGGCGATCTGATAGTCAGCGATGAAGATGGTGTGATCGCACTCAAGTCGTCACATGTTCCCCGCGTGTGCGAGGAAGTCCGCGCTTGGTCTGGCACCGAAACCCAATCGCGCGAGGCGATTCGGAATGGCGCGTCATTGCTGTCAGCACTCGACCAATTTGGCCACCTGTGAAGCGCGGTTGTTCGGTCGTACGTCGGAATCATTGCTCATGACGCTCGCACCGATTCAGGTCACGTACGCGCCGCACGCGATGGTGGTCACAGTCGATGGACTCGCGACCTCGGCGGCGCTTGCTGTCCTGCATGACGGGGGTAGCGCGGTGGACGCTGCAATCGCCGCCAATGCGGTACTGGCGGTGACACTGCCGAATCAGTGCGGCGTCGGGGGTGATCTGTTCGCGCTGGTGCACCGTCCCGGTGTGCCGCCTCAGGTGGTCGAGGCCGTGGGCCGCGCCGGAAGCGGAGCGGATGTTGAAGCGCTTCGTCGGAGAGGATTGACGGCGATCCCGCCGCATGAGATAGCCAGCGTGACCATACCGGGGTGCGTCGACGGATGGGTCGCGCTCCATGAGCGTTACGGACGACTCGCTCTGGCAGATCTCATGAGGCCGGCGATCGACTATGCCCAGAACGGCTTCCCGGCCACGCCGTTCGTTGCGAACACGATCTCCGGCCGCTCAGCTGTCGGCGAATTCATCGAGGGCGCAGGCGGGCCAGTCGCTGCCGGTCAGACGCTCTACCGCCGGCAATTCGCCGGCATCCTGCGCGACATCGCCGAGGGAGGGCGAGACGCCTTCTACTGCGGTGCATTCGGTGCCGCTATGCGCCGGCTTGGCCCGGAGCTCTTTGCGGCAGAAGACTTTCGGAAGTCTCAGGCGTCGTGGACCAGGCCGCTGGGGATGGAGGTTTTTGGTCAGCGAATCTGGACGCCACAGCCGCCATCTTCCGGCTATCTGACGCTCAGCGCCGCATGGATCGCCGAGCGCGCCGGCCTCCCGGCTTCGCCAACAGACCCTGCGTGGCCGCATGTCTTGATCGAAGCAATGCGACAAGCAGCGTTCGACCGACCGGAGGTGCTTTCCGATGCAGCGGACGGCCAGGCGCTGATCTCGAGAGACCGCCTAAGCGACAGGGTCGGCGGCGTCCGGCGTGACGGCGTCGCAAACCTGACAGGTTCTTACCGGCCAGGCGGGACCACCTACGTCAGCGTCGTCGATGCCGAACGAACCGCTGTATCGCTCATCCAGTCGAACTGCATGAGTTTCGGCTCGCGGCTGGTCGCGCCGGGCACCGGCGTGTGGCTGCACAATCGAGGCATCGGCTTCAATCTGCGGCAAGGACATCCCAATTGCCTTGCGCCGAACCGACGGCCGGCACACACGCTCGCACCGGTCATCGTCACCGACCAAAACGACGATCTGATCGCATCACTGGGCACGCGTGGCGGAGATTCCCAGCCCCAGGTGGTGGTGCAGTTGTTGGCGCGCCTCTTGCGCGCGGGAGAGAGTCCGGCGACGGCACTGTCTGCGGGCCGCTGGATTCTGCGGGGAAAGGAAGACGACACGTCTTTCAATACGTGGGGATTCGGTGGCGACGTCCGCGTGTGCCTGGAGGCGAATACGCCCGGCGAATGGTCTTCGCATCTCGGCGGCTTGGGCCACCGCGTCGAGATCGAGCCCGCGTTCTCCCATGCGTTCGGCCACGCCCACATCATCGAGGCCAACGGAAATGTCTTGCAGGCCTGCGCCGATCCCCGCTCAGGCTCCGCCGCCGCGGCTGGGTATTGATCCAGCACACGAGAAACGACCAGGAGGAACGGAATTGGATCTTGGACTGGCAAATCGGACTGCGCTGGTGCTCGGCGCGGGCGGCGGCCTCGGAGGAGCAATCGCTGTTGGGCTGGCGCGGGAGGGGGCTTCGGTCGCCCTGGCTGATGTGAACGAGGAAGCTCTCAATTCGGTAAGTGGCGAAGTAGCCAAATATCGTGGACGGGTACACAGCCAGAAGTGGAACCTCGCCGACATCGAAGACATCGACCGTCATGTGTCGGAAATCGAGGATCGACTCGGCACGATCGAGATTCTGGTGAATATCACGGGCGGTCCTCCCCCAACACCTGTTGCAGATCAGCCAGTCGATCTGTGGCAGGACAGTTTTCGCTCGATGGTCTTGTCAGTCATCAAGATCACTGACCGGGTGCTGCCTGGGATGCGGGTGCGGCGATGGGGGCGAATCATCACATCGGTGTCCTCAGGGGTGATTTCACCAATACCCAACCTCGGCCTGTCCAACAGCCTGAGGCTCGCGCTGGTGGGGTGGTCGAAGACGCTGGCGAATGAGGTCGCGGCCGACGGGGTGACGGCCAATGTCATCGCTCCAGGCCGAATCGGGACCGATCGCATTCGGTTCCTTGACGAAGCAAAGGCCAGACGGGAGAGCCGAGAGGTCGCTGATGTTGTCGAGGAAAGTGTGGCCGCCATCCCCATGGGACGCTACGGACGGCCGCAAGAGTACGCCGATGCGGTCGCCTTTCTCGCGTCCAACCAAGCGTCCTACATCACCGGCTCGATCACCCGAGTCGACGGCGGATACATCCCGGCTGTCTAACATGCCCGATGGTGTTCACGCGTCGTATGAGTTGGCGATGCTGAGCTTGAGATGGTCGAGGCTTGAGGTGGTTGCGTGAGCACGGAGACTCATGCCGACGAGATGGGCCTGCCCGCTCCACGGGTGTCCTCGTCGCCCTACCTGCGTACTGTTATCGACGGTGGGGTGATCTACCTCAGCGGGCAACTGCCGTATGTCGGAGCCGCGCTGGACGCCCGTGGCATCGTCGGTGCAACCGTTTCCGTTGAAGCTGCTGCGAACGCGGCGCGGCAATGTGCGTTGAACGCGTTGAGCGTGCTGCGCAGCGAGTTGGGCTCACTCAACCGTGTAACTCAACTTCTCCGACTGACCGGATACATCGCGTGCACACCGGACTTCGCGATGCAACCGAAGGTGATGGACGCGGCAAGCGCAACATTCCTGGAGTACCTGGGCAGTCGCGGCCAGCACTCCCGCACTGCGGTGGGTGTGTGCAGCTTGCCGCACGGCGCCCCGGTCGAGATCGAGGTGACCGCCGCCATCAACGGCTAACAAGGATTGCGGCGCGCTGCGGGTCCGCCCGCGAGTCGCGCAGCCGATCAGGCGGCGGCACGCCTACCCTCGCCGCATGGTCAATTTCGACTGTCGCGGGCGGAACCGGTGAGCGCCGACGTCGTCGTCATCCACACCGACGGTGGCTGTCGGCCCAACCCCGGACCGGGCGGCTGGGGGGCGGTGCTGCGCCAGCGCCGGCACGTCCGCGAGATGTACGGCGGCGACGCAGGCCCGACAAGCAACAACCGCATGGAGTTGATGGCGCCGATCATGGCACTCGAGGCGCTCACCCGCCCCGTGGCCGTGCACCTCTACACCGACAGCACCTATGTCCGCAATGGCATCACGAAATGGGTCCTCGGCTGGCAGCGCAACGGCTGGATGACCGCGGCGAAACAACCGGTGAAGAACGTCGACCTCTGGCAGCGTCTGCAGGCCGCCTGCGCGCAGCACCGCGTCGAATGGTTCTGGGTGAAGGGGCACGCAGGCATCGCCGACAATGAGCTCGCCGACTCGCTGGCGACCCGCGGTCTGCTCGAAGCGGTCGAACGGTCCACACGAGGAGCCACCGACCTCATCGCGCCGTAGGCGATTGGCGCCAATCACGTCGCCCCATTAACTTCTTCCGGGTGATCTCCTCAGCCGCACGCGCAGTCGCTCGGTGTATCGCCCCCTTCCTGACGGTCGCAGCCGTCGCCGGTGCCCTGCTTTCGCCCTCCCCCGCGCAGGCCCCGACGGTGCTGCTGGCCGACGACGGCAACCCGCTGGCCGGGCTGCCCTTCTACGTCAACCCCAAGTCGAAGGCCAGGGCGGCCGCGGACAGCGCCGATCCGCCCAGTCCCGAGTTGAGCGCCATCGCCGACACACCGACGGCGTACTGGATGGACCAGGCTTCCACCCCCTCGGTGGACGCGAAATACATCGCCGACGCGCAGGCCGCGGGCGCCATGCCGGTGCTGGCGCTCTACGGCATCCCGCATCGCGACTGCGGCAGCTTCGCCGCGGGCGGGTTCGGCTCGGCCGACGCCTACCGTGGCTGGATCGACGGCGTCGCGGCCGCGATCGGGTCCGGCCCGGCGGCGGTCATTCTGGAACCCGACGCGCTGGCCATGGCCGACTGCCTGTCACCAGACCAGCGCCAGGAACGCTTCGACCTGATCCGCTACGCCGTCGACACGCTGACCCGCAATCCCGCCACGGCCGTGTACATCGATGCCGGGCACTCGCGGTGGGTGAGCGTCGAAGACATGGCGGGCAGGCTCAACGAGGCCGGCGTGGCGAAGGCGCGCGGCTTCAGCCTCAACACCGCCAACTTCTTCACGACCGAAGAAGAGATGGGCTACGGCGACGCGATCTCGGGCCTGACCAACGGCGCGCACTACGTGATCGACACGTCGCGCAACGGCGCGGGCCCGACCGATGATGAGCTCTACTGGTGCAATCCGAAGGGACGCGCGCTGGGCACACCGCCGACGACCGCCACCGGCAACGGCAACGTCGATGCGTTCCTCTGGATCAAGCGCCCCGGTGAATCCGACGGGTCATGCAACCGCGGCGAGCCGTCCGCAGGGCGGTTCGTCAACGAGTTCGCGATCGAGCTGGTCCGCAACGCCGGCCGCTAGCCCGACGGGCCGCCGCTTAGGACTTGACGGCCTGCGCGACTGCCTTGCCGAGCTCCTCGGTGGTGCCGGTCCCGCCCATGTCGGGGGTGAGGGCGTCGCCGCGGGCCAAGACGTCTTCGATCGCGGTGAGAACCGCTGCCGCGGCTTCACGCTCACCGAGATGATCGAGCATCATTGAGGCGCACCAGATCTGGCCGATCGGGTTGGCGATACCGCGCCCGGCGATGTCGGGCGCCGAGCCGTGCACCGGTTCGAACAGGCTCGGGAAGGTGCGCTCCGGGTTGATGTTGGCGCTCGGCGCGATGCCGATGGTTCCTGTGCATGCCGGACCGAGGTCGGACAGGATGTCGCCGAACAGGTTCGAGGCCACGACCACGTCGAACCAGTCCGGATGCATGACGAAATTTGCTGTGAGGATGTCGATGTGGAACTTGTCCACCTTCAGGTCGGGATAGCCGGCCGCCATCGCCTGCACCCGCTCGTCCCAGTACGGCATCGTGATCGAGATCCCGTTGCTCTTGGTCGCCGAGGTGAGGTGCTTCTTGGGACGGCTCTGCGCGAGGTCGAAAGCGAACCGCAGGATCCGGTCGACCCCGGTGCGCGTCATGACCGTTTCCTGCACGACGGTTTCTCGGTCGGTGCCCTCGAAGATCTTTCCGCCGATGCTGGAGTATTCGCCCTCGGTGTTCTCCCGCACGACGTAAAAGTCGACGTCACCGGGTTTGCGCCCGGCCAGCGGGCTGGGCACCCCTGGCATCAGCCGGACCGGCCGCAAGTTGACGTACTGGTCGAACGCGCGGCGGAACTGCAGCAGGCTGCCCCACAGTGAGATGTGGTCGGGTACCACCTCGGGCCAGCCGACGGCACCGAAGAAGATCGCGTCGAAGCCGCGCAGCTCCTCGAACCAGTTGTCGGGCAACATCTTTCCGTGCTTGACGTAGTAGTCGGCGCTGGAGTGGTCGAAGTGCTCGAAGTCGAACTTCAGGTCGAACGCCGCGGCTGCGGCTTCGAGGACGCGTAATCCTTCGGGGACGACCTCGGTGCCGATACCGTCGCCCGGGATGACAGCGATGCGGTGGGTTCCGGTCATTGGCTTTCCTTTCGAAGTCTATTGGCCTGAAGTCTGTTGGTTCTGAGTTCTGTGGTCTGGCGCGAACCGTCCTCGGGTCGATTTAACGGCTTCGACACCGGCACGTCCAAGACGGATATTCGACCATTTCGATAGATGAGGGCTATCGGTCGCTCTGCGACATCTCGATGAATGCCGCCGCGGCCGGGCTGAGGCGTCGGTGCGCCCAGACCAGCCCGACATGCAGAACCTCGGTCGTTGCCAGCGCCCGCACCGACAGGCCGACCGCGCCGGCCAATTGTCGCCAGGAATCGGCGACGACGGCCACCCCCACACCTCCGAGGACCAGGGGTAGGAGCGCTTCGCGGTGCTCGATCTCGACGGCAAGGCGGCAATTGGTCGCCGCGAGGATCGCGTCGGCGATGCGGCGCATGCCGGTGCCCGGCTGCCCGACGATCAGGCGCAGATCGCGCAGGCACGTGACGTCGATCGGCTCGTCGGCGGGCAGGTCGGCGTCGTCGCGTGCCACCAGCACGAACGTCTGCGTCTCGACCGGCAGGAAGTGCAGGTCGTCGTAGGCCTCCAGCGGTTGCGGAGAAGCCAAGATGCCCAGCTCCGCCGCCCCCGTGCGCAAGGCTTCGCGGATGTCTTCGGGTCGGTCGCTGGCCGCAACGGCGATCTCGACATCGGGATAGCGGGCAACGAAGTCCGTCACCATGCGCGTCAGCGGGCTGACCGCCTGAGATGGCATCGAGGCGATGGTGAGGCGGCCGCCACGAAGCCCGTCGACCGATTCCACGGTGGCCCGCGCGACGTCGAGCAGTCGGACGAGTTCGCGGGCGGGATCGACCAGCGCCTGGCCGGCCGAGCTCAGCACAAGCCCGCGGCCGCGGCGCATGAACAGTTCGGTGCCGAGTTCCTCCTCGAGGCGGCGCAGCGAGTGCGACACCGACGGCTGCGCGACGTAGAGGTGCTCGGCCGCGCGGTGGACGGTGCCCTGGTCCACCACGGCCAGGAAGTAGCGCAACTGTCTGATGTCCACCGGTCCTCCACGCCCAGGCAGGACGAATTGATAGACGCAGGCTATCCAATTCACTCAGAACACGTCTTGGACAGGGCACCTCTGGGTGCGGTCACCTTTGGTGGGGTCCCCTCAGCGGAGAGAGCCATAGGAGAACGGCATGTCTGATCAAGTCCTCTTATTCTTCAACGCCGGCATTGCGATCATCGGCATCGTCGTCAGCATCACGTGGCTGAAATTTCCGCCGGTGTTCGCGCTGCTGCTGGGGACGCTCTATCTCGGCGTGACCACCAAGCTGGGGTTCGAGGGCACACCGAAGGCCATTTCGGACGGGTTCGCCGACGTCATGGGCGACATCGGCGTCCTGGTCACGTTCGGTGTCATCCTCGGCGCGCTGTTGACGGTGACGAACACGATGCAGCGCCTGGTGGAGGCGATGTTGAGGCTGTTCGGCGAGCGCAGCGTGCCGTATGTGTTCGCCGCGGCGCTCAGCTCGCTGTTCTCCTCCATCTATTCGGATGTGCTGCTGGTCCTTTCGGCTCCGCTGGCGCGACGGCTCGGGCCGCGGATGGGCGACCGCGGGCTGGCGTTGATGGGCGGCGCGCTCACCGCAGGCATCGAGGTCGGTCTGGTGTTCGTCGCGCCCGGCGTTGCCGCGGTGGCGATCGCGGGCATCCTCGGGGTTCCGCTGGGTCAGATGTTCCTGCTCGGCCTTGCCGTCGGCCTGCCGACGGCGCTGCTGACGATGTTCGTGTTCAAGCTGTTGCTGCCCGTGATGGGCTGGAAGCCCGAACTCGACGAGATCGAGGTCGGCGACGGCTTCGACCCCAAGGACGGTGATCGGCCGGTCGACGAGGATCCGCGCGGCGATGTGTCGTCCACAGTCGAGTCGCAAGGCGGCCGCATTGCGACGGTGACCAAGACCGAGCAGTCGGTCCGCGAACTGAACCTGTTCGTTTCCATCACCCCCGTGTTGCTCACGCTGGCGCTGATCGCCGCGGGCGCGCTCGCCCAGGTGCTGGGGTGGGAGTCAGGGGCGATCTCGTTCATCACCGACCCGATCGTGGCGATCTTCGCCGGTGCCAGCCTGGCGTTCGTCCTCGCTAGCCGGGTCCGGGAGCGTTCCGAGGTCTCAAGTGCGATCGGATCGGCACTGACGTCCTGTGGACCCATCCTGGTGTTGAGCGGGATCAGCGGATCGCTGGGATTCGTCATCGAGGGGTCGGGGCTGGCCGATGTGCTCGGCAACGCTTTCCGATCCGACTTCCTGCCTCCCCTGCTGCTGGTGTGGCTGGTGGCCGCGATCCTTCACATCGCGCTGGGCTCGATCTCCGTCGCGGGCATCACAGCGGCAGGCATACTCGCCCCGATCGCCGGAACACTCGGCGTTCCCGTCGTGCTGGTCGCGCTGGCTGCGGGTTCAGGGGCGCTGTTCCTGCCGCACGTGAGCAGCAACTTCTTCTGGATGTTCCAGTCGCTGCTGGGATTCTCGACGCGCGGCACGTTCAAAACCCACAGCGGCGCAATGACTCTCGCGTCGGTGATCTCGCTGCCGATCATTCTCGCGCTCAGCGCGGTGATGTGACCGGACTTTGCGGACGACACGTCTCGCGACCCCGGACGCAGGGCAGAGTTGCTGCAGCACATCGGAACCCGCATCGGGCGCAGTTTGCCGACCTACGCATAGGCGACATGGACCGCGTGAATCCGCCCCTCGAAAGGGAACGGCGCGCGCTCGCGATAGTCCCTTGAAACGGGTGAACCCAGACACCTGCCGATATCGAGACAGTCGTTCGCAGTGAACAACAGCGGTGCGCTGACAGGAACGCGGCCGCTGGCGACGGTCTCGTCACCGACACGCACAGCGATGTCGAGTGGGCCTGCGGGCCGCTGTTCGGCGTAGCGGGTCTCGACGGTGATGGTGGACCTGCCTGCAGGAATCTTGGCCGCAGAGCGGATCTTGGTACGCATCAGGATGAACAGGTTGTACTCGTAGCAGAGGAAACCGTCGTCGAGATAACAGGTGAGACCACCGGCTGCGGCCCCCAGCGCGTACAGCACACCATTGGCATTCGCGGGGAACTCGGCGTCGATGGTGACGACGTTGTTCTTGTTGCCCAGCGCCGGTGCGCAGAACTCCGGCATTCGCACGGTGTCGCCCGAAAAGTCCCACTCTCGATACGGCGGCGCGATGCGCAACTCGGGATGGTAGACGGGCACCCACAGCCCACCGCCAACGGGCAACACCGAATTGCGTGCAGCCTCGATGGCGAACATCTCCCGCATCTGTATCAGCTTGTCGGGATGCTCGGCGGCGAGATCGCGTGCCTGCGACCAGTCTTCGTCCAGGTGATAGAGCTCCCACGTATCGTTATCCGGGCTCCATGTAGCGATTCCTTCGGGTTGACCGGGCACCCATGGCAGCCGAGGACCGCGCGCCGAAGCCATCCACCCGTCGTGGTAGATCGCCCGGCTACCCATGATCTCGAAGTACTGGGTCTTCTTGCCGCCATCGGCAGTGCGGTCGATCAACGTGCGCGCGAAACTCGCCCCGGCCAGCGGGATCTGGGGTTCACCGTTAACCGTCCGGGGCGGCTGGATACCCAGGATTTCGTAAACGGTGGGAACGATGTCGTTGCAGTGCAGGAAGTTCTCACGCGGCGCGGCATCGGGCGAAATCTTCTTCGGCCACTTCACCGCCATCGGATTGCGCGTGCCACCGAGGTGGGAAGCCAGTAGTTTCATGCCCTTGTACGGTGTGCTACCCGCCCACGCCCATGCCGCGTGATACTGGTTGTCGACCAGCGGCGAGCCGAGCACGTCCAAGCCGCCCAGCTCGTCCAGCGCATCGATGTGTTGGCGCACCGTTGTCGGAATACCGTTCTGCGCCAACAACTCTGCGATGGTACCGTTTTGACCCTCGCCTGAGGATCCGTTGTCACCCCAGATATAGAAGAACAGCGTGTTGTCGCCGTAACCCAGCGCATCGAGCTCGTCGATCAGCCGGCCGACCTGAACGTCGACGTGCTCGGCGTAGCCAGCGGCGACTTCCATCAACCGCCGCTGAAACGGCTTCTCGTCCTCGGGGATGCTGTCCCACGATGCCAGTGTCTCGTCGCGTTCGGTGAGCTCGCAGTCCTGCGGAAGCCACCCTTTGGCTTTGGCCCGGGCGAACACTCGCTCGCGGTAGGTGTCCCAACCGTCGTCGAACTTGCCGCTGTACTTGTCGGCCCACTCCTTCATGATGTGGTGCGGCCCATGAAGACAGCCGCTGGCCCAGTACATGAAGAAGGGTTTGTCGGCGTTGAACGCCTTGTGCCTGCGCAGCCAGCCGATCGCGTCGTCCGCCAGGTCCTCGGACAGGTGGTAGCCCTCCTCGGGGGTGCGCGGCGGGGCCACGACGGTGGTGTTGCGAACCAGGTGGGGTTCGTACTGTGATGCCTCGCCCGCGAGGAACCCGTAGAAGTACTCGAACCCCAAGCCGGTGGGCCAGTTGTCGAACGGGCCCGCGGCCGTCGTTTCCTCTGCGGGAGTGTTGTGCCACTTGCCGAAAGCGGAGGTCGCGTAGCCATACTGCCTGAGGACTTCGGCCATGGTGGCGCTGCTACGCGGAATCTTTCCCGCGTAACCGTCCCAGTCGTTGGCCAGCTCGGCGATCTGGCCGTTGCCGATCTCATGGTGGTTGCGCCCGGTCAGCAGCGAGGCTCGCGTCGGCGAGCACATCGCGGTGGTGTGAAACCTGTTGTAGGTCACTCCTTCCGCGCAGACGCGGTCCATCGTAACGGTGGTGACCTCGCCGCCGAAGGTCGACGGCAGGCCCGGCCCGGCATCATCGATGAGGACGATGACGATGTTGGGCGCATCGTCGTGCAAGCGCGGCGGGATCACTCGCTGGGCGTAGGTGGACTCCTGCAGCGTGCGTCCCGCGATACTTGCCGAGGGAACAGCCGGGAACGGCAGCGCATCGCCGCCGGGCAGTTTCGGGGCAACAATGTCGGCTACAGCCATGGCGACGCGATCCTTCCCACTGGTCTGCTCAGTGTTGGTCACTGTAAGCGCCGGGGTGATCGGCCGTGGCTTACCCAACAAAAAGCAACGTGCGGCAGGTCTAAACGTGCAGCCCGGATGTGACGCTCTGGAGTTCGAGGTCGATGTTGCCTCTGGTGGCTTTCGAGTAAGGGCAGTTCTGGTGGGCCTTGGCCATAAGATCCTCGGCGACAACGGGATCGAGCCCCGGCATGTGGCCCACCAGCGTTGCCGTCAGCCCGAAACCGCCTTCGGAGTGCTTGCCGAACCCGATCTTTGCGGTCACCACCGTATCGTCTGACAGGTCGACTCCGCTCACGCGCGCCGCTTTGCGCAGCGCGCCGAGGAAGCATGCGGCGTAGCCCGCGGAGAAGAGAAGTTCGGGATTCACCCCGCCGGTTCCCGCGCTCGGCGGTGCCGTTTCGAAGTCGAGCGTTCCATCGACCGATCGGACATGGCCGGTTCGTCCGCCTCCGCTCGCGGTGGATTCGGCGGTATAGGTGACTTCGACGGTCAACGGGGGTCCTTTCCAGGGTGAAGGTGATTGATCTCGCGGCGCCCCATCACCAAACATGTGTAGAAGGCGCGCCATGCGACGTCGTTGTCGACCAGGCCCGCGGCGCTCATCGCAGCGAGATGGTCGTTCATCGTCGGAAACGGAAAGTAGTGCGGATGGGTCGGCTTGCCGGCGTTCGGGCCCGCGAACAGCGGCAGCACCCGTCGATATCGTTGGTCCCAGTCGCCGGGCGGAAGGATGTGGTCGAGCGTGACCAGCCAGCCGTCCGGTTTCAGCAATGAAGCTGCGGCACAGTAGAAGGCGACAAGGCCATCGTGGTCGAAATGGTGCGCCACCCGTGAGTTCAGCACGACATCGGCGTCTCTGGCGACGTCGATCGTGGGGAGGTTCATGGCGTCTTCGACAATGAAAGTGACCCGGTCGGAGAACGGCCCCAGTCGATTCTCCGCCTCTTCGCGCATCCCCGGCGAGGCGTCGACCCACACCCCACGCGCATCCGGATAAGCCGTCAACACCGTCGCGAGGAAAGTTCCGGGGCCGCTGCCGACATCGACGACCAGGTTCGGCGCACGATCGCGGCCTACCAGAAATGTCGCCATCGCCCACGGCAACTCCAACAGGCCGGCAAGTCCGTCCGCCTTGCTCCACCGTGCGACGTATTCGGCCGATGACCACGACTGGATGACACTCGCATTCGCGTCCTCGCTCACGAACTGCCACTCTACGGTCAGTGAATATTGGATACAAGATCCTGCCCAAGATTGATGCAGGTGAGCAGGCGGATGGGCCACACTATTTGACGTTTGTTTTCGTCCGCGCACCTCGGTGTGGCCGTCCGGACGTGCGTCCGGCCAAAGACGTCTCACCGTTGACCCTGCGCTCACCGTTGACCCTGCGCCCCGCAGACTCCGCCACAGTCACCGCCGCTAGTTCGCGCCCAGGCGCAAGAGGTGCGGGCGTACGGATACTGCTTTCGTCGAGACGGCGAAGCTGTACATCCGCGTATTGGGCAAGACGCTCCATTGCCGCTCGCTGCGCGGCGACGCGCGCCGGACCATGCGGCAACTTCTCAACGGATTTGAACGCCACCAAATGGTCAACGACGTCAACCAGCTCGTCCCCCGGTCGCACCGGGATCCGTTGGCCGGCCGATCCGCCAAGAAATCCGCCGCCGTCAACCCAGGGCAGACCGAGGTCGCCCCCGACCGGAACGGTGAACTTTCGTCCCGGCACGTTTGTGACGGTGAGCGTCGCGCTGCGGTTGGCGGTGTCGATGTCGTCGACACGAACTGTCGTGGAGGGCAGTTCGGGTCCCAGCACAAGTTCCCAGGAGTCGCCGGCAAGCAACTGTTCGGCGCCGTCTTTGTTCCGCTCGATATACGAATGATTGTCGGAGAAGCTGTGCACAAACACAGCCGCCTCGGGTATTGCCGAATCCCACTGGCGCTTATCGCGGAATTCGACGATGTAGTCTCCGATTTCGATGGCGAGGACGCCTGGGAGCTCGCGGGCGTGCAGCGGCCTGAGTTGGACCGTTCGCGTGGTACTTCCTCCTTCGCCTACGTCCATACTGAGAACGCGAGAGCGATCCAGCCATCCGCGTCCGCGCATGTTGGCCGCGTTCAGGCCGGGTCCGAAAAGCCCGTATGGGCCATCAGGTTCCATGTAGCATCCCGAAAGCGTGCTCATGATGTCCCAGTTGTCCTCATAATCGGCGAGCGACCCAGCCCGGCGGGAGTGATCGAGACCGTAGGCGTGACCCATCTCCTGCCCCAGTAGGCTTGGCCAACAGTTCCCTCCGTCGCAGACGGCGACCTTACTTCCCGCGTGGCCGAACAGGATGCCCTGGAAGGTGTTCATCAGCACCACGCGATAGGGAAAGTCCTTGAGCGCCACACCGTTTGCCTCCGCTGTGCTGAACGCGAGAGCGATCAGCTGGTCTTGAGTCAACGCTTTGCGGTTGATGTCCTGGTACGCCGGCGAATCGATCTGAGGCCTCGGAAGCGTGAACCAGCCGAAGACTTGCGACTCACTCAAGTCGAGGTTGCCGTGAGACATCGTGTGGAAGAAGTCCACCATGTTGTCTGTGCCGGCACCGGTCGCGGTGAACAGGTTCTCGATGTGATCGTCCGACACGGGTTCGTCGTCGAGATCGTTCCACTTGCACCGAAGGATGGCCCAAGGCGTCTTGACCGTCATCGCGTCATCTCCTCTACGAGCGTTCTGGCGGATCTCACCGTTGCACCGATGAGCCGCGCCCGTCATGCGTAGCGGACTACTGCACTTTCGCGGGCCCGAGGTGGACGACGTCAGCGAGCGGCTCCGACTGACAGACGCGGCAGGAGTTTCAGCGCGTTGTCGCGGTTGACCGCCGCGTGCTCGACGCCCTCGTAGTTGTCGAGGTTCCTGGTGAAGCGGGCCGCGATCTCGGCGGGTGCGTAGGGGTAATCGCTGCCGAACACGATGTGGTCGGGTTGCGCAAAGGCCAGCAAGGCAGGCAGCGCGGACCGAGAAGCCGACAGCGCGGTGTCGAAGTAGAACTTCCGCAGGCCCTCGAGGACTGACTCCGGGCTGATGTCGGGACGCTCCATCGCGACGCAGGTGGCGATGCGCTCAGCGGCGAAGGGAATGAATCCGCCTGCGTGCGAGAGGATCACCCGCAGGTTGGGGTACCGATCCAGCGTGCCGTTGAGGACCATGCTGATCGCCGTGCGCGAGGTGTCGAGTAGGAAGTCCGCGAGGTATGCGCCGATGCCAGGCACCTCGTCGCCGGGCAGGGTTGACGGGTGCACGAAGATGACGGCGTTGCGGCGATCAAGCTCGGCCATCAACGGGTCGAATCGGCGATCCCCTAGATAGGTCCCCTCCGAATTCGCCAGGACGACGACGCCGTCGGCGTGCAGTTCGTCGAGGGAGTAGGTCGCCTCGGCGATCGCACTGTCGACGTCGGGCAGGGTCAAGGTGGCCCAGAATCCGAACCGCTCGGGATCGGATCGGACGACGTCCGCGCAGAACTCGTTCAGTTGCCTTGCCAGGATGGGACGCCGCGCCGGCTCGACGGGTTCGGTTCCCGGTGTCGAGACGGACATGATCGCGGTTTCGACGCCGATGGTGTCCATGAACCGTGCCGCATCCTCTGCACTCCAGTCGGGTATCGATCGTCCGCCCGCTTTCATTCCGTGCGCGGCGAACAACTCTCGGTACTGCGGCGGAACCACATGGTGGTGTACGTCGATTCGTGCCCGGTTCATGTCACTCCCTTCCGATAGTATTCATTAACTAGTTAAATATTGTGTAGTTAACAGTACTACGCCCTATGCTTCTCGTCCATGACCAAGAAGAAGCCGACCCACGACGCCAGTGGCCGGGTCGGCGTCAACGAGCTCGCTGAAGCCGCCGACCGGCTGTTTCTCTCCATGCGGCGTGCGCGCGGCAATCCGGCAGCCACCGGAGGCCTATCCCTCGCGCAGCTCTCGCTTCTCGACCCGCTCTTGGAAGCCGAAGCACTGCCCGTCAGCGAGCTCGCGGCCGCGGCCGGTGTCAGCGCACCCAACGCGACGCGCATGATTCAGCAACTCGAGGCCAAGGGCTTCGTGGTCCGCGAGCGGTCTGCGGCCGATGAACGCAAGGTCCTTGTGTACCTCACAGATACGGGCGCACAACTACTCGAACGACTCCGCGCCAACCGCCGCGCCACGCAGGCCCAAGCTCTCGCCACTTTCACCGCCGAGGAGCGCGTCCAGCTGGCACGCCAGCTTCAGCGGCTGGCCGACATCATCGATGGTTCCGTGCCGGGCGGAGGAACGAGCGGTACGTGATCCTCCGTCGTGCTATGCCGGTGTCGCCGGATCGACGAAAACCGGCGGCTCCCCGGACATCCCGGCGGTGACCGCGGCGAGCTGGTTCGGTTTTCCGATCAGGCCGCGTTGCAGGTCGGACTCCAGGGCGAGTGCGGCCGCGGCGTCATCGCTGACCCAGGTCTCGTTGTAAAGCCGCTTGGCGGCGCGAACGGCATCCGGAGACTTCTGCGCGATCTCCTCCGCGAGCGCCGTCGCCGCGGCAAGCGGATCGTCCGCGACGCGGGTGACCAGTCCGAGCGTCGAAGCCTCGCTGCCGGACAGGACTCGGCCGGTGAACGTCAACTCTTTGGCGACATCAATGGGTACCAGGCGTGGAAGTGTCTGGGTGATGCCCATATCGGGAACGAGGCCCCACTTGATCTCCATGATCGACAGCTTGGCGTCGGGCGCGGCGATACGGATGTCGGCGCCCAGCGCGATCTGCAACCCTCCGCCGAAGCAGTTTCCGTGGATGGCGGCGATCACGGGTGCCGGCACCAACGACCAGTCGTATGTCACCCGCTGAGCGAAGTTGGCCACTCGCCCGTCGGCGCGGGTCAGCAGAACGTTCGTGCCGCCACTGCCGCCCATCAAACTGGCGACGTCCAGCCCGGAGCAAAAGCTCTTCCCCTCACCGTGCAACACGACGGCACGAACCGACGCGTCGCCTGCCAGTTGTTCGGCGGCGCGCATCAGCGCTTCGAACATGGCTTGGTCGAGCGCATTGTGTTTGTCGGCACGCACCATCGACACCGTCGCGACGCCGTTCGCGCCCACCTGGACATGAACCCTGTCTTCGCTCACCCGTGGCAATCTACGGGCCGGAAGCGGACGATGACCACACAGACGTCGTCTCGCCGGGGCCGCGACACGAGTGCTCCCGTGAGTTGCCTGCACCCTGCGTTCAGAGGGCCGTCCGGCTTCCACCCTGCGATCAGCTTCTCTGCCATGGTGATGCCGGTTTCGAGATGGCGGCCGGTGGCCTCGACGAGGCCGTCGGTGTACATGACCAGTGTGTCGCCCGGCTCGAGTCGCGCCTGACCCTCTGTATAGGTGGCGTCGTGGATGGGTCCGAGGACCGGGCCGCAACCGTCGACCAGTCGCACGACATCTCCTTCACGCGCGCGGCGCAGCAGCATCGGCGGATGACCGGCCAAGGCATACGAGATGGCACCGGCCGCGGGGTCGAACACGGCGACGGCCATGGTGGCGAACCGCCCGTGACTGGCATGGGCGGTAAAGGTGTTGAGTTCGGCCAGCAGTTGCGAAGGCGGCAGGCCCTGCAGGGCCATCGCACGTCCGGCGCTCCGTAACTGCGCCATGTCCTCGACGGCGGGCAGGCCGTGCCCCACCACATCACCCACCGCCAAATAGGTACGCCCCTTCGGCAGAGCCATGACGTCATACCAGTCGCCACCGAGTCCGTGCTCGTCGTCGGCCGGCTCGTAGGTGACGGTGACCTCGAGGTCAGCGACGTCGGCAGGTTCACTGGGCAGCACCGCGGCTTGCAGGACCGCGGCCCTGGCGTGCTCGTCGGCATACATCTGAGCGCGCACTAGGCCCTGCGTGACCATGGTGGCCACCGCGGAGATATACGCCAGCTGCGCGGCGTCCAACGCCTGGGGCTGCGTCCACATCATGGCGAGCACACCGATCGGCTTGGTGCCTGAGATCAACGGCCAGTTGACCAACGATTCGGCGCCGGTGCGCGCCATGAGATCGGCGTTCTGGGAGTAGCGTCGCCGGTATTCGGCCGCGCTGCCGATCACCACCGGTCGCCCGGTCCGCACCGCCTCGGTCGACGCCGAAAGGTCGTCAAGCGAGACGCTTGGTCCGAACTTGTCCTGCACAAGCTGCGGATAGCCGGCCGTTTTCACCCACTCCAAACGGCGCCCGTCCGCCGTCACCAAGCCGAGCGCGACGGCTTGTGCGCCCGCATCGGTGTAGAGCTGCTTGACGACGGCGTCGCCGATCTGGCTCGGCGTCAGCGCCGCCGAAAGCACCTGCGCCAGCTGCGCCAGAGTCTGCAGCCGGTCGCGCTCTCGGCGTTCGGCTTCACTTGCTCTCAGCGCCGCGACGCGTCCGGCGGCCTCTTGGGCGATCAGCATGGCCACCAACACCATCACCGCCACGAAGATCTGTGTCGTCACCAGCCGGCCGGCCTCCGCCAGGCCGAACAGCCGGAAAGCGGCGCGTCCGGTGCCCGTCATGTAATTCACGGTGAACGCCACCACCGCGCCCGCCAGTGCCGCGCCGATCACGTCGAGGCGAAGCGCCGCCCACACCATGACCGGCAGCAGCGGCAACGTCAGCGGCGCTTGCCACATGATGGCCACCAGCGACAGCACGGCGGTGACAGCGAGTACGGCAGCGGATTCCACAGGCCGATTGCGCAACACGTAAGATTGCTTGGTCCACAACAGGATCGGCGCGCCAACCACCAGCACACCGATAGCATCGCCGGCCCACCAGTGCAGCGCGGTCGTCAACCACGGGGCGCTGTTCTGGAGTGAACTGACCGTGCCGCCGATCAGCCCGCCCACGATCGGGCCTGCGAGACAGGCCCCGACCAAGAACTTCCCCAGCCCGCGCCGCGTCCGAAGGTCCGGCACGCCCCCGCACCAGGCCGACACCACTGACGCCCCGACGATGGCCTCCACCGAGTTGGCCGTGGCGAAGCCCAACGCAGTGGCTACCCCGACGCCGAAGTAGAGATCGACGGCGAGTTCGGCGGTGACGATCGCGGCGACGATGACTGCCCACCGTGGCCGCGGAGTGAGCAGCATCAACGCCAGCGTCACGCCGGCAGGCGGAAAGAACGCCGGCGTTACGTGGGCCCCGAACGACTGCCACGACAGCGTCGCGCCGGCGGCATAGGCCAGCGCCACCGAAGCAAAGAGCGCCGCCAGAGATCGCCAGTTCAGGCGTGTATCGCTGGTCGACCCGCTCGGTGTCGCGCGTGGCAGAGACACCTCTACGAGGTTATCCACACCGTTGTGATTACGGCGGGATACCGCCGTTTGGCCGTTTTCACCTGGTCGATCGTGGGCATTCCCGTGCGCATGGACAAGGTCAGTCGGCTGCGGCACACCCAGCAGCGAATCGTCAAAGTTCAGCGCCGGGTATGGCTGGCGCAGGTCCTCGCGTGGCCGACGGCCGTCGCCGCCGGGCTGCTGTCGATCGCCGGTCTGGTGTGGTTGGCGAGGCGAAGACATTCCAGTGGTCGGCACGAGATGCCGTACACGCCTGGGGCCCACGAGGCGGGCACCGTCTACGTCGAGTCAGACGGGCAGATCTCCCGCGTGTGAGCGTGCCGCGCTAGTCTTTGCCGATGATCGCGGGCGACAAGGCGCCTGACTTCACTCTCCTCGATCACACCGGTCGCCCTCGGCGGCTGTCGGAGTTCTTGTCCGAAGGTCCGGTGGTGCTGTTCTTCTTTCCGCTCGCGTCCTCACCGATCTGCACCGCGCAGGCGTGTCATTTTCGGGATTTGAGCACCGACTTCGCCTCGGTTGGCGCGCAGCGGCTGGGCATCAGCACCGACGCCGTGGACCGGCAGGCCCACTTCGCCCAGCAACGCAAGTTCGACTATCCGCTGCTTTCCGACGCTGACGGCGTGGTGTCCGAGTTGTTCGGGGTGCATCGGGGCAGGCTCGCCAAGCTGCGCGAATCCGTCGTCACGCGTGAGGCGACCCGACGCCGACGCCATATTCGACGCCGCGGCCTGCTGGCCCGACTGCTTCCGGTTCGACGAACCACATTCGTCATCGACACGGACCGCACCGTCCTCAAGGTCGTCTCCAGCGAGCTGAGGGCATCGGTGCATGCCGACCAGGCATTGTGGTTTCTGCAGAACTACACGTTGTCGCGACGTTCGCCACACGCCTTGTCAGGACATCAGCAGCTCAAGAGCGATTGGTTCACCGAACCGGAGACCACTGATGTTGCGGTACCGCTCGAGGCGCCGATCGAAACACTGCGCACGACAATGAATTCGCCGCGGTGGCCGAAACATGATGTGCGGGGCCAAATCCTGGCGTGCTGCATGCAGAGCCGATCGGTCGCCGAGATCGCCGCGCAGCTGTCCTTGCCGCTCGGTGCGACGCGGTTTCTGGTCGGCGAACTGGTGGCACAGGGTTTCCTGCAGGCGAGCACGATGCCCGGTGAATCGATGCCGATCGACGATCGCCGTGAGCTGATCGAACGGACGCTACGCGGACTGCGCGCATTATCAGCGAGCGCTGAGACGCGAGAGTGACTTCAGTGCACCCTTTTTCACGCCTCGCGCAATAGCGCTACGTCGGAGACCATCCGGATGTGATCGGCCATCGCCTTGGCGGCCTCTTGCGAATCCTGCCTGCGAATCGCGTCGGCGATGCGCCGGTGCCCTTCCAGTGACGCGCGGGGGCGGTTCTCCTGCGAGAGCGACTCGATGCGCGTTTCCCTTATCAGGCCGGCGATCTCATGCATCAGTTTGGCGAGCAACGACGAGTGCGCCGCGGATGTGATGGCCTCGTGGAACATCTCGTCGCCGACCACGCCGCGCTCACCGGCTTCTACTTCCTTCTCCATCGTGGCGATGGCCGCATCGATGGCCACCATCTCGGCGTCGGTCCGCCGTTGCGCCGCCAATCCGGCGAGCTTCACTTCGAGGGCCTCGCGCGCCTCGATGATGTCGGGAATGCGATCGGCATGTTCACGCAGGGCGCGGATCGACCCCTCTTCGGTCGGCCGCCGGATGAGGATGGCACCGTCGCCGTGCCGGACCGACAGGACACCCTGCACCTCGAGTGCGACCAACGCCTGGCTCAGCGACGCGCGACTCACCCCCAACTTGGCGGCCAGATCGCGTTCTGCCGGGAGCCGGTCACCTGGCTTCATCTCGTTGTTGTAGATATACGCGCACAGCTGCTCGACGATGACCTCGTAGAGCCGGGGGCGCGTCACAGGTCTGAGTTGCTCAGCCACTAGCTCACCCACTCTCTGAACCAGAGGATACCCGTCTCGCCCTGCCAACCGCCGTAGCATGCCTCACACTCGTTATTGACAGTGACCTATCCCACTGGTGTAATGGCTAGGCCAGTGCTCCACTGGCTCACTGCTCGCTCGACGTTCGGAGTCCCGATGCCGCTCGAACTGATCCCGATTCTCGCCCTCGTCGCGATGTTCGCAGCGGCGACGCTGCTCCCCATCAACATGGGCACGCTCGGTTTCGTCGCCGCCTTCTTGGTCGGCACTCTCGCCGTCGGTATGGATACCGACGACATCATTGCAGGCTTCCCCAGCGACCTCTTCCTGACGCTGGTCGGCGTCACCTACCTATTTGCGATCGCGCAGAACAACGGCACCGTGGACCTGATGGTCCGCGGGGCGCTACGCCTCGTCCGAGGCCGAGTCGCGTTCATTCCGTGGGTGATGTTCGGCATCACCGCGGTATTGACGGCCCTGGGCGCACTCGGGCCCGCCGCGGTCGCCATCATCGCGCCGATCGCGCTGACCTTCGCCCGCAAGTACCAGATCAGCGCCCTGCTGATGGGCATGATGGTCATCCACGGCGCTCAGGCCGGCGGCTTCTCCCCCATCAGCATCTACGGCGTCACTGTCAACAACATCGTCGCCAAGGCCGAACTGCTCAACAGCCCGCTGGCGCTGTTCCTCGGCAGCTTCTTCTTCAACCTCGGCATCGGGGTGCTGCTCTTCATCTTCCTTGGCGGCCGCAAGCTGATCGGGCGGACCACCCAGAGCTTCGACGCCGACGACGAAACCGCCGCGCCCGGTGCCGACGGCAGCGGAGGTTCGGCACCGACGGGCTCGGGCGGTAGCCCCGTCTTCTCTGGACACGGGACCGCGGCGTCGACGGCCACGTTGACCGCACCCCCGAATACGCCGACCAGCCCGCTGCCACGGCGTGCGGCGTCCTTCGACCAGGTGCTCACCATCATCGGCCTGGGCGCGCTCGGGTTGTTCTCCCTGATCCTCGACCTCGACGTGGGTTTCGTCGCGATGACCGTCGCCGCCGTGCTGGCGCTGGCATCGCCCAAGGCCCAGAAGGGCGCCGTAGCGCAGATCAGCTGGTCCACCGTTTTGCTCATCGGCGGAGTATTGACCTTCGTGGGCGTCCTGCAAGAGGCCGGCACCGTCGAATGGGTCGGCAATGGCGTTGCGCGCCTTGGTATGCCGCTGCTGGTTGCCCTGCTGCTGTGCTACCTCGGCGGAATCGTCTCGGCGTTCGCGTCATCGACCGCGATCCTGGGAGCCACCATCCCGCTTGCGGTTCCGCTGCTGCTGGCCGGTGACATCGGGCCGATCGGTGTCGTCGTCGCGCTGGCCATCGCGTCCACGATCGTCGATGTCAGCCCGTTCTCGACCAACGGCGCGCTCGTACTCGCCAATGCCCAGGGCGTGGATCGCGACGTGTTCTACCGGCAGATCCTGAAATACAGCGGGCTGGTCATCGCAATCGGGCCTCTGATCGCCTGGGCGGTTCTGGTCCTCCCCGGCTGGTTGTAACCACAAAGACGAAATGACCCGAGGCGGAAGATAATCCGTCTCGGGCATTCGTCGTATGTTGTTGTTTTGCTGAATTCTATTGTGGCTCAAGTCACTTCGAATTCTTAATGCCAGGTGGTTGACATGCCCAGCCGGCGGTGCTGTGCTGAATTGGCTAGGCCACTCATCCATTAGTTCTCCAAGCCAACCGGAGGCCCTCATGACCGAATCCATTCACTCGGGCCCGCAGGTGACCCCGTCCGCCGGCCCGCTGGCCGACATCCTCGTGGTTGATCTGACCCGCGCCCTGGCCGGCCCGCACGCCGCGATGATGCTCGGCGACCTCGGCGCCGAAGTGATCAAGATCGAAAATCCCGGGGGCGGCGACGACACCCGTGGCTGGGGGCCGCCGTTCATGGAACCCGAAGGGGCAGCGCGCGAATCAACCTACTTTCTGTGCGCGAACCGCAACAAGAAGTCGGTCACGCTCGATCTGAAAGCCCGAGCCGGCCGCACCGTCCTGATGAAACTGCTGCGCCGCGCCGACGTGCTCATGGAGAACTTCCGCCCCGGCGTTCTGGACCGGCTCGGCTTCTCCGAGCAGGTCTTGAGGGAACTCAATCCGCGTCTGGTTGTCTTGTCGATCAGCGGGTTCGGTCATGACGGGCCCGAAGCCGACCGTGCCGGGTACGACCAGATTCTTCAGGGTGAGGCCGGTCTGATGTCGGTGACCGGGGCCAATCCCCATGACCTGCAACGGGTTGGGGTACCGATCGCCGACCTACTTGCAGGCATGTACGGCGCGTTCGGTGTGCTGGCCGCCCTCAATGAGCGGACCCGCACCGGGCGGGGTCAGGTGGTCCGCGCGTCGCTGCTGGCCGCGATCGTCGGTGTGCATGCCTTCCAGGGCACCAAATGGACTGTCGCAGGGCAGATTGGCGAGGCGACCGGTAATCACCATCCCTCCATCTGCCCGTACGGCCTGTTCGACACCGCAGACGGCGCCGTGCAGATCGCCGTCGGCAGCGAGGGATTGTGGAAGCGCTTCTGCGACGGCTTACAGCTCGACCCACATGCCGAGGGAATGGCGACCAATCCTGAGCGCGTGGCCAACCAGAAGCGCGTCAAGGAATTGGTCCAGAGTGTGTTCTCGCTGTACACCACCGACGAGCTGCTCGCCATCCTCGCCGAAATCGGCGTTCCCGCAGGGCGGATCCGCAATCTGCGGGAGGTCTACGAGTGGGAGCAAACCCGCTCACAGGGACTACTCATCGACGTCGACCATGCGACCCTTGGCACCATCACGCTGCCTGGGCCGCCGCTGCGCTTCTTTGATGTGGGCGGGCCCGAACGCACCCGGCGAAACCACACTGCGCCGCCGGTGCTCGGCGCGGACAACGACCTGATCGACGAGTTGACAGCAGGCCGGCGATGAAACGCCCTAGCGCGCGTGATGCTGTCGCGGCGGTGATCGATCCCGGGTCATGGACGACGTGGGACACGCCCATCGCCGACGCGGAATGTGACAACGGCTATGCACAGGAGCTCGCGCACGCGCGCTCGGTCACCGGGCTCGACGAGGCGGTGATCACCGGCGCCGCGACAGTGGAGGGCCGCCGAATTGCCTTGTTGGCAAGTGATTTCCGATTCCTCGGTGGATCCATCGGGATCGCGGCGGGCGAACGGCTCACCGCCGCAATCCGGCGCGCGACGGCGGAAAGGCTGCCGCTGCTCGCTTTGCCGACCTCGGGCGGCACGCGCATGCAGGAGGGGGCCGCGGCGTTTCTGCAGATGGTCAAGATCACCGCGGCCGTCGTCGACCACAGGGCCGCGCACCTCCCTTATCTGGTGTATCTGCGCCACCCGACGACCGGAGGGGTGTTCGCGTCGTGGGGATCGTTGGGACACATGACGTTTGCCGAGCCGGGCGCGCTGATCGGCTTCCTCGGTCCGCGCGTGTACCAGGCGCTCTACGACGCGCCGTTCCCGGAGGGCGTGCAAACCTCTGAGAACCTCGAGGCCTGCGGGCTGATCGACGGCGTGCTGCCGCTCGAGAAGTTGTCCGACGTCGTCGCGCGTGCGTTGAGCGTCATGGTGCGCCCACACCGGACCGCATCCGTGCCGACTGCCCCACCCACGGTTCCGGTCGCCGACGTGCCTGCCTGGGAATCTGTGCGCGCTTCGCGTCGCGAGGACCGCCCCGGCGTGCGCGAACTCCTGCGCTACGCGGCCGGTGATGTCCTGCAGCTCAGCGGGACCGGGCAGGGCGAAACCGATCCGGGACTGTTGTTGGCCCTGGCGCGACTCGGGCACATGCCCTGTGTGCTGCTCGGCCAGGATCGGCGCGGGCAGACGCCGCAGGCGCCGCTGGGGCCGGGCGCGTTGCGACAGGCGCGGCGCGGGATGCGGCTGGCCGCCGAACTTGACCTTCCTCTGGTCACCGTCATCGACACCGCCGGCGCGGCGCTGTCGCGTGATGCTGAAGAGGGCGGGCTGGCCGGCGAGATCGCCCGCTGCATAGCCGAGATGGTGTCGCTGCCGGTGCCGACGGTGTCGGTGCTGCTCGGCCAGGGCACGGGAGGTGGCGCGTTGGCGCTGGTTCCGGCAGATCGGGTGCTCGCGGCTCAGCATGGCTGGCTGTCGCCGCTCCCACCCGAGGGCGCCAGCGCCATCCTGCACCGCGACACTGCCCACGCGGCGGAGATGGCCGAGCAGCAGGGCGTGCGCTCGGCGGATCTGTTCGAGCACGGTCTGGTCGACCGCATCATCGCCGAGCACCCCGACGCTGCGGCCGAGCCGGAAGCGTTCTGCCGTCGCATGGGCGCGGCGATCCACGCCGAATTGCGAACTCTCGCAGGCGAAGACCCTGCCCAGCGCCTCGCCGAGCGGGCCTGCCGCTTCGACCGAATCGGGCGGCCGCGCGACGTGCTGGCGCAGGCGGGATGAAGTGGTCCGGGCCACCGGGTTCCGAACGCGGCTGAAGTGGCCGAATCCTGTTGTCCCACTCTCACTATACGGCGGGGACTGGGCCTTGCGGCAAGGCCCCGCGCGTGCGGCACAATCGTCCGGCCAGCAACCGCGAGCGATGGAGAACCGCTGTGCCGAACCCGCCGAAACCCTTTGAAGTCCACGAGTCGGGTGCCTACCTGCACGGCACCAAGGCCGATTTGAAGGTCGGTGACCGGCTGGTGCCCGGGCGCCCGTCGAATTTCGAGGAGGGCCGCATCATGAACCACGTCTACGTGACACAGACCCTCGACGCCGCGGTGTGGGGCGCCGAGCTGGCCTCCGGCGACGGCCCGGGACGGATCTACATCGTCGAACCGGAAGGCCCGCTCGAAGACGATCCGAACGTCACCGACAAGAAGTTGCCCGGGAACCCAACCCGCTCCTACCGCACCCGAGAGCCGGTCCGGATCGTCGGTGAACTCACCGACTGGGTCGGACACACACCCGAACAGCTGCAAGCCATGCGCGACAACCTCGCCGAACTACAGCGTCGCGGCGAAGCCGTCATCTACGACTGACTGCGAGACGCAGACGACTGGCCGGTTGTCTACTCAGACGGGGGCAGCGGCCATGTGTGGGCCGGGCTGACGATGTTCGCGATCCTGGTGAAGAAGTTCCACACGCCGAGAACTTCGACGTTCGAGTTGACGAGCATGATCAGCGTGGTGTCCTCGGGCGGTAGGTAGTAGGCGTAGCTCTGATATCCGTCGAGATTGCCGTTGTGACCGATCCAGCCGTTCTGGTATTCCAGGCCGAGCCCATAGAGCGCACCTTCGCCCTCCGACGGAGCCAGCAGAAACTTGCAGCGTTCGGCGTGCGTGCCCGGTGAAAGGAGGGCACCCATCGCCACGCTTGGCGCCCAGATCCGCAGGTCGTCCAGCGTCGAAACCATCGCTCCCGCAGCCCACCCCCACGATGTGTTCCAGCCGGCGGCATCGACGATCTGGCCGTCGGGGCGTCGGGTGTAGCCCTGTGCGCGCGGTGAGGGAAATTCGGTACCGTCCGGCAACAGGGTGTTCTGCATGTCGAGCGGTTGGGTGATGTGGTCGCGGATGTAGTCGCGCAGAGGCTGGTCCGAAACGTTTTCGACCACGAGGCCGAGCAGCACCGTATTGGTGTTGTTGTAGTCGAACCGGTCGTTCGGAGGGAAACGGGGCGGATGGCTCGCGGCCATCTGCACCAATTCCTCGGGCCTGTATTGACGGTATTCGTCACCGGGGGCCGGTGGGTAGGTATGCACGGAGTAGTCGTAGAGCCCGGAGCGCATTGCGGCCAACTCACGGATGGTGACCTGATCACCGTTCGGGGCGTCGGGCACATACCTGCCGATCGGATCGTCAAGGCCGATTCGTCCTTGGTCCACCAACTGCAGAACGGCAGTGGTGGTGAAGCTTTTGGTGACGCTGCCGATACGCATCGACAGATCGGGCGTCATGGCCTCGCCGGTACCGGTGTCGCGAACTCCGAACGCCCGGACGTACGGAGCCTGGTCTGGTTTGGACACGCCGACAATGACGCCGGGAATCGAGGCCTCCCCGATGCCCGCCGAAATGGTCTGGTTCAGCTCCGCCTCCCAGCCCGCCAGCGACATCGATCCTCCTTCGGAGGCGATTGCTCCGTACTTCGCACGATTTACTCATCCACGCCGACGACAGGACTAGATTTTCACCATTTCGAAGCGGCGACCATGGGCGACTGCGTCATAGGTGACGTTGCGAAGGCGCGCACTGGTTGGTCGCCGATGGTGACCCGAAATTTTGTCGGTGTTCGAATGTATGTTCGAGATATGTCGGATCGCGACTTGCAGGCAGCAGTCACCGCGCTGCGTGCCGCCTTTGACGAGGTGGCCTGCTGTGATGTCGACCTGCTGACCGGTAGCGAGTTGGTGGCGGCTCTCGATGAACTCGAGACCCTGTCGTGCCGATTGCCCTCGATGAGTCACCGCATGCTGGCGCGGCTGCAGTGCGAGACGACGCCGAAGAAGATGGGTGCCAAATCGTGGAAAGAGGTGCTGACGGTTCGCTGGCGGATCTCCACCAGCGAGGCGAACCGACGGTTGACCGAAGCCGCCGTGTTGGCGCCGCGTCAGGCGTTGACCGGGCCGTTACTGCCGCCAGTGTTGCCGGCCACTGCTGCCGCTCGGGAACGCGGGTTGATCAACGGGGAACATGTGGAAGTCATCCGTAAGGCCATCGACAGATTGCCGGGTTTCGTCGACGGCGCCACCCGCGAGCGGATCGAGGCCGACTGGGTTCGTAGTGCCACCGGTGTCGGCCCGAAGGAACTGAAGGACTTGGCCGACCTCACCGTGTTTCTTCTCGACCAGGACGGACCGGTGCCCGATGATGCCGAACGCGCCCGCAAACGCGGGTTTTCACAGGGCAAGCAACGTCGCGACGGGATGACTGACGTCGTAGGAAGTTTCACCCCCGAAGCGCGGGCGGTGTGGGAAGTGATCTTTGCCAAGTACGCCGCGCCGGGCATGTGCAATCCCGATGATCCCGCACCGTGCACATCGGGGACGCCGACACAGGCACAGATCGACAACGACCACCGCAGCCTTGCTCAGCGTCAACACGATGCCATGGTCGCCGTCGGGCGCATCGCCCTGATGAGTGGCGATCTCGGGAACCTCAACGGATTGCCTGTTTCGATCATCATCCGCACCACCCTGCAGGATCTGGAGTCTCGGGCCGGCGTCGGCACGACCGGCGCAGGCACTGTCATGCCGATCGCCGATGTGATCCGGCTGGCCGGCCACGCCAACCACTACCTGGCGGTGTTCGACGGCGCGACCGGCTCAGCACTAGATCTCTTCCGCGCCAAAAGGATCGCCTCCCCGGCGCAGCGCATCATGCTGATAGCTCGTGATGGCGGGTGCACCAAGCCGTGCTGCACGGTCGGCGCCTACGGCTGCCAGGTGCATCACGCATCGACCGATTGGTCAAAAGGCGGCAATACCAACATCAACGAACTCGGCCTGGCATGCGGGTCCGACAACCGCAGCGTCGACGAAGATGGCGGCTGGTCCACCCGCATCAACGACCGCGGCGAAGTCGAATGGATCCCACCACCGGCGCTAGACACCGGCCAAGCGCGGGTCAACTACTACCACCGACCCGAAGCGCTTCTGCGCCCACCCGATGATCCGGAATCTCGCAGCCACAACGACATTGATCCGTCGACCGAATCCACTGGCGACAATGAGGTCGGCGACAACGAGGTTGGCGACGCGGAACACGACGCCAACGACGTCAGCGACACAGAACACGACACCGATGAGGTCGGCGACATCAACGAGGCCGACGGCAACGGAGTCGGCGACACGGAATGCGGCACTAAGGGCAACGGCACCGAGTCGGACGCCCCACCGTCGGTCGACGCTGCCGGTGAACCCGGCGGGCCCTCACCTCCGGACGATCGGGCGGCCTGACGGCCGTAGATCTCCTACCGCACCAAATCGGGACGACACGTGGGCGGTGGGTCTGCCCGCCCGCAGGATCAGCGGGTCATTCGTGGTGCCGGGTAGGCGCCGAAAGGCAGTAGAAACGCGCCCTGGGATGGCGCACTCCGAGAGCGCTTACATGCATGACGGAAACCGCCCGATGGAGCATTGAAGCGGGCTTATCAAAGAAGTCGAGCTACGGGACTCGAACCCGTGACGCCCCCCACACACACACTGCCAGACCAGGCCGCGGCCGTGAACAGCCTTTAGCAGGCGTCGAGCTCTGTCGTGGGCGCAGTTTCGCACGCCATTGTCGTCACGGCTGTCACGACCCGAGCTCACGGCGCGCGAATGCGGCGAACGCGAGCGGACGATCGAAGATGGCAGACCGGCGTTGCCCTCGAAACGCTTGATCCACGGCTGCCACCAAGCCGAGTGTGCTGGCTGCCGTGGCCAGCGTCCCGCCTGTGAAGGCAAGATCGGCGACAGTAAGCGCGGCGGCGACGACACCGACCGCGCTCCACACCACCGTCCACTTTCGCTCCTTCATCCGCTCTTCAATCTCGGCGAGTTCTTGTTTCAAGCCGTCGCGCGCGGCGTTCATCAGATCGGCGCGATCGCGGTCATCAGATTGCCCAGCGCAGTGGATCGCTTCGGCTTCGATACGTCTGCGGAAGTTGGTGAGGAGTTCCTTGTGATCTTCTTTGAACTCCGCCAGTCTCGCCGGCTCGATTCCACCCGCCGGTGCGGGCAGGATGTCCCGCAGTAGCTCGAATCGAATTGAGTGCCGCTTTGTGTCAAGCAGCCGGTCGTGCTCAGGGAGCGGTTTGAAGGCGTCGATGGCGGCTGGTGAGTCCGTGATCGGATCCATCCCCACCGTCTTATCCTGGCCGACGATCACGGCGAGGTATGCCATAAGGAGGTTCGCGGTACGCCGCTCGACGTCGATCCACAGCGAGCCCGGGTCACCGCTGGGATCTTTTGCGAGACAACGCTCGACCAGCGCCGTAGCAAGTCCGTAGCCAATCTTGGTGAGGTGAACGCGCTCCCATGCACATTGGGTGGCCGGCGACATGGTTTTTTGCACGAGCGGGTCGTTATCGATAAGACTGAGAAACGCGTCGAAGTGGTCGCCCGCATCGCCGTACCAGAACTCGTTGGTAGGCGAAACCGGTACTAGTAGTTCTTCCCTTAGAAGGGCGCTCGTATAGGACCGCAGAAAGCGATCATCGTCGGCGAGTTCCTCAGGCAGGATTGTGCCCACCCTGTCCCAGTAGAGCAGTACGCTGGTGAACCACTCGTTTTCGGGCGGACGGATGGAGGGAAAGTAGAGCACGCTGTCGGCCATCTAGAATCTCCAAAGAGTGATTACGGCGGTGCTGCCGATAACGTATCGCTAAGGTGAAAAGTTGCGCCTTGCCGGAAGTTCGTAGTTCTGCGTTGGCACGTTGATCGTGTAACTTTTCTGTTCAGCTGCTAAGTGAAGCAGTACGGGCACAGTTCATTACGGAATCCGTCGCGCACCGGTGCCGGCAATTCATCCATGTAGATGATGCCCTCCTCGCCGCACGGACGATTGGAGCCCCGGTCGCTGAATTTGCACCGCTCCCAGATGTCGGTCTTGTGGATCGCGGATCGACGCAGCTTACTCTTGTAGATCGGGTAGCCATCTTCGTCGACCTTGGGCCCGTTCTCGTCACTATCCTGCCAACTGATCGCTCGGTGCCAGCGGACGTACTTGTGGTCTCGCTGCCAGCGGTCCTCGACGAGCATCGAGCCGACGGTGAAGTCATGAGGCCACTGCGGGTCGTCCGGCGGACGGTAATGGCAACAGCCGACATTCACCTTCGGAGCGGTGTAAAGTTCGTCGCTCCTCCGGTCGATGAGTAGCCTGCGCGCGCCGGGTTCGGAGCTCCACTTGTCTTGGACGAAGATTTGTGTGTCGCCCACGCTCACAACCCATCGAGTGCGCCATGACGGGTCTCTGCGGAATGTGGGATGGTTCTCGACCTCGTAACGAATTGTCCGCATCATGGGGTCGCGGACCGTTCGGCGATCGATCATCTTGACCGCGAAGCCACGGGCGGTGCCGTACGGCACATTCGTCAGCGTGCAAACGTCTTTGGCGAGCCGTAGAGTTGGCAACTGCGGGTCATCGCTCACCTGTGCCAGATACGAAGGATCGTCGTACCATCGGCCTGCGACGGCCGAGGAGACGCTGGCGCCGATGTTACACATGACGACGTCCATTTCGATCGCCGTTCCGATATGACCCACGTGCACCATTGGGTAACCGGGTGATCCACCCAGTCCCGGGAGTGGGCCACTGTATTGAGCTCCCGCGAGGAGCCAATTGACGTCCCGGACCGCGCCGCCGACCCGGTTGACCACGAGATTCTTGACGTAGCGCGTGACCTCACCGCCGAACGCGTCGAAAAGCGCGGCCAGACCAAGGGGGCATACTTTGTCGTGACGCTAAGCATTTCTATGTAGTCACGATGGGGACGAAGCCTGACTTCGACCTCCGCGTGGGCGTCGGCTGAATCGCCCTGGATTCGCCGGAGGCTCGAGCTATTGGATTCCGACCAGGGGTTGGTCGGTCCGTGATGCATCGTAG
>NZ_PDCP01000059.1 GCF_002553505.1 Mycolicibacterium agri | reverse complement strand
CTACGATGCATCACGGACCGACCAACCCCTGGTCGGAATCCAATAGCTCGAGCCTCCGGCGAATCCAGGGCGATTCAGGCGGCTACACCTTTGATCGTCTGCGCGACGAATTGGCGTTGCGCATCAAGGCGATGCCGGAATTCCGCGAAAAACTCGCCGACAGCAGGCTCAATCTCGACCACCCCGTGTGGGTTGACGACGAGGACTTCGACGTCGACCGGCACCTGCACCGGATCGGCCTGCCGTCGCCGGGCGGGCGGGCGGAACTGGCCGAGATCTGCGGCCATATCGCGTCGTTGCCGTTGGACCGCAGCCGCCCGCTGTGGGAGATGTGGGTCATCGAGAACGTCGCAGGCACCGACGCGCACAACGGTGGCCGGCTGGCGGTGATGACGAAGGTTCATCACGCGGGTGTCGACGGCGTCACCGGCGCCAACCTGATGTCGCAGCTGTGCACCACCGAGCCCGACGCGCCGCCGCCCGAGCCGGTCGACGGGGTGGGCCGCGCCAGCGAGCTGGAGATCGCGTTGAGCGGCGCCGTCAGGTTCGCCACCCGGCCATTGAAGCTGGTCAACGTGCTGCCGACGACGGTCACCTCGGTCGTCGACACCGTGCGGCGGGCGCGCGGGGGATTGACGATGGCGCGGCCGTTCGCGGCGCCGCAGACCGCGTTCAACGCCAACGTCACCAGCCACCGCAACGTCGCTTACGCCCAGCTGGACCTCGAAGACATCAAGAAGGTCAAGAACCACTTCGGCGTCAAGGTCAACGACGTCGTGATGGCTTTGGTGTCGGGGGTGCTGCGCAAGTTCCTCGATGACCGCGGGCAGCTGCCGGATTCGACTTTGGTTGCGATGGTGCCCGTTTCGGTGCATGACAAGTCGGATCGGCCCGGCCGCAACCAGGTTTCGGGGATGTTCTCCAACCTGGAAACCCACATCGAGTCGCCCGTCGAGCGCCTGAAGTCGATCGCGGAGTCGAATGCTGTTGCAAAACAACATAGTTCGGCGATCGGAGCGACATTGCTGCAGGACTGGTCCCAGTTCGCCGCACCCGCGGTGTTCGGCGTCGCGATGCGTGTGTACGCCCGCACCCGGTTGGGGGAGGCGCGGCCGGTGCACAACCTGGTGGTGTCCAACGTGCCGGGCCCGCAGATCCCGCTGTACTTCCTGGGCGCCGAAGTCAAGGCGATGTATCCGCTCGGCCCGATCTTTCACGGCTCGGGTTTGAACATCACTGTGATGTCGCTGAGTGGCAAGCTCGACGTGGGCATCGTGTCGTGTCCGGAACTGTTGCCAGATCTGTGGGAGCTCGCCGATGACTTCGAAGTCGCGCTCGACGAGCTGGTGGGAAGCATCGGCTAGACCCGCCGAAGCGGTGCTCTGCCAGGGCCGATAGGTCTTCATGGCAGCATGTAGCGCCATGAGCACCCGAAGGCGCACGCGAGCGAGTCTGACGAAGGGGATCCTAGCCGCTGCGCTGGGTGTGTTGCTGGTAACGGGGTGCAGCAAGCTGGTCGACGGCCGCGCCCTGGTCGCGGTGCCGCCGCCGGGCACGCCGATTCAGTGGGGCCCGTGCGCTTCGACCGACCCGATGGTGCCGATTCCGCCGGAGGCCGAATGCGGCAAGCTCTCGGTGCCGGTCGACTACGACGAGCCCGACGGCGAAGTCGCGCAGATCGCGATGATCCGGTTCAAGGCCACCGGACAGAAGATCGGCTCGCTCGTCATCAATCCGGGCGGCCCGGGTGAATCCGGTATCGAGTCGGCTGTCAACCTCATCTCCACATTGCCTGCGCCGGTGCGGGAGCGCTTCGACCTCGTGGGCTTCGACCCGCGCGGGGTCGGTGCGTCGACGCCTGCGGTGTGGTGCAACTCCGACGCCGACAACGACCGGTTGCGGGCCGACCCGCAGGTCGACTACTCGCCGGAGGGCATCGCGCACATCGACAACGAGACCAAGGCGTTCGTGGAGCGCTGTGTCGAAAAGACCGGACTGAAGTTTCTCGAAAACGTCGGCACCGCCAACGTCGTCAAAGACCTCGATCAGATCCGCATCGCACTCGGCGACGAGAAGCTGACCTACCTCGGCTACTCCTACGGCACCCGGATCGGCGGCGGCTACGCAGAAGAGTTCCCGCAGAATGTGCGCGCGATGGTGCTCGACGGCGCGATCGACCCGAACGCCGACCCGATCGAGGAGGACCTGCGCCAGACGGCGGCCTTCCAGAAGGCGTTCGACGACTACGCCGCCGACTGCGCGAAAGATCCGACCTGCCCGCTGGGCACCGACCCCGCCAAGGCGACCGAGGTCTACAAGAGCCTGGTCGAACCGCTCGTCGACAAGCCCGCCAAGACCGAGGATCCGCGCGGCCTCGGCTACAGCGATGCACTGGTGGGCACCATCCTGCCGCTGTATTCGCCGAGCATCTGGCCGCGTCTCACCGACGGCCTCAACGAACTCAAGCAGGGGCGCGGCGACATGCTCTTGCGGCTGGCCGATCTCTACATGCACCGCGGCCCCGACGGCCACTACGACAACGCGACCGACGTGCGAGTGGCGGTCAACTGCGTCGATCAACCGCCGATCAAGGATCGGGCCAAGCTCGTCGAAAAGGACCGCCGCTCGCGCGAATTGGCTCCGTTCTTGAGCTACGGCCAGTTCACCGGGAACGCGCCGATGGACACTTGCGCGTTCTGGCCCGTGCCACCGACCAGTGAGCCGCACGAGATCTCGGTCAAGGGACTGCCGCCGGTGCTGGTGATCTCGACGACGAACGACCCGGCGACGCCGTACCAGGCGGGCGTCGATCTGGCCAAGCAACTCGGCGGCACGCTACTCACCTACGACGGGACCCAGCACACGGTCGCCTTCCAAGGCAACCCCTGCGTGGACAGCATCGTCGCCAACTACCTCATCGACGTGACTGTGCCGCCGCCGGACACCCGTTGCTGACCAACGGGATCGACGAGGAGGCACACGAAGGTTTCCGAACGGTCACCGTCCGATTGCGAGATCTGTCGGACGGCGGTGTGCATGCGACGATGGCTGCCATGTGGCGGGCGGGGCGGCGTGGTGCGGCGCTGCTGGCGTGCGTGCTGATGGCGGGATTCACATGCCCGCCGGCGTCGGCGACGCCCGAGGGACGGGCGACCGAGAGATACGGCGAACCGCCGGTGTGGGGCGGCTGCGAGCGGTTCGTCGCCGACACCAGCAAGATCCCGGCCGCGCAGTGCGGCACCGTGTCTGTTCCCGTCGATTACGCCAATCCCGAAGGGCCGCAAGCGGAATTAGCGGTCATCAAGGTTCCGGCGACCGGTGACCGGATCGGCGTGCTGATGGTGAACCCCGGCGGGCCGGGTGCATCAGCCGTCGACACCGTCGCGGGGATGGGTGCGGCGCTGGCCGACACGGAGATCGGCCGCCGGTTCGATCTGGTGGGCTTCGACCCGCGCGGCGTCGGGCACTCGACGCCAGAACTGCGCTGCCGCACCGACGCCGAGTTCGACGCCTACCGTCGTCAACCCAACGCCGACTACAGTCCCGCCGGCGTCGCCCACATCGAAAGCCTCTACCGGCAATTCGCGCAGTGGTGCACCGAGCGGATGGGCACGGAGTTCCTCGCCAACGTCGGCACCGCCAACACCGCCAAGGACATGGACGTGGTGCGCGCGGCGCTGGGCGAGAACCTGATCAACTACCTCGGGTTCTCCTACGGCACGGAACTCGGCGCCGCCTACGCCGAGGCGTACCCGGACCGGATCCGCGCGATGGTGCTCGACGGCGCAGTGGATCCGAGCCTCGACCCGATCGAGGAGAACCTGCGCCAACTGGCGGGCTTCCAGCGGGCCTTCGAAGACTATGCGGCCGACTGCGCCAGTGCACCGGGATGCCCGCTTGGCGACGATCCCGCGAAGTGGGTCGACCGCTATCACGAGTTGGTCGATCCGCTGGTCACCCAGCCCGCCAAGACGGACGACCCGCGGGGGCTCAGCTATTCCGACGCCATCACCGGCACCGTCAACGCGCTGTACTCGCGGCAGTTCTGGAAGTTTCTGACCAGCGGGCTGCTCGGGCTGCAACGCGGCACCGACCCCGGCGACCTGCTGCTGCTCGCCGACGACTACCTGGGCCGTGACGACCAGGGCCACTACTCGAACAAGCAAGACGCGTTCTACGCCATCCGCTGTGTCAACGCGCCGTTCCCGACCGATCCGGCGGTGTGGGCAGCCGCCGACCAACGCGCCCGCGAAGTCGCGCCGTTCCTCAGCTACGGGTCCTTCACAGGTTTTGCTCCCCGTGATGTTTGTGCGATGTGGCCCGTCCCGCCGTCGTCGACGCCGCATCCGGCCGTGTCCCCGGGCCCGGACAAGGTCGTCGTCGTGTCCACCACGCACGACCCGGCCACGCCGTATGAAGCCGGCGTGGAACTGGCCAAGCAGATGGGCGCGCGCCTGATCACCTTCGAGGGCACCCAGCACACCGTGGTGTTCAACGGCGACGCGTGCGTCGACACCGCCGTGGTGAGGTTCCTGGTCGACCTGGTGGCGCCGCCGGAAGGGCTGCACTGTTAGGTCGGTGCATGGTCGCATCCCGCGCGTAACACAGATTTAACAGCTGGTCCCTACGCTCGCGGATATGGACCGGCAAAAGGAATTCGTGCTGCGCACGCTGGAGGAACGGGATATCCGATTCGTCCGGTTGTGGTTCACCGACGTCCTCGGGTTCCTCAAGTCGGTGGCGATCGCGCCCGCCGAATTGGAAGGTGCGTTCGAGGAGGGCATCGGCTTCGACGGCTCCTCGATCGAAGGGTTCGCCCGCGTGTCTGAGTCCGACACCGTGGCGCGCCCCGACCCGTCGACCTTCCAGGTGCTGCCGTGGACCAGCAGCTCGGGTCAGCACCACTCGGCCCGCATGTTCTGCGACATCACGATGCCCGACGGGTCGCCGTCGTGGGCGGACTCGCGCCACGTGCTGCGACGCCAACTGGCCAAGGCCAGCGACCTGGGCTTCTCCTGCTACGTGCACCCCGAAATCGAGTTCTTCCTGCTGCAGCCGGGACCCGACGACGGCAGCGTGCCGGTGCCCGCCGACAACGGCGGCTACTTCGACCAGGCGGTGCACGACGCGGCGCCCAACTTCCGCAGGCACGCGATCGACGCGCTCGAGCAGATGGGCATCTCGGTGGAGTTCAGCCACCACGAGGGCGCGCCCGGCCAGCAGGAGATCGACCTGCGCTACGCCGACGCGCTGTCCATGGCCGACAACGTGATGACGTTCCGGTACGTCGTCAAGGAGGTGGCGCTGGGCGACGGCGTGCGCGCGTCGTTCATGCCCAAGCCGTTCGCCGAGTACCCCGGCTCGGCGATGCACACCCACATGAGCCTGTTCGAGGGCGAGACCAACGCGTTCTACAGCGCCGACGATCCGCTGCAGCTGTCGGACATCGGAAAGTCGTTCATCGCAGGCATTCTGGAGCACGCCACCGAGATCAGCGCGGTGACGAACCAGTGGGTGAACTCCTACAAGCGGCTGGTCCACGGTGGTGAGGCGCCGACGGCGGCGTCCTGGGGCCTCGCCAACCGTTCGGCACTGGTGCGGGTGCCGATGTACACGCCGCGCAAGGCGTCGTCGCGTCGCATCGAGGTGCGCAGCCCCGACTCGGCGTGCAACCCGTACCTGACCTTCGCCGTGCTGCTGGCCGCCGGTCTGCGCGGTGTGGAAAAGGGCTACGTGCTCGGGCCGCAGGCCGAGGACAACGTGTGGAGCCTGACCCCCGAGGAACGCCGCACGATGGGCTACAAGGAGCTGCCGGGCAGTCTCGGTGTGGCGCTCGCGGAAATGGAGAACTCCGAACTCGTCGCAGAAGCGTTGGGGGAGCACGTCTTCGACTTCTTCCTGCGCAACAAGCGCGCCGAATGGGAGAACTACCGCAGCCACGTCACTCCGTTCGAGCTGAAGGCGTATCTGTCGCTCTGACAGGGGCGAGATTCGGGCTGCGCTACGGTCTTGGATGTGGCCAAACCTGTCACGCAGCGACCGAAGCTGCCCAGCGTTGGCCGGCTCGGGTTGGTCGAACCCACGGCCCCGGCTGATCTTGACCGACTCGGCTGGAACACCGACGCACACGTCGAACTGCTGTGGGCGCTGTCGCGTGCCCCCAACGCCGACGTCGCACTGCGCACGATGGTCCGGCTGGCCGAGGCCGACCCCGCGCAATGGGACGAACTCAACGGAATACTGCTGACCGACAAGCCGCTGCGCGGCCGACTCTTCGGCGTGCTCGGCTCGTCGCTGGCGCTGGGGGACCACCTGGTCGCCAATCCGCACTCCTGGCGTCTGCTGGCCGGCGACGTGACACCGCCTTCGATCGACGAACTGCGCGCCCAATTCCTCGAAGCGGTCGAATCCACTACGGACACACACGATCTGCTGCACCGGATGCGCACGCTCTACCGCGACCGGTTGCTGGTGCTCGCCGCCCTCGACCTGGCTCCGGTGGTGGAGAACGAGCCGGTGTTGCCGTTCAAAGAGATCGGCCACCACCTGTCGGATCTGGCCGACGCGGCGCTGGCCGCGGCGCTGAAGGTGGCGACGCGTTCGGTGTGCGGCGAGGACGCCGAGCCACCGCGGCTGGCGGTCATTGCGATGGGCAAGTGCGGCGCCCGCGAGCTGAACTACGTCAGCGACGTCGACGTCATTTTCGTCGCCGAGGAGGCGAACGCGCTCACCACCCGGCTGGCCGGGGAGATGATGCGGTTCGCGTCGGAGGCGTTCTTCGAGGTCGACGCGGCGCTGCGGCCCGAAGGCAAGCACGGCCAGCTGGTCCGCACGCTGGAGTCGCATGTCGCCTACTACCAGCGCTGGGCCAAGACCTGGGAGTTTCAGGCGCTGATGAAGGCGCGCCCGGCGGCCGGCGACCCCGAGTTGGGTGCGCAATACATCGAGGCCCTGATGCCGATGGTGTGGACGGCCTCCGAGCGTGAGGACTTCGTGTCCGAGGTGCAGGCGATGCGGCGGCGGGTCGAGTCGCTGGTGCCCGCCGACGAGCGGTCGCGCGAGATCAAGCTCGGCACCGGCGGGCTGCGCGACGTCGAGTTCGCCGTGCAGCTGCTGCAGTTGGTGCACGGCCGCAATGACCCGTCGCTGCACGTGGCGTCGACCGTGGACGCGCTGGCGGCCTTGGGCGCAGGCGGATACATCGGCCGCGACGACGCGGCGAACATGACGGCGTCCTACGAGTTCCTGCGGTTGCTCGAACACCGGCTGCAGCTGCAGCGCCTCAAGCGCACCCACATGCTGCCCGACGAGGACGACGACGAGGCGATGCGCTGGCTCGCCCGTGCCGCGCACATGCGGCCCGACGGCAGGCACGACGCGCTCGGAGTGCTGCGCGAGGAGCTCAAGCGCCAGAGCATGCGGGTGTCGCGGCTGCACGCCAAGCTCTTCTATCAGCCGCTGCTGGAGTCGGCGGGCCAACCGGCGATGCTGACCACCGCCGCCGCCGAACGTCAGCTCGCCGCACTGGGTTACGAAAGTCCGCAGAGCGCGCTGACGCATCTGGCGGCGTTGACCGGGCAGAGCGGGCGGCGAGGTCGGGTGCAGCAGGTGCTGTTGCCGACGCTGCTGGACTGGCTGTCGGATACGCCCGACCCGGACGCCGGGCTGCTGGCGTACCGGCGGATCAGCGACCATCTGGCCGAGCACCGCTGGTATTTGTCGACGCTGCGCGACGAGGGCGCGGTCGCCAAGCGGTTGATGCATGTGCTGGGCACCTCGGCCTACGTACCCGAGCTGTTGATGCGGGCGCCGGAGGTCATCCAGCAATACGCCGACGGACCGTCTGGCCCCAAGCTGCTCGAGGTCGAACCCGAGGGCGTGGCAAGGGCTTTGGTGGCGTCGGCGGGACGGCATCCCGATCCCGTGCGGGCGATCGCGGCGGCGCGCACGCTGCGTCGTCGGGAACTGGCCCGCATCGCCTCGGCCGACCTGCTCGGCATGCTCGATGTCGTCGACGTGTGTAAGGCGCTGACGTCGGTGTGGGTGGCGGTGCTGCAGGCGGCGTTGGAGTCCGTGATCCGGGCCAACACACCCGAGGACGGTGAACCGCCCGCGCGTATCGCGGTCATCGGCATGGGCCGGCTGGGTGGCGGCGAGTTGGGATACGGGTCCGACGCCGACGTGATGTTCGTGTGCGAACCGGCCTCGGGTCTCGACGAATCCGCGGCAGTGCGGTGGTCGATCACGGTCGCCGAGCAGGTGCGCGCGTTGTTGGGGACGCCGAGCGCCGACCCGCCTTTGGAGGTCGACGCGGGTCTGCGGCCCGAGGGGCGCAACGGATCGCTGGTGCGGACCCTGTCGTCGTACGAGCAGTACTACGAGAAATGGGCGCAGCCATGGGAGATTCAGGCGCTGCTGCGTGCGAACCGGGTGGCTGGCGACGAAGACCTCGGCGAGCGGTTCCTGTTGATGGTGGACAAGACGCGATATCCGCCCGGCGGGGTGTCGCCGAAGGCGCTGCAGGAGATCCGCCGCATCAAGGCGCGCGTCGATGCCGAGCGCCTGCCGCGGGGCGCAGATCCCAACACGCACACCAAACTTGGCCGCGGCGGACTGGCCGACATCGAATGGACCGTGCAACTGCTGCAGCTGCAGCACGGGCACAAGATCCCGTCGTTGCACAACACCTCGACGCTGCAGACGCTGGATGCGATCCACGAGGCGGAGTTGATTCCCGAGGGCGATGTGGAACTGCTGCGCGAGGCGTGGCTGATGGTGACGCGGGCGCGTAACGCCTTGGTGTTGGTGCGCGGCAAGCCGACCGATCAGTTGCCGGGCCCCGGCCGTCAACTCAACGCGGTCGCGGTTGCTGCCGGCTGGGACACCGACGACGGCGGTGAATTCCTTGACAACTATCTGCGAGTGACCCGCCGGGCAAAGGCGGTCGTACGGAAAGTCTTTGGTGGTTAGAGCACGTGGTTGAAAGTGCTGATTTTTCGTTTGAGGAGATCTCTGCCGACGAGCTGAACCGGCTGCAGGCGCTCTACGGGCCGCTGACCGATGCGGTCCGCCGGGTCGTCCAGGCGGGCATCCGCACAGGCGCTGACGAGCAGACGATTCGCGAGGCGCAGGCGTCAATCGAGGCGGTCGCGGAGAAACTGGAGGCCAGCGCGGACGCGGACGTGGTGCGCATGGCGGTGGATGGCCGGCCGGTGGTGTGGGGTAACCCGGTGACGGGCTTCCGCAATGCGATCGCGCCGCCGTTGATCATGCACACCGAACCAGACGGGTTGTGGTGGAGCGAATTCGAGGTGGGGGAGCCGTACCAGGGTCCGCCCGGGTGGGTGCACGGCGGTGTGCTGGCGCTCGTGCTCGACCAGGTGCTCGGCGAGGTGGCAAGTGAGGGGCTGTCCAAGCCGATGTTCACCGGAACCATCACGATGCGGTATCTGCGCGGCACGCCGCTGGGCCGGCTGCGGGCGGAGGCCGCGATCGAGCGGATAGACGGCTACAAGACGTTCGTCAGCGGGCACATCAGTGATTCCGACGGCAAAACGGTTGAGGCAGAAGGAATCTGGATCAAGCCGGCGTGGGCGCGAGGGGCCGGATGAAGTTCTACGTCAGCACGGCATTCCGCGAGACCAATGAAGCCATCGAGATCGCAAGAGCCGCAGACGACCTCGGCTACTCCGGCATCGGCATCCCCGACCATGTGGTGAACATCGAGACGCTGTCGACGCCGTACCCGTACACGAAGGACGGCAAGCGTCGGTGGGAGCCGTTCACACCGTGGCCGGACCCGTGGGTGCTGGTGGGCGCGATGGCGCAGGTGACCACGCGGATCAAGTTCGTGACGACGGTGTACATCCCGGCGATGCGCGATCCGTATGCGGCGGCCAAAGCCATTGGCACGGCGGCGTATATCTCCGACGGTCGCGTCGAACTCGGCGTCGGTGTCGGCTGGTGCCGCGACGAGTTCGAGTTGATGGGCCAGCAGTTCGAGCGGCGCGGCAAGCGCACCGACGAGATGCTGGAGTTGTTCCGCGCGCTCTGGCAGCCGGGCTGGACGGAGTTCTCGGGCGAGTTCTACCAGACGCCGCGGTTGGAGATGGAGCCCACCCCGCCACGGATCCCGATCTACGGCGGCGGATTGAGCGACATCGCGCTGCGGCGGGCGGCGCGCAACGACGGCTGGATCGGCGATCTGATCTCGACCGAGCATGCACTCGCGGCGGTCGAGAAGCTGCGGGAAATGCGTTCGGCCAACGGCCTGTCGATGGACGGGTTCGAGATCCTGACGCCGCTGACGAACGCCTTCACCCGAGAGCACTACGACCGTGCCGAGGCTGCGGGCATCACCGGCATCATCACAAAGCCGTGGATATTCTACTCCGGAGAGGACGCTTCGCTCGCCGAGAAGATCGACGGCATGAAGCGCTTCCGCAAGGACCTCGCGCTGGATAACTGAGGCGCTAGCCCCAGCGGGCGATGATGTCGCCGACGGGTTGATCCGCAGCCATCGCGGCCATCATCAGTACGCGCGCTTGGCTGGACCGCAGGTTCGGCACCATCACCGCGCCCGCCTTGACCATGTCGTCGCCGGGGCCGTATTCGGGAATGACTTCGCCGGCGGGAACGCGAGTTGAGATCGCGAACGCCACACCGGCGGGCGCGTGCCTGCGCACCGCGTCGACGACGGAGTCACCGGCATTACCGGATCCCAATGCCTCCAACACGATTCCGCGCGCACCCGCTGCCACCGCGGAATCGATGGGGCCGGGACCGTCGCCAGGATAGGCGGACACGATGTCCACCCGCGGCGCGCTCACCGCCGACACGTCAGCGACAAACGGCCGGCGCGCGGGATGGTTTAGCGTGAAGGAATCACCCGCGATCGAACCCACCGGCGGTGTGCCGCCGAATGGCGACAACGCCTGGGTGTCCATCTTGCGGGTACCGAGCGCCTGAAATGCGTTGCCTGCGAACACGATCATCACGCCCTGACCACGCGCGGCTGGACTGGCCGCCACCGTCAGCGCGTCGCGCAGGTTCTTCGGCCCGTCGGCGTCGGGCGCATCCGAACTGCGCTGCGCACCGGTCAGCACAATCGGCGCGTCACCCTGATAGGTGACGTCCAACCACATCGCGGTCTCTTCCATGGTGTCGGTGCCGTGCGTGATCACCACGCCGTCGGCGCCGTTTGCGACAGCGTTCTTGGCCGCGCCGGCGATGGCGTCCCAGTCGGCGGGTGTCAGCTGCGAGCTGTCCTTCTGCATCAGGTCGACGATCTCGACGTCGAGGCCCGCGGCCAGCTCCTCGCCGGCGACGGTCGGCCGCCGAACTCCGCTGGGATCGGTGCTGGTGGCGATCGTTCCGCCGGTGGTGATAACGACCAGTTGTGCCGACTCCGGTTGCGCGGTCGCGGGTATCGGCGCGGCCACGCCGACAAGGAGTGCGGCGGTCGCCGCGATGGCCAACAGCGTCGTGCGTATGGGTCTCACCGGCGGAAGCGGTCAAAGAGGCCGCCGCGGCGGCGCGGAGCAGGCGCCGCCGTTCCTGCGACGGTTCTGGTCCCTGCCGTCCCTCGCGCCATGGGGCGTCGACGCGCATCCACCGCAAGTGCGCCCGCGCCCGTCGTCGCAAGGAGCAGGAAGGCGAAGCAGAACATGACCGCAAGCTCGCCGCCGTTGGCGATCGGCCAGAAGCTCGCCTTCGCGCCGCCGGACAGCGGCGGCCAGTGCTGATAGAAGTACGCGAACGCCATCTCGCCCGAGGCGATGAATGCCGCGATGCGCGTGAAGATTCCGAGCGTGATCATGATGCCCAGGACGAATTCGATCAGCCCCGCCCACCACATTGGCCAGTCGCCGACCGCGATGGGCCCGGCCGCGGGGATCGGCCATTCAAACAGTTTCTGCGAGCCGTGCATCGTATACAGCAGGCCGAAGATGATGCGAAAAGCGCTCAACACAGGGGAGTGATAACCCGCCAAGCGGGCGTCGAGATTCGCCATATCTGACCATAACCCCGGCTCGCAGCATGTTCACAGGCTCGACACGCAAAAGGGCCGGGCGATGTGTGCTCGCCCGGCCCAGATGCGACTTCGGTTTAGACGTCGAAGTAGAGCGCCACCTCGTACGGGTGCGGACGGATCTGCACCGGCATGATCTCGTTCTCCCGCTTGTAGGAGATCCAGGTCTCGATCAGGTCCTCGGTGAAAACCCCGCCCTCCGTGAGGTAGTCGTGGTCCTCCTCGAGCTTGTCGATGACCGCCGAGAGCGACGTCGGCGCCTGCGGAATGCTGGCGGCCTCGTCCGGCGGCAACTCGTAGAGGTCCTTGTCGACGGGCGCCTGCGGCTCGATCTTCTTCTTGATGCCGTCCAGACCGGCCATCATCATCGCCGCGAACGCCAGATACGGGTTGCCCGAGCTGTCCGGGCAGCGGAACTCGAGGCGCTTGGCCTTCGGGTTGTTGCCCGTGATCGGGATGCGGACGCACGCCGACCGGTTGCGCTGGCTGTACACCAGGTTGATCGGCGCCTCGAAGCCCGGCACCAGGCGCTTGTAGGAGTTCACCGTCGGGTTGGTGAACGCCAGCAGCGACGGCGCGTGATGCAGGATGCCGCCGATGTAGTGCCGCGCGGTGTCCGACAGACCCGCATAGCCGGACTCGTCGTGGAACAGCGGGCTGCCGTCCTTCCACAGCGACTGGTGGCAGTGCATGCCCGAGCCGTTGTCGCCGAACAGCGGCTTCGGCATGAACGTCACCGTCTTGCCCGCCTGCCACGCGGTGTTCTTGACGATGTACTTGAACAGCAACAGGTCGTCGGCCGCGTGCAGCAGCGTGTTGAACTTGTAGTTGATCTCCGCCTGCCCCGCGGTGCCCACCTCGTGGTGACCGCGCTCCAGCACGAAGCCCGCGTTCTGCAGGTTGGTGCACATCTTGTCGCGCAGGTCGACGTAGTGGTCATACGGCGCGACGGGGAAATAGCCGCCCTTCGGGCGCACCTTGTAGCCGCGGTTCGCGCTGCCGTCCGACTCGACCGGCTCACCGGTGTTCCACCAGCCGGCCTCGGAGTCGATCTCGTAGAACGTGCCGTTCATCTGCGAGTCGAAGCTGACCGAGTCGAAGATGTAGAACTCGGCCTCGGCGCCGAAGTACGCGGTGTCGGCGATGCCGGTGCTGATCAGATAGTTCTCCGCCTTACGAGCCACGTTGCGCGGGTCGCGGGAGTACGCCTCGCGCGTGAACGGGTCGTGCACGAAGAAGTTCATGTTCAGCGTCTTGGCTTCGCGGAACGGATCGATGCGCGCCGTCGCCGGGTCGGGCAGCAACATCATGTCCGACTCGTGGATGGACTGGAAGCCGCGGACCGACGAGCCGTCGAACGCCAATCCGTCCTCGAACACCTTGTCGTCGAACGCCGACGCCGGGATCGAGAAGTGCTGGACGACACCGGGCAGATCGCAGAAGCGGATGTCGACGTAGGCGACCTCCTCGTCCTTGATCTGCTTCATGACGTCGTCGGCGGTCTTTTCTGCCACTGAAGACTCTCCTTAGTTCTGGTTAACCCGCGGCATGACGCTATGAACACGATGTTGCGCGGCAGTCAACCGCATGTTGCGCCGACGTTACGCAATTCGGCCAGACCTATGCTGGACCCCATGCCATCCAGCTTCGGTTCCTGGCTGTCTGGCCCGCCGCCCGTCGGGCCGGGACCGCAGGACCAGAGACCTAATGATTACCCAGGTCAACGGCTGGGTCTACCCCAGAGCGGGCCCAAATCGCTGGCCCGCATGGGCAGGCGCCTCTGCGCGCTTCTGATCGACTGGCTGATCGCTTACGGCTTGGCGGGCCTGGCCATGACGTTTGGCTGGGTCAGCATACAAAACCTGTCGACGGCCGTGTTGGTGATCTGGTTCCTGCTGGGGGCGGTGTCGGTGCGGCTGTTCGGGTTCACTCCGGGGCAGTTCGCGCTGGGCTTGATGGTGGTTCCCACCGACAACCGGCTGCACGTCGGCTTCGGCCGCGCCCTGATGCGCGGCCTGCTGATCGCGCTGGTAATCCCGGCGCTGATCAGCGACTCCGACCTGCGGGGATTGCACGACCGGTTGACCAAGACCGCGGTGGTGCGGCGCTGAGCGCCGATTTCTAGCGCCGAGATCGACGAAAAGGCGCGATCTACTCGCACTTTTCCGCCCAAATGTCGGTTTGGGCGTTGAGGAGAGCCCAAGAGAGGTTTGGGTGTTGAAGAGAGTTAGCGGCGGCGGACGGTGCGCTGGATGCCGCGCATCTTGGCGGCGGTCGGCATCGGGCCCTTGGGCATGGCCGCAGCGGGGCCTGCCTTGGCGCCGAGAGCGCCCAGCCGCGACTCCAGCGCGTCCATCTGCTTGACGGTGATGTTCGCCGGAAGCTTGTTCAGATGGCGCTCCAACTTGGCCAGCGGCACCTCGCCCTCGCCGTTGCCGATCACAAAGTCATAGATCGGCACATCGCCGACCAGCCGGGCGGTGCGCTTCTTCTCTTGCGCCAGAAGCGGTTTCACCCGTGCGGCCGACCCCTCGCCGACGAAGATCACACCCGGCCTGCCGATCACCCGGTGCACGGCGTCCAGATGGCCGGTGGCCGCCACACCCGGTGTCACGCGCCACTTGCCGCGCAGATTCTCCAGCGCCCAGGCCGCCGCACCGGCCTGGCCCTCGGCCTTGCGGTAGACCGACTTCTGCGCCCTGCGCGCGAAGATGATGAACGCCACCAGCGCGCCGAGCACCACGCCCAGCGGTATCAGCGTGAACCGGGTGATGCCGCCCGCAAACATGCCCAGCGCCACGGAGGCCGCCACGATCAGCACGAACGCGCCGATCATGTACGGCAGCAGCCGCTTGTCCTCCTTGCGCTGGATCTGGAACGCCTGCCACAACTGGGCGCGACGCTGCTTCGACGCCGCCTTTCGTGCGGCCTTGGCCTGTTCCTTGGCGGCCTTGATTTCGGCTTTGTTGCGGGTCTTCGCCATTCCTTCAGGATACGGGTGGCTTTGACAGCCTCGACGCCGCTGCCTGGGCATAGAGCCGACCCGCCCGGTACGACGACCGCACCAGCGGTCCGGCCAGCACACCGGCGAATCCGAGGTCCTCGGCGAACTTGGCGTACTCGACGAATTCCTCCGGGTGCACCCAACGCTCCACGGGGTGGTGCCGCGCCGACGGCCGCAGGTACTGCGTGATGGTGACGATGTCGCAGCCGGCGTCGAGCAGATCCTTCAGCGCGGTGCGCACCTCATCGGGTGTCTCGCCCATGCCGAGGATCAGGTTGCTCTTGGTCACCAGCCCGTAGTCGCGCGCGGCGGTGAGCACCGCGAGGCTGCGGTCGTACCGGAACGCCGGACGAATCCGCTTGAAGATCCGCGGCACCGTTTCGACGTTGTGCGCCAACACTTCTGGCCGCGACTCGAAGACCTGCTCGAGCAACGCGGGGTTGCCGTTGAAGTCTGGGATCAGCAGCTCGACGCCGGTGTCGGGGTTGAGCTTCTTGATGTAGCGCACGGTCTCGGCGTACAGCCACGCCCCGCCGTCGGGCAGGTCGTCGCGGGCGACACCGGTGACCGTGGCGTAACGCAAACCCATCGTCGCGACGCTCTCAGCGACCCTGCGCGGCTCGTCGCGGTCGAGTTCGGCGGGCTTGCCGGTGTCGATCTGGCAGAAGTCGCACCGGCGGGTGCACTGCTCGCCGCCGATCAAAAACGTCGCCTCGCGGTCCTCCCAGCACTCGTAGATGTTGGGGCAGCCGGCTTCCTCGCAGACGGTGTGCAGGCCCTCGCGGCGGACGAGGTTCTTCAGCTCGGTGTACTCCGGCCCCGTCTTCAACCGCGTCTTGATCCACGGCGGCTTGCGCTCGATGGGGGTCTGCGCGTTGCGGACCTCGAGACGGAGCAGCTTGCGGCCTTCCGGAGCCGCATGGCCGGCGACATTGGATTCCGGAGCCGCATGGGCGGCGACGTTGGATTCCGGAGCCGCATGGCCGGCGACATTGGATTCCGGGACGACAGTCACGATGTCAACGCTACCTGCAGGCGGCCGTCGAGCACGTCACACACGGCGGTGGTCACACGGTCGATGACGTCGTCGACGCCGATGTGGCGGCCCAGTTCCGCAGTCAGCGACGTAACCCCCGCGTCGGTGATGCCGCACGGCACGATCGTGGAGAACGCGCTCAGATCGCAGTCGCAGTTCAGCGCGAATCCGTGCAGCGTCGTCGCCCGCGACACCCGCACGCCGATCGCGGCGACCTTGCGCGCCGGGCCCTTCTCGTCGGCGGGCACCCACACCCCCGAACGGCCGGCGACGCGCTCGGTGTGCAGCCCGAGCTCACCGCACACGTGCATCAGCGACTCTTCAAGGCGCCGAACGTAATTCACCACGTCGAGCGGTTCGGCCAACCCGATGATGGGGTAGCCGACGAGCTGGCCCGGTCCGTGCCAGGTGATCTTGCCGCCCCGGTCGGTGTCGATGACGGGAGTGCCGTCGCGCGGACGGTCCTCGGGCGCCGTGCGCTTGCCCGCGGTGTAGACCGACGGGTGCTCCAGCAGCAGCAACGCGTCGGGGCCGCCGGCGACGCGCGCATCGGCCGACTCGCGCTGCATCTTCCAGGCGGTTTCGTAATCGATGGTGCCCAATCGGCGGACGTCGATGGGGGTGGTGGCCGACCGGATAGAGCTCACGATTCGACGGTACTCGTCGCGTAGGCCAACGCCTCCCCAACGGTGTTGTGGCGGAACTCATAACCCGCGTTTTCCAGCGCCGCGGGAATGGCACGCTGACCGCCGAGCAGCCCCTCCTCGGCGAACTCGCCGAGCAGGATGCGCAGCGCGAATCCGGGCACCGTCAGCGGCGTTGGCCGGTGCACCGTGCGGCCCATGGCCGCAGTAAATTCCGCGTTCGTCACCGGCGCTGGGCCGGTGAAGTTGATCGGGCCGGACAGCTCGTCGTGAAAGAGCGCGAACATCAACGCCCGCACTTCGTCTTCGAGGCTGATCCACGGAATGTACTGCCGGCCGTTGCCCAGCCGCGCGCCCAGACCCAGCGAGAACAGCGGCCGCAGCCGGCTGAGCATCCCGCCGCGCGGCGACAACACCACCCCGGTGCGCGCCACCACCACACGAACGCCTGCCTGCTGCGCCGCGGCCGTGGCCGCCTCCCAGTCCTGGCACAGCTGGGCTAAAAAGCCCCGGCCCATGGGCGCGGTCTCGTCAGCGACGCGGTGGCCGGTGTCGCCGTAGTAGCCGACCGCGCTCGCGTTGATCAGCACGCCGACGCCCGCCTCGGCCACCGCGGCGGACAGCACCTCGGTGGGATCGATTCGGCTGTCGCGCAGGTTTTGTTTGAACGCGCCCGACCATCGTTTGGCGCCGACGTTGATGCCGCACATGTTGACCGCGGCGTCCACCCCGCGCAGCGCCTTGGGATCGAATTCACCGGTGTCGGGGTCCCAGAACACCTCGTCGCGGTTCGACGCCTCCCGTCGCACGATGCGCACCACCCGGTGGTCGGCGGCCCGCAGCGCATACATCAGCGCCGAGCCGATCAGTCCCGAGGATCCCGCAATCGCGACAGTGGCCACTACCTACAGTCCCAGGTCCGCCTCGAAGGCGCCTTCCTCGAGCCTGCGCTTGATCGTGGTGAGGAAGCGGCCTGCGTCCGCGCCGTCGATCAGCCGATGGTCGTACGTCAGGGGCAGGTAGCAGATCGACCGCACGCCGATCGACTCGTTGCCGAACTCGTCGACGATCACGCGGGGTCGCTTGACGATCGCGCCGGTGCCCAGCATCGCCGCTTGCGGCGGCACCAGGATCGGGGTGTCGAAGAGCGCGCCCTGGCTGCCGATGTTTGTGATCGTGAACGTCCCGCCGGACAGTTCATCGGGCTTGAGGTCACCCGAGCGGGCGCGCGCGGCGATGTCGGCGATCGCACGGGCCAGCCCGGCCAGCGACAGATCGCCGGCGTTCTTGATCACCGGCGACAGCAGGCCCTGCTCGGTGTCGACCGCGATGCCGAGGTGCTCGGCGTCGTAGTAGGTGATCTCCTTGGTTTCCTCGTTGTAGCTGGCATTGACGTTCGGGTGCGCCTTCAGCGCGTCGACCACCGCGACCGCGAAGAACGGCAAAAACGTCAGGTTGACGCCTTCGCGTTCGGCGAAGCTGGCCTTGGCCCGCGCCCGCAACGCGACGATCTTGGTCATATCGACCTCGTGGGTCTGCGTCAATTGCGCTGTGGCCTGCAGGGATTCGCGCGTCTTCTTCGCTGTGATCTGGCGGATGCGACTGGCCTTCTGCGTGGTGCCGCGCAGATGCGCCAGCGCGGCAGCCGGTTCCGCCGCCTTCGCCGCCGGTGCCTGTTTGGCCGCGGACGCGGCGGGTGCTTGCGCGGCGGGCGCCTTCTGCGCCTCCGCGGCGGCCAGCACATCCTGCTTGCGGATGCGCCCGCCGATTCCGCTGCCCTTCACCTTCGAGAGGTCAACATTGTTCTCGCTGGCCAACTTTCGCACCAGCGGGGTGACGTAGGGCGCCCCGTCACCCGACGCGGCCTGCGGCTGCGCCTTGGGTTCGGGTTTGGGCTCCGGCTTGGGTTCGGGTTTGGGCTCCGGCTTGGGCTCGGGCTTGGGCTCCGGCTTGGCCTCTTGCTTGGGCTCGGGTTCCGGTTCCGGCTCGGGTTCGGGTTCCGGTTCGGCCTTCTGCTCCGGCTCCGGTTCCGGCTCGGGCTCCTCGGCGGGTGCGGCACCGGCGTCGCCGATCTTGGCCAGCTCGCCGCCGACCTCGACGGTGTCGTCCTCCTCGGCGGTGATGCTGAGCAGCGTGCCCGCCACCGGCGACGGAATCTCGGTGTCGACCTTGTCGGTGGATACCTCCACCAGCGGCTCGTCGACCTCGACGGTGTCGCCGACCTTCTTCAGCCAGCGCGTCACGGTGCCCTCGGTGACCGACTCGCCGAGCTCGGGCATCAGCACCGGGGTCGCCTTGCCGCCGGACGATCCGCCGGACGACGCCGCCGGCTTCTGCTCAGGTTCGGGTTCGGGCTCGGCGGGCGCCTCCTGCTCTTCGGCCGCCGGTTCCGGCTGCGCGGCGGGCTGCTCGGCGGGCTTCTCCTCCTCGGCTTCGGCGGGCTTCTCCGGCGCCGCGGCTTCGCCATCGCCGGTGTCGCCGGTGTCTTCGTCGGCGTCGCCGATGACCGCCAGCTCGCCGCCGACCTCTACGGTGTCGTCCTCTTGAGCGATGATCTTCTTCAGCACGCCTGATGCCGGCGCGGGGATCTCGGTGTCGACCTTGTCGGTGGACACCTCGAGCAACGGTTCGTCCATCTCGACCGTGTCACCCTCCTGCTTCAGCCAGCGGGTGACAGTCCCCTCGGTGACGCTCTCACCGAGTGCCGGCATCTGGACGGAAGTTGCCATGTCTGTTGACTCCCTCGAACGGTTGGTCGCCACGGATCGAAATGCCGGTTCCCATCCTGTCACGTCCGGCTCAGGCGTTCGCCGCAGACCTGATGAGCCGATGCTCTGGCACTATCGAATTGAGGTGGAGCGCGCATGCTCTGGAAGGAGTACGGCCCAGTTGGGACTGTTCGACAGGTTTCGACGCGGCCGTTCCGCCCGTGGAAGTGGCGGCACGGATCCGGCGGCCGACCTTGCATACCTGCGGCAGTGGGTGGCCGAGCACACCGGCGTCGAGGCCTTCGTCGAGCCGAAGACCACGGTTACCGATGTGACGGTGGTGCTGGTGGCGGCCGACGGGGAGTGGACGCGACGGCGCGCGGGCGGCGACGCAGGCGCCAGGCGGCTGAGCGAGCGGCTGCAGATCCCCGTCTACGACGTGCAGAAGGTCGGTTACCCGCAGCGCATGCGCGACTACGACGCCCGCCGCCGCATCGAACGTCAGCGCGCCCTCCGAAGGGAACTCGAAGACCGCTAGGGTTCGCGTCGTGGCGGACACGATCACCGAGCGGTTCGTGGACAGCGTCGACGGCGTTCGCCTCGCCGTCTACGAGCAGGGCGAACCGCACCGACCGACCCTGGTGATGGTGAACGGGTGGCCGGATCCCCACCAGTTGTGGGACGGTGTCGCGGCGCGGCTCGCCGACAGGTTCCGCATCGTCCGCTATGACAACCGCGGTGTCGGCAAATCCTCTGTGCCCAAGCAGATTTCGTCCTACTCCGTGGCCGGGCTCGCCGACGATCTCGGCGCGGTCATCGCCGCCGTCGACCCCGACGGGCCCGTGCATCTACTCGGCCACGGGTGGGGATCGGTGGCCGTCTGGGACTACCTGACCCGACCGGGTTCGAATGCGCGGGTCGCATCGTTCACTTCGGTCTCCCCGGTCGACCGCCTCCTTCGGATGCGGCACCGGTGTCCGCTCAGGATCCATCGCGCGCTGGCGAAATCGGTGCCTGGGCCCGGCCGCCGGGTCGATGTGCCCGTGCAGCTGATCGTGGCCGCGAACGATCCCTCCGTCCGCCGGCGCGGCTTCGATGACCTGCGCCGGCGCGTGCCCCGGCTGTGGCGCCGTGACATCAGGGCGGGCGAGCAGTCGCCGACGTCGCACCCCCAGGTGGTCGCCGCGGCCGTCGGTGAGCTTGCCGACTTTCTCGACGGCAGGCCGCCGGCTCGCTCGTTGCTGCGCTCCCAGGTCGGCCGGGAACGCCCCGATTTCGGCGACACCCTGGTTTCGGTCACCGGTGCGGGCAGCGGCATCGGCAGGGCAACCGCGCTCGCGTTCGCGCGTGCCGGTGCCGAACTGGTCGTCAGCGACATCGACGAAGTCACCGTCGCCGAGACCGCCGCCCAGATCGTCGAGAGCGGGGGCGTCGCGCATCCGTACGTGCTCGACGTGTCCGACGCCGCCGCCGTCGAGCGGTTCGCGGTCGAGGTGTGCGCCACGCACGGCGTGCCCGACATCGTCGTCAACAACGCAGGCATCGGCCAGGCGGGGGAGTTCCTGACCACGCCTGCAGACCAATGGGACCGGGTGCTGGACATCAATTTCGGCGGTGTTGTCAACGGCTGCAGGGCATTTGGGAAGCGACTCGTCGAACGCGGCACCGGCGGGCACATCGTCAACGTCGCCTCCATGGCGTCATACGCGCCGTCGAAGTCGTTGAACGCCTACTGCACGTCCAAGGCGGCGGTGTACATGTTCTCCGACTGCTTGCGCGCCGAACTCGACAGCGCGGGCGTGGGATTGACCACGATATGTCCCGGCGTCATCGACACGAACATCGTCGCCGCCACGCGATTCGACCTTCTCGGCCGCACCGACGAAAGCCTCCAGCGTCGTCGCGAACAACTGCAGCGGCTGTTCCGCTACCGCCGCTACGGCCCGGACAAGGTCGCCAAGGCGATTCTCGCGGCCGTCAAGACGAACAAGGCGACCCGACCCGTCGCGCCCGAGGCGTACCTGCTCTACGGCACGTCGCGAATCGCGCCGCAGGTGCTGCGCAGCACCGCACGGTGGGATCTGGTGTGACTCAGCCTTTTTCTGAGATGTCCTCGAGGGCCGCAAACATCGTGCGGGTCGGCACACCGGTGCCGCCCTTGCCGGTGTAGCCCCACGGGCTGCCGGTGTTGTAGGCAGGCCCGGCGATATCGATGTGCGCCCACTGCACACCCTCGGCGACGAACTCGCGAAGGAAGGTGCCCGCGACGAGCATGCCTGCGTAGCGCGACCCGCTGACGTTGGCCAGATCGGCGACCGTCGACTTGAGGTCCTCCTTGAGTTCCTCGGGAAGCGGCATGGGCCAAGCGTTTTCACCGATCGCCTGCGACAGAGCGGCGACCCGGTCGCGGAACTCGTCGGAACCCATCACGCCCGGTGTGCGTGAACCAAGCGCGACCGTCTGCGCACCCGTCAGCGTGGAGGTCTCGATGAGATAGTCGGGATTGTCCTCACAGGCCCGCACGATGGCGTCGGCGAGAATCAGCCGTCCCTCGGCGTCGGTGTTGAGCACCTCCACCGTGGTGCCGCCGTACTGGGTCAGAACATCGCCCGGCCGCTGCGCGGTGGCAGACGGCATGTTCTCGGCCATCGGAACGGTGGCGATCACGTCGATCGGCAGCTTCTGCTTGGCCGCGAGCACCACGGTCGCGATCACCGCCGCGGCGCCGCCCATGTCGGAGGTCATCTGGTGCATGTTCGCGGCGGGCTTGATCGAGATGCCGCCGGTGTCGAACGTGATGCCCTTGCCGACCAGCGCCACCTTCTTGCCTTTTCGTTTGGCGCCGCGGTGCGCCAACCGGACCAGCCGCGGGGGCCGCGACGACCCCTTGCCGACGCCGATCACCCCGCCGTAGCCCGCTTTGGCCAGCGCGGTGTCGTCGAGAATCTCGACGTCGAGGCCGGCGGCTTCGCCCAAAGCCTTCGCCCGCTTGGCGAATTCGTCGGGGAAGAGGTGCGACGGGGGAGTGTTGACCAGATCGCGCGCGGTGGCGACGGCGGTGGCGATGTCGACCGCCCGCTGCGCCGACGCTTTCTTGACCGTGGTCAGCGCGGTGATTTCGCGCAGGCCCTTGTCCTTCGGCGCGGTCTTGTCGCTGCGGAATTCGCTGAACCGGTAGGCGCCGAGGATCAGGCCCTCGACGGCCGCGTCGAGGTCGAGATCCGACAGCGTGGTGATGACCGACTCGGTGCCGTTCAGCGAGCGCCCGGCCACCCCGGCGGCGCGCCGGATCAGGTCGGGCGCCCACTCGTCGCGCGGCTTGCCCAGCCCGACCGCCAGCACGCTGGCCACCGGCAGCGACGGCGCCACCACCCGCGTCACCTGGTCGGTTCCGCCCTTGGCGCCCAGCGACTCGAGCGCCGCCTCGACCTCGCCGACGGCCTTGCGGTCGAGGAACGGGCTGGTGACCACCGTTGCCGCGCCGTCGTCGTCGCCACCGACAACGGGCACGATCAGCACCGCCTTGTCGGCGGGCTTCTTGGGCAGCGATGCGCTGACAGTGACGGTGGGGGCCTGGTAACCGGGAATTGCGGGGCTCACGGGGCTTGAGCCTATCGGTCGGCAGGACAGTGCAGGTCGAAGGCCGTCACCGGGGCATCGAAACCCTTCAGGGTCAACGGTTCCTGCGGGACTGCGGGCAGATCGGGCACCTGGTCGCGGACGTCGGAGGACACCAGGATTTGCCCGGGCGCGGCTGCGGTCACCAGCCGGGCGGCCAGGTTGACCGGCGTGCCGAAGTAATCACCGCCGACGGCCAGCACCTCACCGAAACCCAGGCCCGCCCGCACCTGCAGGGACACCTCCCGCGCCTGTGGGTGATCGACGAGATCAAGCGCCACCCTCACCAGCTGCGCCGGCGTTGAACTGACCCACATCACCTCGTCGCCGATGAACTTCACGACCCGGCCGCCGTCGGTGTGGACCATGTCGCTGACCGCGCCTGCGAACTCGGCCAGGAAATTGGACAACTCGAACGGTGTGAGCCGCCGCGTCAGTTCGGTGAAGCCCGTCAGGTCGGCAAACCCGATGCCGCACACCACACTTGCCGACGCGTCGCGGATGACACGCTCGAAGTGGGTGCGCGCGCTGATCGTGTGGTGACGAAAGACCGCATCGATGAGGACGGCAATGCGGGGGATGGCCTCGCCGACAGCGCGATGCGAGCGTGCCGTGGTGAGTTCGTCATTGGTGTGCGACATCATGATGTCGGGTTGGTTGACGCGCACCATCGGCGAGCCGGGCCATCGATGCGCCGAGCACCCGCAGAAAGCCCATCGCGGCGTCGTCGCCGTACCCGCTCTTCATGCCCGCCCACGCGCCCAGCCCGTCGATGTCGGCCTCGCTGAACACGGGCTCGGTTTCCTCGGGCACGCTCAGCCCGAGGGCCGTCCAGGCGCGCGCCAGGTCATGCACCGACACGCCCAATCTCTCCGCCGCCGCGCGCAGGCTGTAGGTGGGTGGGCCGGACCATTGCAGCACGTCACCGGCGAGACCGAACAGCCTGCCGCGACGCTCGGCGGCCACCATCTGCTCGGCGGTGAAGCCGAGGCTGTCCAGATATACGATCAGCGGCGCCCGCGCACGGGCGTTGGCGATTCCTGCGGCCTCGAGCGCATCGAAATCGACCACCCACCGAAGTCTGCCAGCGTCGACACGGCGTTTAGGGTGAATCCCGTGAGCGAGACGCAGGCGAGTGAACTCCAGCACGGCCCCCTCGAGGAACGGCACCGCGAACTCGGCGCCAGCTTCGCGGAGTTCTCCGGCTGGCTGATGCCGGTCTCGTATGCCGGCACCGTGGGAGAGCACACCGCGACCCGCACCACCGTCGGCCTGTTCGACGTCAGCCACCTCGGCAAGGCCCTTGTGCGCGGGCCGGGTGCGGCCGCGTACGTGAACTCCGCGCTCACCAACGACCTCGGCCGTATCGGGCCCGGCAAGGCGCAATACACGTTGTGCTGCACCGAATCCGGCGGTGTCGTCGACGACCTGATCGCCTATTACGTCTCCGACGACGAGATCTTCCTGGTGCCCAACGCGGCCAACACCGCAGCCGTCGTCGCCGCGCTGCAGGACAAGGCCCCCGATGGGGTGACCGTCACCAACGAGCACCGGTCGCGGGCCGTGCTGGCGGTGCAGGGCCCGAAGGCGGCCGAGGTGGTCGGCGCGCTCGGGTTGCCGACCGACATGGACTACATGGGTTTCGCCGACGCCGACTTCAACGGCGTCGAGGTGCGGGTGTGCCGCACCGGCTACACCGGCGAGCACGGCTACGAACTGCTGCCCGCCTGGGACGACGCCGCGATGGTGTTCGACGCGCTGGTCGACAAGGTCAAAGCGGAGGGCGGTCAGCTGGCGGGGCTCGGCGCCCGCGACACGCTGCGCACCGAGATGGGCTATCCGCTGCACGGGCACGAATTGTCGTTGCAGATCTCGCCGTTGCAGGCGCGCTGCGGGTGGGCGATCGGATGGAAGAAGCCGGCGTTCTGGGGCCGCGACGCGCTGCTGGCCGAGAAGGAGGCCGGCCCGAAGCGCTTGCTGCGCGGGCTGCGCGCCGTCGGTTGCGGTGTGCTGCGGCCGGAGTTGACCGTGCTCGACGGCTCGACTCCGGTCGGGGTCACGACATCGGGAACCTTCTCTCCGACATTGAAAGTCGGCATCGCATTGGCTTTGCTGGACACCTCTTTCGACATTCCCGACGGCCACCACGTCACCGTTGACGTGCGCGGTCGCCCCGTCGAATGCGAAGTCGTTCGCCCGCCGTTCGTCGAGCCGAAAACTCGGTAGCGCGCGGATATACAATCGGCGCATGACCGACCGCCTCGAATTCACCGTCGATCGCAACGCGAATCCGGCGAGCGACGAGGTACGGTCGGAAATTCTGGACAACCCGGGGTTCGGCCGCTACCACACCGACCACATGGTCTCGATCGACTACGTCGAGGGCAAGGGCTGGCACAACGCGCGAGTCATCCCGTACGGCCCGATCGAACTCGACCCGTCGGCCATCGTCCTGCACTACGCGCAGGAGGTGTTCGAGGGGCTGAAGGCCTACCGCTGGGCCGACGGCTCGATCGTGTCATTCCGTGCGGAGGCCAACGCGGCACGGCTGCGCTCGTCGGCGCGGCGGCTGGCCATCCCGGAGTTGCCCGACGAGGTGTTCATCGAGTCGTTGCGGCAGCTCATCGCCGTCGACGAGAAGTGGGTGCCACCCGCAGGCGGCGAGGAGTCGCTGTATCTGCGGCCCTACATCTTCGCGACCGAACCCGGCCTCGGCGTGCGCCCGGCCAACGAGTACCGCTACATGGTGATCGGCTCACCGGCCGGCGCGTACTTCCCGCGCGGCATCAAGCCGGTCAGCGTGTGGCTGAGCCACGAGTACGTGCGGGCCTGCCCCGGGGGCACCGGGGCCGCGAAGTTCGGCGGCAACTACGCCGCCTCGTTGTTGGCCCAGGCGCAGGCCACCGAGAACGGCTGCGACCAGGTGGTCTGGCTGGACGCGATCGAACGCCGCTACATCGAAGAGATGGGCGGCATGAATCTCTTCTTCGTGTTCGGCAGCGGCGGCTCAGCGCGTCTGGTCACACCCGAGCTGAGCGGCTCGCTGCTGCCCGGTATCACCCGGGATTCGTTGCTGCAGTTGGCCATCGACGCCGGTTTCGCCGTCGAGGAACGCAAGATCGACGTCGACGAGTGGCAGAAGAAGGCGGCCGCAGGCGAGATTACCGAGGTGTTCGCGTGCGGCACCGCGGCCGTGATCACCCCGGTGTCCCACGTGAAATACACCGACGGCGAATTCACCATCGCCGACGGCGAGCCCGGCGAGATCACCATGGCCCTGCGCGACACCTTGACCGGGATCCAGCGCGGGACGTTCGCCGACACCCACGGCTGGATGTCGCGGCTGAGTTAGTCAACCGATCGCCAGGCCCACCGCGGCCACGGTCGTTGTCACCTCGATCACGGCTCCCAGCACGTCGCCGGTGATCCCGCCGAAGCGACGCACACAGTGCCACACCAGCACCGCGCCGCACGCCACCGCGACCAGCACCACCGCTGGGCCCTGCCACAGCCGCGGCCCCGCCAGGATGGCCAGCGCGGCTACCGCGACAGTCCAGGCCGCCGCCACCCAGGCGGGCTGGCTGCCCGCAACCATCGCGCCGAGCGTGCTGCCCTCGGCCGCGGGCACCGAGCGGCGGCAGGCGACGACCGCGGCGGCGCGGCCCGCCATCACCGCGACACCGACCGCGACCACGCCGAGGTCGGTGAATGCCAGCGCCTGCGTGAGGATCGCCACCACGACGGCGGCCACCCCGAACGGCCCCGCCGAGCCGTCCCGCATCACCCGCAGCGCCCGCTCCTTGGCGCCGTAGCAGCCGAGGGCGTCGATGGTGTCGGAGAGCCCGTCGATGTGCAGGCCGCGGGTGGCGATCAGCAGCACCGCCACCGCGAGCACACCGTTGAGCGGGTTGCCGATTCCGAAGGCATGCCCGCCGACCCACACCACCGCACCCGCGAGCGCGCCGAGCGCCGCACCCACGATCGGCAGTGCGGTGAGCATGCCGCGGCCCGCGCCGGGCCCGGCACGCAGCGGAAGCACTGTCCCGAACGCGAAAGCCCCTGCCAGCGAACGGATCACGACGAGATGCTGGCCTCGTCGAAGGTGGCCATCGACGACAGCGCCGCCACCGCTGCGCGCACCACCGGCAGCGCGACCGCCGCGCCGGTACCCTCGCCCAGCCGCATCGAAAGATCAAGGATCGGTTCGAGATTGAGCTTCTCCAACGCCATTGTGTGCGCGGGTTCGGTGGAGCGGTGCCCGGCGCGCCACCACTGGCGGGCGCCCGGGGCCAGCTGTTCGGCGACCAGCGCGGCCGCCGTCACCACCAGGCCGTCGAGCAGCACCGGAGTGCGGCGCACCGCGGCCTGGGCGCAGAAGCCCGCCATCGCGGCCAGGTCCGCACCGCCGCACGCGCGCAGCAGGCCGATCGGGTCGGCGGTCACCCGGCGGGCGCGGTAGAGCGCATCGCGGACGGCGGCCACCTTGCGCGACCAGCCGAGATCGTCGATGCCGGTGCCGCGCCCGACCACCGCGACCGGTTCGGCCCCGGTGAGCGCGGCGATCAAAGTCGTTGCGGGCGTAGTGTTTCCGATGCCCATGTCACCCGCGATGAGCAGGTCCGCGCCCGCGTCGACCTCTTCGTCGGCGATGCGGCAGCCTGCCTCGACCGCGGCGTTCGCCTCCTCGGCAGAAAGTGCGTCTTCGACGGCGATGTTGCCGCTGCTTCTGCGCACCTTGTGCGCGCCGATGGCCGGCGAATGCGGTTGGTCGGCGTCGACCGCGATGTCGACGACCCGCACGCTGGCGCCCGCGGTGTCGGCCAGGACGTTGATCGCGGCGCCGCCGGCATCGAAATTGGCGACCATCTGCGCGGTGACCTCGGCCGGGAACGCCGATACGCCGGCGGCGGTCACCCCGTGGTCGCCGGCGAACACCACGACACGGGCGCGCTCAAACTGGTTGGGCGGACACACTCCCTGGCATGCCGCGACCCAGACGGAGAGATCCTCGAGCCTGCCCAGAGACCCGGGCGGCTTGGTCAACCTCTCCTGGCGGGCGCGTGCCTGCGCGGCGATGTTCTCGTCGGGCGCCGTGATCGGCGGGAATTCCGTCATGACGGCTCCTTCACCGTGACCGGCTGCCCGGCCACGACCAACACGACCCGGTCGCACGTGGCTGCGAGCCGCTGGTTGAGCGTTCCGAGTGCGTCGGCGAATCGGCGGCCCGCGGCGGTCTCCGGGATTACCGTCAGGCCGACTTCCGGGCTGACCAGGACCAGGTCCGCGGCAAAACCCGCGACGGCGTCGACGAGGTCGTCGATGTCGGCGCCGACCGAGCCGCCGTCCCACGCCCCGGCGCGGTCCATCGCGGTGGTGAGCCAGCCTCCGATGTCATCGACGAGTGTGGGCTTGTCGTTGCAGGAGCGCAATTGCGTTGCCACGTCTGATGTTTCGACCGTCGACCAGCTGTCGGGCCTGCGAGCGCGGTGGACCGACACGCGCTGAGCCCACGAGGCGTCATCGTCGGCGAGGGGCCCGGTTGCGAGATATCTCACCGGCGCACCGGCCGCGGATGCTGCGATCGCCGTTTCGGCCCAGTTGGATTTGCCCGACCGGATACCGCCGAGCACCAGTACCCGCACCTCGGCTCAGGTGACCTTGTCGCCGCGTTTGACCCGCGGCTTTGGCGCCCGCATCCGCCGCAGCTGCGATGCGCGGCTGGCGGCGTAGAAGCCCAGCTTCCAGCCGCTCTCGGTGTTGTCGGGGAACTTCTCGTCGACCAGGCGGTTCACCCGGCGACCCAGGATGAAGCCGTCGATGACCATGATCGCCATCAGAATCAGCATGGCCGGCGAAATGAAGTACTGCACCTGCGGCACGGCCAGCATGATGAAGATCAACCCCAGCGCGATCGGCATGAACAAGCCGAGCACCCCGAAGCGGCGGGCATCCACCACGTCGCGGGCATAGCGCCGCACCGGCCCCTTGTCCCGCGGCAGCAAATAGTCCTCGTCGCCGGCCATCATCCGCTCGCGGCGCTCGGCCTGCGCGGCGCGGCGGGCGATCTTGTCCTCGCGGCGCTCCTCGCGAGACATCTTCTTGCGCAGCTCCTTGCGCCTGCGCCTGGCCTCCGCGGTGGTCATCGGGGCGGGCGCGACCGGGCCGCGGCGGCGGGTGGCATCGCGTTTCGGCGTCGGCCTGCCCTTCGGCGGAGTGGTGCGCGGCCGCGACGACTCTGCGTCTCTGCCGGAGTCCTGTTCGCTGTCCGCAGCCGCTTCGACGTCGGTTTCGTCGGGTGGCGGAGTGTCTTTCTTGCGGCCCAGCAGTTTCACGCCTGCCAGCATAATGTCCTGGCACGACCGGCCCGCCCCGTGGTGATGCTGCCCACCGGCTGACAAAGTCGGCGCAGGTCACGCCCGACTAGCTCAGGAGTAGCTCGAGAATAGCGTCCTGACGAGGTACCGTTGAGCATGTGGGCAGCGAGGCGCCCACCACACAAGCCATTCACAGGAGACGCAATGACTGTTCAGGACGAGTCTGCGACCACCACCGCCACCCACGGCGTGATCCTGACTGAAGCCGCCGCCGGAAAGGCCAAGGCGCTTCTGGATCAAGAGGGCCGCGACGACCTGGCGCTGCGTATCGCCGTCCAGCCGGGCGGATGCGCCGGCCTGCGCTACAACCTCTTCTTCGACGACCGCACCCTCGACGGCGACCTGACCGCCGAGTTCGGCGGCGTGACGCTGACCGTCGACCGGATGAGCGCCCCCTACGTACAGGGCGCCACGATCGACTTCGTCGACACCATCGAGAAGCAGGGCTTCACCATCGACAACCCCAACGCCACGGGTTCGTGCGCGTGCGGTGACTCCTTCAACTGAGCTAGAACTGGTTCGCCGCGCGTAGCAGGTACGAACACACCAGGATCTCGTTGTCCTGGGCGAGTAGTTGAGCGACGCCTTGCTTGTCGGCCTCCGGCGCAGGCTTGGTCCGGCTTGTCGCCGGTGTCACGCGCATCGTGAACAGCACCTGCGCCTGATTCGGGGACGAGAACACCATCTTGTCGATCGACATCACCTGCGCCGAACCGAACTGTTTGCGGAAGGCGTCGCTGCTCAATTTGGCCAGCGCGAGGTCCGACCGCTTCTCCTTCACCGCCTCGAACAGCCCGCACAAGGTGTTCCTGGCGATGGTCTCGCTGTCGCCGCGCTGCAGCGCATCCAGGTAATCCTGGATCGCCGTCTCGGCCGAAGCCGCCGTCAGGCTTTCGGTGCGCCCGGTGTCCTCGGAGCGCGTCACGACGACGACGGCCGCCACGACGGCGGCCACGATGAGCAGCGCCACCACGACGGCAAGGACGACCCGCCAGCGGCTGCGCTTCGGATACGGGATGGGCGGCGGCAGCATGCCCGGATAGCCCGGGGGCGCAACGGGATTCTCCGGATACGGCTGCGGGGCGCCCCCGAAGGGAGCGGTGGGCGCGGCCGGTCCGGCACCGTAGTTGGGCGGATACGGACCAGCCATGCAGTCTCTCCCGGGGATCGTCGCGGAAAGGCCGTCTAAAGTGACCCGGACGGGTCTTGTACGCAGGTTAGCGCAATTGGGGGCTGCGCCATGGGACCCTCCGCCTCGGTAAGATTATCTAGACAGGTTAATCAATTGAAGGGTGACGCTTCGTGACCATCGCGGTAACCGGATCAATCGCGACCGACCATCTCATGCGGTTTCCGGGCAAATTCTCCGAAGGACTGCTGCCCGAACATCTCAAGAAAATCTCGGTCAGCTTCCTGGTCGACGATCTGCTCATCCACCGTGGTGGGGTAGCGGGCAACATGGCCTATGCCATCGCCCTTCTCGGTGGCGACTGCACGCTCGTCGGTGCGGTGGGCAAGGACTTCGACGATTATCGGGAATGGCTGACCAGTCACGGCGTGGACTGTGACAGCGTGCTGGTGTCCGACGCCGCCTACACGGCCCGGTTCGTCTGCACCACCGACCAGGACATGGCCCAGATCGCGTCGTTCTATCCCGGCGCCATGTCCTATGCCCGCGAGATCAAGCTCGCGGATGTGGTAGCCCGAAGGGGCACACCGAATTTGGTCATCATCGGCGCCAACGATCCCGAGGCCATGTTCCTGCACACCGAGGAGTGTCGCAAGCTCGGGCTGACGTTTGCCGCCGACCCGTCGCAGCAGTTGGCCCGGCTGACCGGCGAGCAGATCCGTGCGCTGATCGACGGCGCGGAGTTTCTGTTCACCAACGACTACGAATGGGATCTGCTGCTGCAGAAGTCCGGCTTCTCGGAGGCCGAGGTGATGAACCAGATCAAGATGCGCGTCACCACGCTGGGGGAGAAGGGCGTCGACATCGTCGGCCGCGACGGCACCTTCGTCCACGTCGACGTGGTACCCGAGACCCATAAGGATGACCCCACCGGCATCGGTGACGCGTTCCGCGCCGGCTTCCTGACCGGCCGCGACAAGGGACTGTCCATCGAACGGTCGGCGCAGCTGGCGTCGCTGGTCGCCACGTTGGTGCTCGAGGCGCCAGGCCCCCAGGAATGGAGCTGGGACAAGGAGGCAGGCATCAAGCGCCTGAAAGATGCCTACGGCGAGGCGGCAGGCGCCGAGATCGCCGCAGCGCTGGGCTGATTCGGAGTTTGCTTCAGAGCTGCACCGGGTAGGTCGGCTCCTTGATCTGTGGCGTCACGCTGCCTTCGACGAAGATGGCGTGCCACAGCATGAAGATCAGCACCGTCCACAGCCGTCGGCTGTGATCGCTTGCCCCGTTGCGGTGTTCGTCGAGCATCGTGCGCACGGCGGCGAGGTTCACCAGTTCGCCCGCGCCCGACGAGTCGACCATGCCGTAGGCCCAGTCCAACAACTCACCGGAGCGCAGCCAGTGCCGGATCGGCACCGGAAAACCGAGCTTGGGCCGGTTCAGCACATGCGGGGGGATCACCGGCTCGAGGGCGCGGCGCAACGCGTACTTCGTGGTGGAGCGGGTGATCTTCTGCTCCAGCGGCAATCGTGACGCGACCGCGAAGACCTCGGGGTCCAGGAACGGCACCCGCAACTCCAGCGAGTTGGCCATCGTCATCTTGTCCGCCTTGACCAGGATGTCGCCCCGCAGCCAGGTGAACAGGTCGATGTGCTGCATGCGCGCCACCGGATCCCAGCCCTTCGACTCGGCATACACCGGCGCGGTCACGTCGGTGTGCGTCCAGTCGGAGCGGAAGCCGGGCAGCACCGCCTTCAAGTGAGCGTCGGAGAAGCTGCGCGCGTTGCCGTAGTAGCGCTCTTCTAGAGTCTGACTTCCCCTGTGCAGCAAGCTTTTTCCGCGCATGCCCTCGGGCAGGGGCGCAGACACCTTGGCCATCGATCGGCGCAGCGGGCGGGGTAGATAATTGAAAGGCTTGAGCGACAACGGTTCCCGGTAGATGGTGTAACCGCCGAACAGCTCGTCGGCGCCCTCGCCGGACAGCACGACCTTGACGTGTTTTCGTGCCTCGCGGGCGATGAAGAACAACGGCACCAGCGCCGGATCGGCGACGGGTTCGTCGAGATACCAGACAATTTCGGGAAGCGCCTCGACGAACTCGGCCTGACTGACCACCTTGGTGACGTGCCGTGCGCCGATCGCCTCCGCCGAGGCCACCGCCACGTCGACCTCCGAGAAGCCCTCCCGTTCGAAGCCGGTGGTGAATGTGATCAGCCTGGGGTTGTGCCGCATGGCAAGCGCCGCGATCGCCGTGGAGTCGATGCCGCCGGACAGAAACGCGCCGACGGTGACATCGGCACGCATGTGCTTGGCCACCGAATCCTCGAGAACTGCCGTGATCTCGTCGTAGCGGCTCTGTTCGGTGCCCGGCTCGAAGGGCTTGGCGGCGAACCGCGGCTTGAAGTAGCGCGTCACCTCTGGCATTTCGCCTGCGCGCACCCGCGCATAGCTGCCCGATTCGAGCCGCCGTATCCCGCGGTGCAGCGTCTCGGGTTCCGGCACATACTGCAGCACGGTGTAGTGCTGCACGGCGCGCTCGTCGATGCCCGTGTCGATGCCGAGTTCGTCGGCGATGCCCAGCAGGCACTTCTTCTCGCTGCCCACAGCCGTGCCGGAACGGCCGGTGGCCATGTAGAGCGGCTTGATGCCGAAAGGGTCTCGGGCGCAGAACATTTCGCGCTCGACGGTGTCCCAGAGCGCGAACGCGAACATGCCCCGCAGCCGCGTCAGCGCGTCGGTGCCCCAATAGTGGTAGGCGGCGATGATCGCCTCGCCGTCACCGTCGGTGTGGAACACCGCGCCGTGGTGTGTGGCGAGTTCCTCACGCAGTTCGAGGTAGTTGTAGATCTCGCCGTTGAAGACCAGCACGTAGCGGTCAGGCGACTCGGCGGGCCCCCAGCGCAGCGGTTGATGGCTGTGCGCGATGTCGATGATCGACAGCCGGTTGAACCCGAGCACCACTGCCTCGTCGTGCCACGTGCCGGGCTCGTCAGGGCCGCGATGGCGCATCAGATGCGAGGCGTCAGACACCGCCTCGACCAGATCCTCGGAGACGTCGGCGGACGGGTCAGTCAGCAGGGCCAGGAGTCCGCACACGGCGCCAGTATGCCAACCAGCGTGGCCGGAAGTTGAGGTGTGTCGCGACCCGCAGTCGGGGGTGGTCTACGCTGCGTAGTATTCGGCTAGTTAACCGACTTCTAGGAGGCTGCGACGTGACACCTCGCGGACGCTGGGTGGTGGCACGGAGAGCGGCGTTGGCGGTCGTCCTCGGTGCGGCTGCGCTGCTGCTCAGCGGGTGCAGCTGGTCGGAGGTGCTGGGCCTGGGATGGCCCAAGGGCATCACTCCGGAGGCCCACCTCAACCGGGAGCTGTGGATCGGTTCCGTGATCGCGGCCCTGGTGGTCGGCGCGATCGTGTGGGGGCTCATCTTCTGGTCCTCGGCGTTTCACCGTTGGAAGAAGGGCGACACCGAGCTTCCCCGGCAGTTCGGCTACAACATGCCGCTGGAGCTGGGCCTGACCGTCACGCCGTTCCTGATCATCTCGGTGCTCTTCTACTTCACCGTCGTCGTGCAGGAAAAGATGCTCGACATGCAGAAGCCCGAGGTGGTCATCGACGTCACCGCCTTCCAGTGGAACTGGAAGTTCGGCTACCAGAACATCGACTTCAACGACGGCACCTTCACCTACGACGGGGCCGACCCCGCCCGCAAGGAAGCCGTCGCAGCCGGCCCTGAAGGCCTGCAGGGCGAACACGGCGGCGAGTTCGGCTCCAAAGGCCGCAACCTGGAGTACCTGAACTGGGACAAGGTTGAGACGCTCGGCACCAGCGCGGAGATCCCGGTGCTTGTGCTGCCCACGGGCAAGCGCATCGAGTTCCAGCTGGCTTCGGCCGACGTCGCACACGCGTTCTGGGTGCCCGAATTCCTGTTCAAGCGCGACGTGTACCCGGACCCGCAGGCCAACAACTCCGACAACAAGTTCCAGATCAGCGAGATCAACCAGACCGGCGCCTTCGTCGGTCGGTGCGCCGAGTTGTGCGGCACCTTCCACTCGATGATGAACTTCGAGGTTCGAGCGGTGGAGCCCAACGACTTCAAGACGTACATGGAGCAGCGCATGGCGGGTAAGACCAACGCCCAGGCGCTGATGGCCATCCACCAGTCGCCGACGGCGGTCACCACCCATCCGTTCGACACCCGCCGCGGCGAGCAGTCACAGGCGAGCAGGTAGGGACCTCCATGCATATCGAAGCCAGGTTGTTCGAGTTCCTGACAGGGTTCTTCGTGCTCGCGGCGATCGTCTACGCCGTGCTGACCGTGATGTTCGGCGAGGGCGGCGTGGAGTGGGCAGGCGCCACCGCGCTGGTGATGACCGCGGGCCTGACGCTGATCACCGGCACGTTCTTCCGGTTCGTCGCCCGCCGCCTCGATACCCGGCCCGAGGACTACGAGGACGCCGAAATCGCCGACGGCGCAGGTGAGCTGGGCTTCTACGCCCCGCACAGCTGGTGGCCGATCCTGGTCGCGCTGTCGGCCTCGACCGCTGCCGTCGGTGTCGCGCTCTGGCTGCCGTGGCTGATCGCGGCCGGGGTGTGCTTCGTGCTGGCTGCGGCGGCAGGCCTGGTCTTCGAGTACTACACGGGCCCCGAAAAGCACTAATCGGGCAGCCGGCCGGAGGTGGAAGGCTGAAGGTCACAGCTGGGCTTCAGTTGGCTGGTTCCCGCGCTGCTGAATTCGCTCCGCCCATCGGTTTCGGTAATGTTGCTCAGGCTGTATCAGACGCTGTCAGCCGCTTGCTGTCGCCGATGAAGTAGTGGAGAAGGATAGGCGTAATGAGCGGGCCGAATCCCCCAGGGCCGGATTCTGACGGGTCAGACAACCCCGAACGGCAACTTGGCGAAGAAACCGCCGCAGAGGACTTCGATGTTCCGGCGGAGACGTCGGAGACCGAGGTCCGTGCCTACTCGGCGCCGGAGTCGGAGCAGTTCACCGCCGGCCCCTACGTTCCCCCCGACCCCGATCTCTACGACTACGACGACTACGACAGGGATGTGGTCGACGCGGGCCGGCCGCCGCGCTGGCCGTGGGTCGTCGGCGTCGTCGCGATCATCGCGGCCATCTCCCTGGTGGTGTCCGTGTCGCTGTTGGTGATGGGCACCGACTCCGACAACCTCAACGCTGCGGGCGGGCCCACGTCGACGACGACGCCCCCCCCGTGTAGGTTTTCGGTGTCTCTAATACAAATCAACCAACCAACCAAACAA
>NZ_PDCP01000058.1 GCF_002553505.1 Mycolicibacterium agri | reverse complement strand
AGTCAGCGACGATGCGGGCGAAGCCCGAGGAGAAGCTGACCAATCAAACCCCAGTCAGCGACGATGCGGGCGAAGCCCGAGGAGAAGCTGACCAATCAAACCTGAGTCAGCGACGATGCGGGCGAAGCCCGAGGAGAAGCTGACCAATCAAACCTGAGTCAGCGACGATGCGGGCGAAGCCCGAGGAGAAGCTGACCAATCAAACCTGAGTCAGATGGGGTGTCAACGATTTTGTGCGGCGATCGGGCTGCCGCGCAGATCGGCGGCGATCACCCGGGCCGCGGCGTTCTGCCAGTTGTGCAGCGACCGCTGCGGCACCTCGGTGACGAACCACTGCCACGCCTGCCGGGCCACCGGGTCGAGCCCGGCCGCCGTCGCGTTCTGCGCGTAGGCGCGCACCCCGACGACGTACGGGAAGTACAACGCGTTGTAATGCCGCCACTGCTCGGTGGTACCGAACTCGGCGTCGTCGCGCGGCTTGAGCCGGGCGATGCGTTCGGCCAGCAGCGCCCTGAGTTCGTTTGCCCGCTCCAGCGGCTGATCCGGCGCGCCGCGCGCGGCGAGGCGTTCGTCGATGATCGGCAGCGCGGTCAACGGGCTGGCGACGAGCTTGGACAGGTCGCCGTAGTGGCCAAGCGCGCGGCGGGTGAGCCGGACGAAGGTCTCGTCGTCGACCTCGTCGAGCGGGTTGGTCCGCCGCAGCGGCAGCGCGGACTCGGTGCGGCGCAGCGCGGCGCGGTCGGCCCGCAGCGCCGGCGAGCGCGAGAACGCCAGCCGGTCGAGCAGCCCCGCCAGCGGGTCGGCCAGCACGTTGATCGCGATCGCGATCGCCACGCTGGTGAACAACATCACCGTCAACGCCGTCTGCTGGCCGGTCAACGCCATGCCGATCAGCGCCTGCCCGCCGAACAACACCACCACGACACCGGTCGCGACGAAGGAGCGCAGCATGTCGCCGCGCAACGCCTGGCCCTCGTCGAAGGCGTCCCACATCGCGACGGCCACACCGAGCAACGCGACGTCAAACCCCGTCGACGCCAACGCGAGCCAGCTCGGCAGCAAGCCGAGCGGAATGATGATGATGGCGTTGCCGAGCGCAAAGAACAACGTCGCGACGACGACGTAGCCGACCACCGGCCGCGGCTGCCACGGCCCGAACACGGCCCACAGCATGGCGCCCAACGAGGCCAGTGAGATGACGGCGAACATCACCCAATGCCCGAGGCGCAACGGGCCGTCCACATTGCCTGCCAGCGTCGCGCCGCCGAACGCGCCGACGGCCACCGCGGCGATCAGGGCCAGCTCGCCCGCGCGGCTGCGCCAGGTGTCCGACGGCCGCGACAGCTCGAGGAGGACCGCGAACCATGCGATGCCAGGCACGGCCACGAGATAGATCTCGATGACGCCGAGCAGCTCCGACCCGGTGACGATCCGCACGGCGTCGAGCGCCACCACGCACGCGAAGCTGGTCAGGCCGATCGCGGCCAGCACGAGGATCGGTTTGCGCGGGTCACGCGCCAGCAGGTACAGGCCCAACCACCAGCTGAGCGAGAAGACGAGCGCCGACAGCGCAGCCATTCCTCAAGTGTGGCAGAAGGTGTGGCCCGGCCCTCAGCGGCCGTAGCGGCGGTGCCGCGCGCTGTAATCGCGCAGCGCCCGCAGGAAATCGACGCGGCGGAACTCCGGCCAGTAGGCCTCGGTGAACCACATCTCCGAGTAGGCGCTCTGCCACAGCAGAAAGCCCGACAACCGCTGCTCGCCCGACGTGCGGATGACCAGATCGGGATCGGGCTGGCCCGAGGTGTAGAGGTTCTCCGAAATGGCCTCGGCGGTGACGGCTTCGATCAGCTGCTCCCCCGTCGCGCCGTTGGCCAGTTCCTTGCTCAGCAGCCAGCGCACCGCGTCGACGATCTCCTGGCGCCCGCCGTAGCCGACGGCGACGTTGACGTGAAAGCCGCCGTGGCCGTTGGTCGACTCGACGGCGTCGCGCAGCCGGCGCGCCGGCTCCTCGCCGAGCAGTTCCAGGTCCCCGACGGTGCGCACGCTCCACTTGTTCGCCGGTGTGCAGATCTCCTCGACGACGTCGGTGATGATCTCGATCAGCGCCGAGAGCTCATCGGGATCCCGCTGCAGGTTCTCGGTCGAGAGCAGGTAGACGGTCGCCATCTCGATGCCGGAGTCCTGGCACCAGCGCAGCATCTCGGCGATCTTGGCCGCGCCGACCCGGTAGCCGTAGCTGACGTCGTCGTGACCGGCGTCACGCGCCCACCGGCGGTTGCCGTCGCAGAGCACCGCGATATGCCGTGGCAGTTCGGATTTCGATGCCGCGAGACCCTGCTTCAGCCGCATCTCGTAGAGCCGATACATGGGCTCTTTGAGACGAGCGGGAATGATCTCCACGAATATCCAGACTACTGTGGCGCTCGAGAATCACCGAGTGGGCAAATTGGGGGTGACATGACCGCCTCAGTCGATACCGAAGAGCCAGATCGCACAAACCGTTCCGGTGACGGCGCCGAGGACTTCCCCGAGGCAGTCGTCGACCGGGTCGCCCATGCGTTCAACAAGCCGCGGGCGCGCGGATGGATCCACGTCTATGCGGCGGTGGTCGCGCTCATCGCGGGCGCGACACTGGTGTCGGTGTCGTGGGCGTTGGTCGGCGCGAGGGCCGGGATCGCGACGCTGATCTACACGACGACGATCGTGGCCATGTTCGCCGTCAGCGGCGCCTACCACCGGATCAATTGGAAGTCGGAGACGCTGCGCAAGTGGATGAAGCGCGCCGACCACTCGATGATCTTCGTGTTCATCGCGGGCAGCTACACGCCGTTCGCCCTGCTGGCGTTGCCGTCGCAGCAGGGCATGGTGCTGTTCTGGATCGTCTGGGGCGGCGCACTGGCGGGCGTTCTGCTGAAGATGTTCTGGCCGTCGGCGCCGCGCTGGGTCGGCGTACCGCTGTATCTGCTGTTGGGCTGGGTGGCCGCGTGGTTCGTCGGGCCGATCCTCGACGGTGCGGGCGTGACGGCGCTGGTGTTGCTGATCGTCGGCGGCGCGCTCTACAGCATCGGGGGCGTGCTCTACGGCCTCAAGTGGCCCAACCCGTGGCCCGACACGTTCGGCCACCACGAGTTCTTCCACGCGTGCACGGCGGTGGCGGCCACGCTGCACTACATCGCGATGTGGTTCGCCGTCTTCAGCTAGCCCTCACGCCTCCGGCGGGAAAGTTTCGCTCAGCGACACACATCACGCCGAAGTCACGTTTTCGGGGGTCCAATAGGCCTTCATCGCGGCGATCTTGCCGGCGTCGTTGAACGTCATCGTGCTGATGATGTCGATGCGCAACCGGTTGTCGCCGAGGTCGAGCGTCAGCGCCCAGTACCACGCCACCTCGTTGCCGAGAGCCCGCAGCGTGAAGACCTCCGTTGAGTTGTTGCCCGTCGGCACCTTGCTGTAGAAGCCGCGGATGGCCTCACGGCCGATGTGCACCTCGCCGCCGACGGGGTCCTCGACGGTGGCGTCTTCGGCGTACAGGTCGACGATTCCGTCGACGTTTCCTGCGGCGGCGAACTCGAGATAGCGGTGAACGGTCTTGGCGTTGTCCTCAGGCGTCGACATGCGCCGAAGGCTACACGCGGACGCGTGGCCCCCCACCGCAGGTAGGGGAAGCGTAAGTTACACCGCCGCCGCGAGGGCCGCCGCGAGGTCCGCGGTCGTGGCGACGGGCAGGTCGCACACCCGGCCGCGGCACACATAGGCGGCGTCGGCGCCCTCGACCCGGTCGCGGTCGGCCAACAGCTCCGACGAGTTCACCGGGCCGCCGACGACGATCGCGCCGCCCGGCGCCAACTCGCGCGCAGCGGCAAGCAGCGGCGAGTCCGAATCCGTTGTGGCGACTGCGATTTGGATTGGCCCTCGGACGGCGGCCTCCGCGACGGCCAGCCAGTGCCCACCTGACCGCGGCAGCCGGGCCAGCACCGGCGTCGCCGCCGACAACGCCTCGGCGGCAGCCGTCGCGTAGGTGTCGGCGCGCGGCGCAGGCGCCAAATGCGCTGCGGTGAGCAGGGCTTCGGCTATCGACGACGCGCCCGACGGTGTGGCGCCGTCCAGCGGGTCGGCGGGCCGCAGTAGCAGTTGCTCGGCGTCGTCGGCGGTGTCGAACCACCGGCCGGGCCGTTGCGGGTCGGCGAAGTGGTCCAGCGCCGTGTCGATCAGCCCGACCGCGGCATCCAGCCAGTGCTTGTCGCCGGTGAGCTGGTAGAGGGTGAGCAGGCCGGTTGCCAGCGCGGCGTAGTCCTCGAGAATGGCCGCGCTGTCGCCGACGCGCCCGCCGAGGCTGGCGCGACGCAGTCGGCCGTCGACGAGGTGCAGGTCGAGCAGTGCCCGCGCGCATCGCGTTGCGGCATCGAGGAATTCGGGTCGCTGCAGCGCCACGCTGGCTTCGGCCAGCGCGGTGATCGCCCACCCGTTCCACGCCGTGACGACCTTCTCGTCGCGGCCGGGCTGCGGCCGGGTCAGCCGAGCCGCGAGCAGCGTGGTGCGGACACGGTCGAACCGGTCGGCATCGTCGGGGTCGGCGGGCAGCTGCAGCACCGAGCTGCCGTGCTCGAAGGTACCTGCCTTGGTGACCCCGAAAACGGTTGCCGCCCAGCGGCCGTCGCTGTCACCGAGCACCTCGATCAGCTGCGCGGGTGTCCAGACGTAGGTCAGGCCTTCCACACCGGCGGCGTCGGCGTCCAATGACGAGATGAACATCCCGTCGGCGCCGAGTTCGTCGATCATGAAGCGCGCCGTCTCGTTGGTGACCTTGCGGGCCAACGGGTTTCCGGTCCGCCGCGCCCAGTGGGCGTAGGCCCGCAGCAGCAGCGCGTTGTCGTAGAGCATCTTCTCGAAGTGCGGCACGACCCAGGAGTCGTCGACACTGTAGCGGGCGAAGCCGCCGGCAAGCTGGTCGTAGATGCCGCCGCGGGCCATCGCCGTGCAGGTGCGTTCGACGGCGGCCAGCGGAGCCGGGTCGCCGGAGCGTTCGTGAGTGCGCAGCAGCGCCTCAAGCAGGGCCGACGGCGGAAACTTCGGCGCTCCCCCGAATCCGCCCTTGGCGGTGTCCTCGTCGGCCAGCACCGCCGCGACGGCCTGATCGCACAGCGCCGGTTGCACCTCGGGCCCGCCGCCGGGCAGGCCGGAGGCCATCGACCGTAGCTCGCCGATGATGTGGTCGGAGGCCCTCTCCACCTCGTCGCGCCGGGTCCGCCATGTCTCGGCGACGGCTGCAAGCAGTTGCAGGAAGTTCGGCTTCGGGTAGTACGTGCCGCAGAAAAACGGCCGGCCGTCGGGAGTGAGGAAGCACGTCATCGGCCAGCCGCCGTGCCCGGTCAGCGCCACGGTCGCGTTCATGTAGACCGCGTCGAGGTCCGGACGCTCTTCGCGGTCGACCTTGATGCAGACGAAGTTGTCGTTCATCGCGGCGGCGACCTCGTCGTCCTCGAACGACTCGTGCGCCATCACATGACACCAGTGACAGGCCGCATACCCGATCGACAACAGGATCGGCACGTCGCGCTGCGCGGCCTCGGCCAGCGCCTCGGGTGTCCATTCCTGCCAGTGCACCGGATTGTCGGCGTGCTGGCGCAGATACGGGCTGGTGGCGTCGACGAGCCTGTTGCCCGCGGGGCTCATTCTTCTGCCTTGCGCTCGGGGTCCTTGCCTGCGGCGCGGTCCTCGACGTCTGAGTCGCCCGTGTCCTCGTCGCCTTCGAACGACTGCGGCAACCGCTTGAGATGGCGATTCATCGACCGGACCAACAGGAAGGTGCCGATCAGCAGAAGCACGACGATCAACAGCCCGAACGGCGCCGCCTTGCCGAAGTCGGGGCCGGTGTCGCGGGGGGCCTCCTCGGCGAGCAGACCGGCGACGAGCAGGATCGTGTCAGTCATCGTCGGGCTCGATGCCTGCGAACAGATCGTTTTCCGGCAGGCTGACCGGCACCCGCGAACGGGCCAGCTCGAATTCCTCTGTGGGCCAGAGCCTTTGCTGCCACTCGATGGGTGCGGCGAAAAAGTCGCCGTTGGGGTCGATCTGGGTGGCGTGCGCGCGCAGCGCGTCGTCGCGTTGGGGGAAGTATTCGGAGCACTCGACGCGCGTCGTCACCCGGTCGGCGAAGACGTCGACCTCGGGATCCCAATGCGCAAGCCACTTCTCGAACGGACCGGTCTGCCCGTGCTTGGCGAACTCCTCCTGCAGCAGTTGCATGCGCTTCCGCAGGAATCCGTGGTTGTAGTACAGCTTCAGTACCTGCCACGGCTCGCCGGCGTCGGGATAGAGCCGGTAGTCGCCTGCGGCTTCATACGCTGCGACCGACACCTGATGGCAGCGGATGTGGTCGGGGTGCGGGTAGCCGCCGTTCTCGTCGTAGGTGGTCATCACGTGCGGCTTGAACTCGCGGATCACCCGGACCAGCGCCTCGACCGGTTTCTCCAGCGGCTCGAGCGCCAAGCACCCCTCGGGCAGCGGCGGCGGCGGGTCGCCCTGCGGGAGCCCGGAGTCGACGAATCCGAGCCAGTGATGCTCGACGCCGAGAATCTCGGCGGCCTTGCGCATCTCGTCGCGGCGGATCTCGGCGATCCGGCCGTGCACCTCGGGCAGGTCCATCGCGGGGTTGAGAATGTCGCCGCGCTCCCCGCCGGTCAGCGTCACGACCATCACCCGCGCGCCCTCGGCGGCGTAGCGGGCCATGGTGGCGGCGCCCTTGCTGGACTCGTCGTCCGGGTGGGCATGCACCGCCATCAACCGGAGTTGCTTCAAGTGGTTCCTCATCGTCGACAGAGTTCAACCGTTTCGGTAGCCCTATAGTTCCAGTCCTAGTAGATGTATCCAACCGACGGGGCACCGAACCTTTGATAGATCGTCCCGAATCCCGGTACGGACGGCAACGCGCGTCGCGCCGTTCCCGCCGTTTCTGGGTCGCTGGCGTGACCGCGTTTGCCCTGGTGGCGGGGGTGGTCATCGCGATCGTGGGCTGGCAGCGGTTGGGCACCGGCGACGTCAAGGGCGAACTCGGTGCATTCGAAGTGGTCGACGACGAAACCCTCACGGTGACGATGAAGGTGACCAGGGCCGACCCGTCGCGGCCGGTGGTGTGCATCGCGCGGGCCCGCTCAGCCGACGGCGCCGAGACGGGCCGCCGCGAGCTGCTGGTGCCGCCGTCGTCGCAGGCCACGGTCAACGTCACGACCACGGTGAAGTCGACGAAACCGCCGGTTGCGGGCGACGTCTACGGGTGCGGGACGGACGTGCCGCCCTATCTGGTCGCGCCCTGACACGACGTCAGCCTGGTGCTATACCGGTATCGGGTCCGCGACGCAGGAACAAATACGTGGAAACCGGGTGACGTCGCGGTGGTAACATGGCCCGGTACACGGTTCCTGCTGGGGCCGTGTATTGCTGCTTTTGCGCGCTGATTGAGCGCTGGTCGATGTGGCAATACAGCAGGAGCTCCCAGCAGACGACACACGAACTTCCACGCGAAAAGCGCGAAGACCAAGACAGGAGCGCGAAACCATGACCGACACCCAGGTCACCTGGCTGACCCAGGAGGCACACGACCGGCTGAAGGCGGAGCTCGACCAGCTGATCGCCAACCGGCCGATCATCGCTGCGGAGATCAACGACCGCCGCGAGGAAGGCGACCTGCGGGAGAATGGCGGCTACCACGCCGCGCGCGAGGAGCAAGGCCAGCAGGAAGCCCGTATCCGTCAGCTGCAGGAGCTGCTGAACAACGCCAAGGTCGGCGAGGCGCCCAAGCAGTCCGGTGTGGCGCTGCCCGGCTCGGTCGTCACGGTGTACTACAACGACGACGAGTCCGACACGGAGACGTTCCTGATCGCCACCCGCCAGGAGGGCGTCAGCGACGGCAAGCTCGAGGTCTACTCGCCGGCGTCGCCGCTGGGCAGCGCCCTCATCGACGCCAAGGAAGGCGAGACCCGCACCTACACCGTGCCCAACGGCAACACCGTGAAGGTGACGCTCGTCAAGGCTGAGCCTTACCACGCCTGACGCGACCCGGCTGATGCCGTCGCGTTAAAGTGCCGTCCGTGGCGCAGATCGCCGAGGATCTCTTTTTACTGCTGTTGGACAACGCGTCCGCACAGCCTGGACTCGACAAGTCGCGGCGTGAGCGCGTGCTGTCGGCGGCGGTGCTGCTGGATCTGGCGCTGCTGTGCCGCGTACGACCGACGATGAACGGCGAAGCCGTCGCACCCGGTCGGCTGGTGGCGTTGGCGGGTCCGTTGCCGCTGGATCCAGTCATGGATCCGGCCTTCGAGCTGCTGGCGCGCCGGCCGCTCACCCCGTCCGCCGCGGTGTCCAAGCTGCGCCGCGGCATTCAGGACGTCATCGCCGAACACCTGGAGCGCACTGGCCAGATCCGGCGTATCCGGGTGGAGGGCAGGCGGTTTCACCATCAGCCGTACGCCTGGCCGGTGGTGAACCGCGACAGGGTGACGCAGGCGAGGGCGGCTCTGCTGGCCGCGTTGTTCGACCGGCATCCACCGACACCGCCGACGGCCGCGATCGTGTCGCTGCTGCACGCGGTCGACGGCCTCGGCGCGTTGTTGAGCCTCAACGATCGCGGCTGGCGGTGGGTGCACATGCGGGCGGCCGAAATCGCCAGCGGCAGTTGGATAGACGAATACGAAAAGCCGGTGCTGCCGGAGATGAACCTCGCTGTCACCGCGTCGGCGATGCGGGCCGCGTTAACGTAGCGCCTGCTCCAGATCGGCGAGCAGGTCGGCGGGATCTTCGATGCCCACCGACAGCCGGACCAGGTCGTCGGGCACCTCGAGCTGCGAACCCGCGGTCGACGCATGGGTCATCGCACCGGGATGCTCGATCAGCGACTCCACGCCGCCCAACGACTCCGCGAGAATGAAAACCTCGGTACGCGAGCAGAATTCGCGTGCAGCCTGCGCACCGCCGCGGAGCCGCACCGACACCATGCCGCCGAATGCGCTCATCTGCTTGGCGGCGACGTCGTGGCCCGGATGGGTCGGCAGGCCCGGGTAGAGCACCGTTTCGATGGCCGGATGATCGGCAAGGAATTCGGCGACCTTCGTGGCGTTCTCGCTGTGTCGCTGCATGCGCAGCACGAGCGTCTTGAGCCCGCGCATCGTCAGATAGGCGTCGAACGGGCCCGGCACCGCACCGGCGCCGTTCTGCAGGAACGCGAACTTCTCGTCGAGTTCGGCGTCATTGGTCAGTAGCACGCCGCCGACGACGTCGGAATGCCCGCCGATGTATTTCGTCGTCGAGTGCAGCACGATGTCGGCGCCCAGCAGCAGCGGCTGCTGCAGCGCGGGAGAAGCAAAGGTGTTGTCCACCAATACCTTTACGTTCGAACCGCCGGCGATCTGGGCAATGGCGTTGATGTCGGCGATCGACAGCAGCGGATTGGTGGGCGTCTCGACCACGATCATCTTTGTTTGCGGTGTGATGGCCGCGCGCACCGCGTCGAGGTCGGACAGCGCGACCGCCGTATGGCTGATGCCCCAGTGCGTGAACACCTTGTCGATCAGCCGGAACGTACCGCCGTATGCGTCGTCGGGGATCACAACGTGATCTCCGGGCCGCAGCACCGCCCGCAGGGCACAGTCGGTGGCGGCCATCCCCGAGCTGAACGCGCGTCCGAACTGCGCTTCCTCCACCGCGGCCAGCGACGCTTCCAAATGCGCGCGGGTCGGGTTGCCGGTGCGGGCGTATTCGAATCCGCCGCGCAGTCCGCCGACGCCGTCCTGGGCGAACGTCGAGCTGGCGTAGATCGGGGCGTTGACGGCGCCGGTCTGCGGGTCGGGCCGGTACCCGGCGTGGATGGCCTTCGTGGCCAGGCCCTGCCACCTGCTGTTCTCACTCATCCCGCCCAGGGTAACGACGCCCGGTGCGGGGCTATCGCCCAGCCGCTGTTCCCGGCTCAAATCGGTCGGATAGGGCTGGTGCTTTTGGCTGCGGCCGCTTGCGCAAGGTGTAGGAATGGACCATGAGTACAACCGCCCGCATCGATGACCTGCTCGACCTCGACTCGCTGCTGACCCCCGAAGACAAGGAGTTGCGCCAGACCGTTCGCCGGTTCGGCGAGCAGCGGCTGCGGCCGCACGTCGCGGAGTGGTTCGAGGCGGGAGAGGTGCCGGTCCGTGAGCTGGCCGCCGATTTGGGCAAGCTCGGCGTGCTCGGGATGCACCTGCAGGGCTACGGCTGCGGCGGCTCGACGGCGACAGCGTACGGGGTGGTGTGCCAGGAGCTCGAGGCCGTCGACAGCGGGCTGCGCAGCCTGGTGTCGGTGCAGGGCTCGCTGGCGATGTTCGCCATCTACCGGCACGGCAGCGAGGAGCAGCGCGAGCAGTGGTTGCCCGCGATGGCCACCGGCGACGTGATCGGCTGCTTCGGGCTGACCGAGCCCGACTTCGGGTCCAATCCCGGCGGCATGCGCACCACGGCCCGCCGCGACGGCTCCGACTGGATTCTCAACGGCTCGAAGATGTGGATCACCAACGGTTCGGTCGCCGACGTCGCGATCGTGTGGGCTCGCGCCGAGGAGGGTGTCCTCGGTTTCGTGGTGCCGACGGACACGCCGGGCTTCAGCGCCAGGGAGATGACCCGCAAGCTGTCGCTGCGGGCGTCGGTGACCTCCGAGCTGCATCTCGACGACGTGCGGCTGCCCGCGGACGCGCAATTGCCGCAGGCGCGCGGTCTTTCGGGTCCGCTGGCGTGCCTGTCGGAGGCCAGGTTCGGAATCGTGTTCGGCGCCGTCGGGGCCGCGCGGGACTGCCTGCAGACGACGCTGGACTACGTCGGCAGCCGGGAGGTGTTCGACAAACCGCTTGCGGGCTACCAGATCACGCAGACCAAGATCGCCGACATGGCCGTCGAACTGAGCAAGGCGCAGCTGTTGGCGCTGCATCTCGGCCGGCTGAAGGACGAGGGCCGCATCCGGCCCGAGCAGATCAGCGTCGGCAAGCTGAACAACGTCCGCGAGGCGCTCAAGATCGCCAGGGAGTGCCGAACCCTGCTCGGCGCCAACGGGATAACGCTGGAGTACCCGGTCATCCGGCACGCGAACAACCTCGAGTCGGTGCTCACCTACGAGGGCACGTCCGAGGTACACCAACTCGTCATCGGTGAGGCGCTGACGGGTGTCAGCGCCTTCCGATGAACTGCGTCTACGGGGTGAGCGGTGCTACCTGCGCTCCGGTGAGCCGCCGCCACGCGTAGACCTCGATCAGCGCCACGACGGGAATGGCGACCAACAGACCGACAAGGCAGACCAGGGCGCCGACCGCTGCGGTCACGAGCATGACCAGCCAGGTCAAGAACACGTTGCCGAAGTTGTTCTTGCTGAGGTCGAAGCTGGCCTTCACCGCGTCCACCGGTGACAGGTTGCGATCCAGCAGGGCGACCACGGTGAACAACAGCATGATGCTGGCGATCAGGCCGGGGATCACGCACAGGAACAACCCGATCGTCGTGATGATGCCGACGATCAACCCGGCGATGACGACCTGGCCGATGCTGCGCGGCCGGAAGAACGATCCGACCGACACCTGCTGGCCGTTGGCGATGTCGAGCACACCGCCGATGTAGCCGGATTGGATTGCCGCACCGACGATCAGCGAGACGAACCATCCGACTATAGCGACGAGGATTCCTGCCAGCCCCATGGAACTGGTGCTCCACGAGTACGAGAATCCACTGTCGTCGGAGGTGTAGCTGGTCACCCCGGGACTGACCGCGGACTGCAGGAAGTTGATGATGAGCTGCAGCGCGATGACGATCAGCCCGTAGACGAGCGTTGCGATGATCAGCGGCCCGGCGTTCTTGCTGAACTTGTTCCACGCCCACGAGAACGCATCGCCGACGCTGTAGGCCTGTGCGCCACCGAATCCGGGCGGCCCGCCCGGCGCGGGTGGGTAGCCCTGGTGGAATCCGGGCGCCCCTGGCGGAGGTGGCGGCGGATAGCCACCGCCGTGCGGAGGAGGAGGTGGATTCGTCATTAGACCTTCCGTAAGTGGGAGTTAAAGGGGCACAGCGACTGTCGAGATGATCTTGTCCACGAGTGTCTGCCGCCTGTCGTCCCACAGCGGAAACAGCACGGCAATGAGCCAGATGATCCCGCACAGACCCGCGAACACAAGATAGATCAGCTCGCGTACCACCGACATACCGAAACCGATTGGCTGGCCGGTTTTTTCGCTGACAATCTTGAACTTCATGATGGACTTGCCGATGCTCGAGCCGGTGGTGCCCTGGCGGTAACCCATGTTCCAGACCACATACGCCAGCCCGATCAAGGCGGCCAAGAAGATGGAAAGCTGACCGACTGTCGACGCGCCCGTCGCGCAGAATTCACCGAGCTGGTATTCGGAAGTATCAGTGACACAGGCTGTCTCACGGGTGCCGATCAACAGCAGCCAGCCGATGCCCATGATGATTGCGTACGGGATGTAGTCGATGATGTAGGCCAATACCCGTGTACCCCACGGCGTATAAGCCTCTTTCGGCAATGCGCCCACCGCTGCCGCCCCGTATCCCGGCCCGCCTTGCTGTCCAGGAAAGCCCCCACCATGTGGCGGTGGCGGCGGTGGATAGCCCCCTTGCGGCGGCGGAGGAGGAGGCGGGTAATTACCGGGCGGCGGTGGGTAATTGCCGGGGGGATCGGTCATCGACGCTCTCCAGTTCCTTTGCTGGGACGAGGCGTGCCCTAATGTACCCGAGAGGTTGCTGTCAACAGGGATTTTGGCAAGAACCATGCCCGGGGTGTTATCCGACCGGAATCGAGTGTGAACCCGCGTTGGCCGCGACGTTACCGGCGGGAGTTGCCCTCGGAGAGAAAGCCGAGGAGGTCGTGGCGAGTCAGCACGCCGACGGGTTTGCCTTCCTCGACGACCATGAGCGCGTCGCAATCGCGCAATGCCTTGGCCGCATGGCTGACCAGTTCGCCCGCGCCGATCAGCGGCAGCGGCGGCGACATGTGCTGCGACACCGCGTCGGCCAGCTTGGCCCGGCCCTCGAACACCGCGGAGAGAAGTTCACGTTCGGACACGCTTCCGGCCACTTCGCCGGCCATCACCGGCGGTTCGGCGCCGACCACCGGCATCTGCGAGACGCCGTACTCGCGCAGGATGCCGATCGCGTCGCGCACGGTCTCCTGCGGATGGGTGTGCACCAGATCGGGCAGCGCGCCCGACTTGCCCCGCAACACATCGCCGACGGTGGCCTGGTCGACCGTGCCGTCGAGCCTGTTGCGCAAGAAGCCATACGACGACATCCACGCGTCGTTGAAAACCTTTGACATGTAACCGCGTCCGCCGTCGGGCAGCAGCACGACGACAAGCGAGTCAGGGCCTGCCTTCTGTGCAACCTCGATCGCGGCGACGACCGCCATGCCGCACGATCCGCCGACCAGCAGGGCCTCTTCGCGGGCAAGCCGCCGTGTCATGTCGAACGAGTCGGCGTCGGAGACCGCGATGATCTCGTCGGGCACGCTGGGGTCGTAGGCGGCAGGCCAGAAGTCTTCCCCGACGCCCTCGACGAGATACGGCCGGCCGGTGCCGCCGGAATACACCGAGCCTTCCGGGTCGGCGCCGATGACGCGCACCCGCCCGCCCGATACCTCTTTCAGATACCGGCCCGCACCGGTGATGGTGCCGCCGGTGCCCACGCCCGCGACGAAATGGGTGACGGTGCCGTCGGTGTCGTTCCAGATCTCCGGTCCGGTCGTCTCGTAGTGACTGGCCGGGCCCATCGGGTTGGAGTACTGGTCGGGCTTCCACGCGCCCTCGATCTCTTCGACCAGACGGTTGGACACGCTGTAATAGCTGTCCGGGTGGTCCGGCGGGACCGCCGTCGGGCACACCACAACCTCAGCGCCGTAGGCGCGCAACACATTCTGCTTGTCCTCGCTGACCTTGTCCGGGCACACGAAGATGCATTTGTAGCCGCGCTGCTGGGCCACCAGCGCCAGCCCGACACCGGTGTTGCCCGATGTCGGTTCGACGATGGTTCCGCCGGGTTTGAGCTCGCCGCTGGCCTCGGCCGCGTCGATCATCTTGACCGCGATGCGGTCCTTGGAACTGCCGCCCGGATTGAGGTACTCGACCTTGGCGACGACCTTGCCCGCGCCCTCGGGCACAACCGAGTTCAGCTGAACCAGTGGGGTGTTACCGATGAGCTCACTGACGTGCCGGGCGATGCGCATACGTCCATCGTCTCAGGCCGCGAAAAGCGCTACCAGGTGGCCTCGCGGATATAGTCGCCGACCTGCCGCAGCGACCGCGTGGCCTCCTTGACGGCGGGCGCGGCGATCTGGAACACGTGCATCTGACCAGGCCATACCCGGACCTCGACCGGCACACCCGCCGCGGCCAGCATGCGGGCGGCCTTGCGTGCGTCGTTGAGCAGAACCTCCGAGCCCGACACGTGGATCAGCGTGCGGGGCAGGCCGGGTTCGATGTGTTCCAGCGGCTCGTAGATCTTCTCGGGCTCACCGTCGACGATGTTGCGTTCGGCGGCCGCCTCCACCAGCTCCACCAGGGCGTGAAAGGCCTTCGGCGGAAACATCGCATCGGAATGGATGTTGGGGTGGTTGGCGCGTGACTCGTTGTCGATCTCGAACAGCGGCGACAGGGTCACGATGGCCGCGGGCGTCTCGCTCGCAAGACCCTCCCGCTGCAGCCGCTCGGCCAGCGCGAGCGCGAGGTAGCCGCCGGCCGAGTCGCCGGCCAGCACGATCTGATCGGGGTCATAACCCCGCAGCCGCAGCCACTGATAGGCGTCGTAGCAGTCGTCGAGCGCCTGGCCGACCGAGTGCTTGGGGATCATCCGGTAGTTGACGACCAGCACCGGGCTGTCGGCGAACTTCGACAACGCCTCGACCAGCCGGCCGTGGGTGTTCACACCGCACGTTAAAAACGCGCCGCCGTGCATGTAGACGACGACGCGTCGGTTGCCATCGGCGGGCAACACGCCCGCCGCACGGACCAGCTGGGCGTTGCAGTTCGGCAGGGAGATCGTGGCCCGCACGGTGCCGGGCGCGGGCTTGATCAGGCGGCAGGCGGCGTCGACGAGCCCGAACGGCCACGGCAGGCGCGGAGCGTGGCTGCCGATAGCTAGAGTCGGCCGAATCGTCAGCATTGCGGCCAACGCAAGGAGCCGTCCACCCAGTGACGGACCGTCCTCGACGACCTCTACCGGCGCGCCGTCGCTGACCGGAAACTTACGCGGTTTGCGCCCTCTAGCTGCGCTGATCGCAGCACGGGGCGTGCTGGGAACTTTACTGGGTGCCGTCATCGCCACCACTTCCTACGCCGCTTCAGTGCCTGGGTGGCGCGATTCTCGGCCAACCCCGGTAACTTAGCTTGACACTCACACAGAGTTCAACAATCGAAGAAACTGTTTCGATACCGGAGTTGATACCGCAATGTGACCGCTGATCCACCCCCGCCACGCGGATAGCCCCGAATTTCATCAATAAACTGGTTTCGTGAGCATCCGCGCACCGCGTAGGTCCACTGTTGCTCTGGCGGCAGCGGCCACGCTCGCATCCAGCTCCGTCTACGTCGGAGCCCGCTCATTCCTGACCGGGCAGGCTAACCAGGCCCGACGCGTCATTCCCAAATCGTGGGACATCCCGCCGCGGGCCGACGGCGTCTACTCGCCCGGCGGCGGGCCGGTCGAGCGCTGGCACCGCGGAGTCCCGTTTGACCTGCATCTGATGATCTTCGGCGACTCCACCGCGACCGGCTACGGCGCCCGCAACGCCGAAGAGACCCCTGGCGTGATGCTGGCCCGCGGCCTGGCCGAGGCGTCGGGCAAACGCATCCGGCTCAGCACCAAGGCGATCGTCGGCGCCACGTCGAAGGGCCTGTCGGGCCAGATCGACGCCATGTTTGTGGCGGGTCCGCCACCGGATGCGGCCGTGATCATGATCGGCGCCAACGACGTCACCAGGCTCAACGGCATCGGCCCGTCGGCGCGCCGGTTGGGCGCGGCGGTGCGGCGGCTGCGGGCCAGCGGCGCCGTCGTCGTCGTGGGCACCTGCCCGGACTTCGGCGTCATCACCGCGATCCCTCAGCCGTTGCGGACGGTGGCTCGCACCCGCGGGCTGCAGCTGGCCCGCGCACAGGCGTCGGCGGTCCGCTCGTCGGGCGGTATCCCGGTTCCGCTGGCCGACCTGCTTGCCCCGCAGTTCCGCAAGTCGCCGGAGGTGTTGTTCTCCGACGACATGTTCCACCCGTCGGGGGCCGGGTACGCGTTGGCCGCAAAGCAGCTGCTGCCTGCGCTGTGTAATGCGTTGGGCGACTTGACATCTACCACCGAGCAGGATTCGCCGTTGGAGGCCCGCGGCGGCGACGGCGCCTCACTGTTGTCGCGACTCGGCGGTGTCAGTCGGTTGTGGCGGCGTTCGACCGGGGTGCCCGCGCCGATCGTCGGTTGAGGTGAGGCGTTAAGTTCTCCTGGGTAAGCCACTACGCCAGGAGTTGTCATGAGTGAAGCCGTCATTGTCGCGACTGCACGCTCGCCGATCGGCCGAGCAGGCAAGGGATCACTGGTCGACATGCGGCCCGACGACCTGGCCGCGCAGATGGTGCGCGCCGCCCTGGACAAGGTGCCTGCGCTGGATCCCAAGGACATCGACGACCTGATGATGGGCTGCGGGCAGCCCGGCGGCGAGGCCGGATTCAACATCGGCCGCGCCGTCGCCGTCCAGCTGGGCTACGACTTCCTGCCCGGCACCACCGTGAACCGGTACTGCTCGTCGTCGCTGCAGACCACGCGGATGGCGTTCCACGCGATCAAGGCCGGTGAGGGCAGCGCGTTCATCTCCGCCGGTGTGGAGACCGTGTCGCGGTTTCCGAAGGGCACGTCCGATGGTTGGCCGGACACGCACAACCCGCTGTTCGCCGACGCCGAGAAGCGGTCGGCGGACGCGGCCGCGGGTGCCGAGGAGTGGCATGACCCGCGGCAGGACGGCGCGCTGCCGGATGTCTACATCGCGATGGGTCAGACCGCCGAGAACGTCGCGCTCTACACCGGTATCAGCCGTGAGGAGCAGGACCACTGGGGCGTGCGCAGCCAGAACCGCGCCGAGGAGGCCATCAGGAGCGGCTTCTTCGCCCGCGAGATCACGCCGGTGACGCTGCCCGACGGGTCGCAGGTCAGCACCGACGACGGGCCGCGGCCCGGCACCACCTACGACAAGGTCAGCCAGCTCAAGCCCGTCTTCCGCCCCAACGGCACGGTCACCGCTGGCAACGCCTGCCCGCTGAACGACGGTGCGGCAGCGGTGATTGTGATGAGCGACGACAAGGCCAAGGCGCTGGGGCTGACACCGCTGGCGCGCATCCTCGCGACGGGCGTGAGCGCGCTGTCACCGGAGATCATGGGGCTTGGCCCCATTGAGGCGACGCGCAAGGCGTTGGCCAACGCGGGCATGACAATTGATGACATCGACCTCTACGAGATCAATGAGGCGTTCGCGGTGCAGGTGCTGGGCTCGGCGCGCGAGTTGGGCATGGACCTCGACAAGCTCAACGTGTCAGGTGGCGCGATCGCGCTGGGTCATCCGTTCGGCATGACGGGCGCCCGCATCACGGCCACGCTGCTGAATAATCTGTCGTCCTACGACAAGACCTTCGGCCTGGAGACCATGTGCGTGGGCGGCGGCCAGGGCATGGCGATGATCATCGAACGACTCAGTTGATCTCCGTTGACATTGCGTTTTTGGCGCAAAAGCTCGAGAAGCGTTCTCCAAGATCGCAATGTCAAGCAATGTCAACGCGTCAGCGGGCCGCCGTACGAAAATCCCATGCCCGTCGAAGCCGCCGAAGCACTTCGGTCGGGTGGTTTCGCGCGGCAACACGTATCACCAACCACCCCACCTCGCGAATGTCTTCGGCGCGCATGATCTCGTATGCGAAGCTCGCGGCTGGTCCGATGGTGGTCCCCTTCATACTCGATCGCCAGCATCAGGTCGGGCCATCCCATGTCGAGGTAATACCTGCGACGGCCGTCGGGGCTGCGTACCGGGATCTGCGTCTGCGGTCGCGGATATCCGTCGCGAATCACCAACAGCCGCAACCATGTTTCCTTCGGCGACTCGGCGCCCGCGTCGACGAGATCGAGCGCCGCTTCCAGCTGCCGCAGGCCCCGTGTGTGTGGATGGCGCGCTGCGATGTCCTCGACGGCGGCGACCTTCAACTGCGTGGCCCTGGCCAGGGCGTCCAGACGAGCGATCGCATCATCGATCCTTCCGCGACGCCCCAGGTCGAACGCCGTACGCTCCGGCGTCGTGACGACAAATCCGTTCAGCTGTTGAATTTCGTCGTCCAGCAACAGCTCATTGCGAGTGATGACGCCGTCAGGCGACCGAGTTTTCGCCCAGATCAGCTCGACCGGTGAATCGTCGTCGATCCACTTCGCGCCGTACAGCGCCGAGGCGGCCAAGCCTGACACGACCGCCTCGCCGCGCGCCCACAGATGGGCGCTGCTGTAGCGACGGCTCAATTCGCTTGTCGAGGTAGATGTTCGGCAGGATCGGGCGGTAGTACCGCCGCAGCTCATATCGACTGAGCCGGCCCGAAGCCACCGCGTCAGTTCCGACGAATGGCGCTAATTCCTCCCCCATGGCGACACGCTCGCACGCGGGGCTGTCGCGTGGCCGTTCACTTTGCGTCTACGGCGGCAATGTGTGGATGAATCGCGCACTGTGCGCAAAGTCAACACCGCCATAGAGCGCAATAGAGAAAGCCCCCGGCGTACCGGGGGCTTCCTTCGCTGTAAGCGCTATTCGCTCTGCAAGATGCTGAGCAGTCGCAGAATCTCGATGTACAGCCAGACCAGCGTCACGGTCAGGCCCAGCGCGATACCCCACGCGGCCTTCTCGGGCGCGCCGGCGCGGATCATCTGGTCGGCAGCGTCGAAGTCCAGCAGGAAGCTGAACGCCGCCAGGCCGATGCACACCAGCGAGAAGATGATCGCGATCGGGCCGTTGCCGCGCAGGCCGAGGCCTTCGCCGCCGCCCACACCGAACATCCCCAGTACGAGGTTGCCGAGCGCCAGCACCAGCACACCGAAGATGCCCGCGATGATCATGCGGGTGAACTTCGGGGTGACGCGAATGGCGCCGGTCTTGTAGACGACGAGCATGCCGATGAACACGCCGATGGTGGCGAGAATCGCCTGGCCGATCAGCGCGCCTGCACTCACGCCGGACACGTACATGTTGGCCAGCAGGAACGAGATCGCGCCCAGGAACAGGCCCTCGAGGCCCGCATAGGTCAGCACGACCGCCGGGTTGTCCTGCTTGCGGCCGAACGTCGCGATCAGCACCACCGCCAGGCCGCCGAGCCCGCCGACCATGACGAACGGCAGGGCCAGCCCGAGATTGCCTGCGACGAGGAAGTACGAGACCACCGCGACGGCCGAAAGCACCGCGAGAGTGACGCCGGTCTTGGTGACGACGTCGTCGATCGTCAGCGGCCGCGAAACTCCCGTCTGCTCCGGGTACTGCGTCGTGTAGGGGTCCGCATGAACTGCTTGCGCGCCGAAGCCGGCGGCTCCGGTACCGAATTGCGCATATCCACCCTGCGTCTTGGGCAGGGATCGAAATACCGGGTTGCTGGTTTCCCGCACCGTCGGATCCTCTCCTGTGCTGTCGTCCGTCTGATGACGAACATTTACTCAACGAACCGCCACCTGGTATCGGTTCCCGAACACCCTCCCAGGTCTTTCACAGGAAACTCTACCCGGGGCAGGGCGTATCAGGGTGACGTTCTAGATTGCATACCCGTGGGCGAAAACGAGGATGTCCTAGTAAGCGTCGACCGTGGAATAGGCCTGATCAGCCTCAACAGGCCCAAGGCCATCAACTCGCTGACCCACTCGATGATCTCAGCGATCTCTCGGGCGTTGACCGAATGGCGGGATGACGACGCCGTCAAGGCCGTCGTGCTGTCCGGCGAAGGCGAACGCGGCCTGTGCGCGGGCGGCGACATCGTCGAGGTCTACAACAGCGCGCGCGGCGATCACGGCATCGCCAGCTCGTTCTGGTGGGACGAGTACCTGATGAACGCGCAGATCGCGCGCTACCCCAAGCCGTACGTCGCATTGATGGACGGCATCGTGATGGGCGGCGGCGTCGGCGTCAGCGCACACGGCAACGTCCGCGTCGTCACCGACACCACGAAAATGGCCATGCCCGAAGTCGGAATCGGCTTCATCCCCGACGTCGGCGGCACCTACATCCTGTCGCGCGCACCCGGGCGGCTCGGCCTGCACGCCGCGCTGACGGGCGCCCCGTTCGGCGCGGGCGACGCCATCGCAATGGGTTTCGCCGACCATTTCGTCCCGCACGACAAGCTCGCCGCATTCAAGCAGGCGATCCTGGCCGACGGGGTCGACGCCGCGCTGTCCGCCTACGCCGAGGACGCGCCCGCCGGCGAACTGCTGGCCCAGCGCGACTGGATCGACGAGTGTTATGCGGGCGAAACGGCCTCCGACATCGTCGCCGCGCTGCGCGGACACGACGCAGGCCCCGCGAATGACGCCGCGAACCTCATCATGACCCGCTCCCCCATCGCGGTTTCCGTCACGCTCGAAGCGGTGCGGCGCGCCGCCAAGCTTGACACCCTGGAAGACGTGCTGCGCCAGGAGTATCGGACGTCGTGCGCCTCACTGAACTCACACGACCTGGTCGAAGGCATCCGCGCGCAGGTGATCGACAAGGACCGCAACCCGAAGTGGTCGCCGGCATCGCTGGCGGAGGTCACCGCCGACGACATCGAGGCGTATTTCGCGCCGCAGGACCCCGACTTGACCTTTCCCGAGGAGACGCCGTGAGCGACAACACCTACGAAACCATCCGCGTCGAGCGCGACGGACGCGTCGGCACCATCACGCTGAACCGGCCGAAGGCGCTGAACGCCCTCAACAGTCAGGTGATGCACGAAGTTACAACGGCCGCAGCCGAATTCGACAGCGACAACGGCATCGGCGCAATCATCATCACCGGCAACGAGAAGGCGTTCGCTGCCGGCGCCGACATCAAGGAGATGTCGGAGCTGTCCTTCGCCGACGTGTTCGAGCAGGACTTCTTCGCGCAGTGGTCCAAGCTCGCGGCGGTGCGCACACCGCTGATCGCCGCGGTGGCCGGTTACGCGCTCGGCGGCGGCTGCGAACTGGCGATGATGTGCGATGTGCTGATCGCCGCCGACACCGCGAAGTTCGGCCAGCCGGAGATCAAGCTCGGAGTGCTCCCCGGCATGGGCGGCTCGCAACGGTTGACCCGCGCCGTCGGCAAGGCCAAGGCGATGGATCTGATCCTGACCGGACGCACCATCGACGCGGAGGAGGCCGACCGCAGCGGCCTGGTGTCGCGGGTGGTGCCCGCCGACGAGTTGCTCCGGGAGGCCAAGACCGTCGCCGAGACGATCGCGGGCATGTCGTTGTCGGCCGCCCGGATGGCCAAGGAGGCCGTCAATCGGGCCTTCGAGACGTCGCTGTCGGAGGGGCTGCTCTACGAGCGCAGGCTGTTCCATTCGGCGTTTGCCACGGCCGACCAGACCGAGGGCATGAACGCCTTCACCGAGAAGCGCCCGCCGAACTTCACGCACCGATAGCCTCAGCTATGTGACCGATACCGCGGAGGCGACGCAAGAGGTAGCGCCCCAACCGGAACCGACTGCCAAGACCACGTCGTGGTGGCGACGGCATTACACCTTCATGGGCACCGCGCTCGGCCTGGTGTTCCTGTGGTTGTCGTTGACGCCGTCACTGTTGCCCCGCGGACCGTTCTTCCAGGGCGTGGTCAGCGGCGCCGCCGCCGCATTCGGCTACGGCCTCGGTGTTTTTCTTGTGTGGTTGGTGCGCTACATGCGCTCCAAGGACACCAGCCCGCCCGCGCCACGGTGGGCGTGGATCGCACTGCTGGTGGTGGGCGTCGTCGGCCAGATCCTGATGATCGTCTACTTCCATGTCTGGCAGGACGAAGTGCGCGACCTCAACGGCGTACCGCGCCTTGGCTTCTGGGATCACCCGCTGACGGCGGTGCTGTCCATCGTCGTCTTGTTCGTCCTCGTCGAAATCGGGCAGTTGATCGGCCGTCTCGTGCGATTTCTCACCCACCAAATCAATCGTGTTGCACCTCAACGTGTTTCGGCGGTCGTCACGGTGTTGCTGCTGCTGGCCCTTGGTGTCGCGCTGCTCAACGGTGTCGTCGTGCGAGTGGGCATGAGCACCTTGAACAAGACCTTCGCCGCGGTCAACGACGAGACCGACCCGAACTTCCCGGCGCCGACGTCGCCGCTGCGGTCCGGCGGGCCTGGCTCGTTGGCCAGCTGGGAGTCGCTGGGTCACCAGGGCCGGGTGTTCGTGTCGGCGGGCCCGACGGTCGAGCAGCTGACGCAGTTCAACGGCAGGCCGGCGATGGAGCCGATCCGCGTGTACGCCGGTCTGCATTCCGCCGACGGGATCAAGGCGACGGCCGCGTTGGCCGCAGAAGAGCTGCGACGCACCGGCGGGCTCGACCGCGACGTGGTGGCGGTCGCGACGACGACGGGCACGGGCTGGATCAACGAAGCCGAGGCCTCCGCGCTGGAGTACATGTACAACGGCGACACCGCGATCGCGTCCATGCAGTACTCGTTTTTGCCCAGCTGGCTGTCGTTCCTCGTCGACAAGGAGAACGCCAGACAGGCCGGTCAGGCGCTGTTCGAAGCCGTCGACGCCATGATCCGCGAGATGCCCGAGGCGCAGCGGCCCAAGCTGGTGGTGTTCGGCGAGAGCCTGGGCTCGTTCGGCGGCGAGGCGCCGTTCCTCGCGTTGAACAATCTCGTCGCCCGCACCGACGGCGCGCTGTTCTCGGGGCCGACGTTCAACAACACGATCTGGGCGGACCTGACCCGCAACCGCGACGCGGGTTCGCCGGAGTGGCTGCCGATCTACGACAAGGGCGAAAGCGTCCGCTTCGTCGCCCGCCCGGACAACCTCGACCGTCCCGATGACCCGTGGGACGAGCCGCGGGTGGTCTACCTGCAGCACGCCTCGGACCCCATCGCCTGGTGGAACCCGGATCTGCTGTTCGAAGAGCCGGACTGGTTGAAGGAGCCACGCGGCTACGACCTGTCCGGGCGGATGCAGTGGATACCGGTGGTGACGTTCCTGCAGGTGTCGGCCGACATGGCTGTCGCGGTGGATGTTCCCGACGGGCACGGCCACGTCTACGTCAAGGACGTCGCCAACGGGTGGGCGGCCGTGCTGCAGCCGCCGGGATGGACATCGGAGAAGACCGAACGACTGCGTCCGCTGCTGACCAACGACGAAAACGCTTGAGCGGCTAAACCAGCTGGACCAGAACGCCTTCGGCCTTGAGCGCGTGGTAGCCGCCGATCACGTCGGTCGCCTTGTGCAGGCCGAGATCGATCAGCGCCGCCGCGGCCAGGCTCGAGGTGTAGCCCTCCGAGCACAGCACCACCCATTCGACGTCGTCGTCGACGGCCTGCGGGATCTTCGCGTCGCTGGTCGGGTCGCAGCGCCACTCCAGCACGTTGCGTTCGATCACCAGCGCGCCGGGCACGTCGCCTTCGCGTTCGCGCTGGGCCTGCGGGCGGATGTCGACGAGCACCGCGCCGCGCCGCAGCGCCTCGGGCACGTCCGTGGCAGACAGTCGCTGAAATCGGGCCCGCGCGGCGGCGAGCAGCTCGTCGATGCGGCTGGTCATCGGTCGGCTATCCCTCCGGCCCGTCGGTCAGTTCGGTCCTGTTGCGCCGCAACGTGTTCCGGCTGGTCACCTCGTAGTACGACATCGCGGTCAGCGGCGGCGAGTAGGCGTGCACGCTGAGTGTCGGCGTGATCGGCGCGGGCGCGGGCGCCCACACCACGTCGTGCACCCAGCCGAGCGGGAACGCGGCCTGATCGCCTGCGTGCAGTCGACGTCGTCGCAACGCCTCGCCGTCCCAACGGAATTCGTCGAGCGCGCCGGACACCACCGTCAACGCGCCCAGCGAGCCGCCGTGGTCGTGCAGCTCGGTGGCCTGGTCCTTGACCCAGCTGATCAGCCAGATGTCGAGCTCGTCGTCGCCGTGGATGCGGGTGTACCAGCGCTGGTCGGTCGGCAGGCCTGCGGCGGGCAGCAGATGCTCGTGGCGGCCGGACAGCACGTCTTCGGCGGCTCGGTCGACGGCGTGCAGCAGGTCGGGCACGCGCAGGCGGGTGGGGGCAGAGACAGCAGAAAGCATGGGTGAAGCTCCAGGAATGACGGACGGACGTGGGTCGGGCGATTACCGCCGACAACACCACTGGAACCGAGTGCCCTCCATCACGGCCGCGAGTCTTGCATAGATTTACTCCATGCGCTTCTACCCCCTGTGCATCGCAGCGGCGGCGGCCGCCGCAGCGCTGGCCGGTTGCTCCTCGGGCGGCGAAGGCGGTGAGACGGCTCCGCCGGCCACCACGACGACGGCGACGGCCTCGGAAACCCACACACCGGCACCCGGCGCGATCGAGGTGTCGCCGGGCGGTGTCACGACCGCGGTCGGGGCCGACGCCTCGTCCACAGAAGAGGAGTATTCGCAGGCCTGCCAGGCCGCGAAGGCCTGGATCGACCAGCAGGGCGGCGACCGCCGAGCGCAGGTCGAGCCGTTCCTGAAGATGATCCAGGACCCCAACACCCCGCCCGGTCCAGCCACCTACAACACCCCGTGGGCGGAGCTGCCACCCGACCGTCAGGCCGCGGTCATCGTGGCGGTGCATGCCGGCGCCGATGCCCTCTGCTGACAATTCGAATCACGCCTGCGAGAAACCCGGCCGGCAGTCGCAGAATGAACCTATGGCCGGCAAGGACTCTCTTGCCCCCCGCGCACGTAAACGGGTCGCGCTGGCCCTCGGCAGCGGAGGCGCCCGGGGATACGCCCACATCGGCGTGATCTCCGAACTCCGCGCACGCGGGTACGAGATCGTCGGCATCGCCGGATCATCGATGGGCGCGCTCGTCGGCGGCTTGGAGGCGGCTGGGAAGCTCGACGACTTCGAGGAATGGGCGAAGTCGTTGACCCAGCGCGCCGTGTTGCGGCTGCTGGACCCGTCGATCACCGCGGCCGGGGTGCTGCGCGCGGCCAAGATCCTCGACGCGGTCCGCGACATCCTCGGCGAGGTGACCATCGAAGAGTTGCCGATCCCGTACACGGCGGTGACGACGGATCTGATCGCGGGCAAGTCGGTGTGGCTGCAGCGCGGCCCCGTCGACGCGGCGATCCGGGCGTCGATCGCGATCCCGGGCGTCATCTCTCCGCATGTGCTCGACGGTCGCCTGCTCGCCGACGGCGGCATCCTCGACCCGCTGCCGATGGCGCCCATCGCGGCGGTCAACGCCGACCTCACCATCGCGGTCAGCCTCGGCGGCAGCGAGACCGACGGCCAGGAGGAGCAGCCGGCGGACACCGGGCAGCGGGTGACGACGGAATGGCTGGCGCGGGTGTGGCGCAGCACGTCGTCGCTGTTCGAGAACAACACCATGCTGAACCGGTTCGGCGCAGGCACCGACGGCGCACCGGACGCCGACGCCGCTATCGACTCCACGGTTGCCGAGACCCCCAGCCGCGAGGAACTCGTCGACAGCTCCAAGGAGGTCGCGGTGCCGAAGCTGGGCAGCTTCGAGGTGATGAACCGCACGATCGACATCGCGCAGGCCGCGCTGTGCCGTCACACGCTGGCGGCCTATCCGCCCGACGTGTTGATCGAGGTGCCGCGATCAGCGTGCCGCAGCTTGGAATTCCATCGCGCGGCCGAGGTCATCGACATCGGCCACGAGTTGGCCGCCGAAGCCCTTGACGGGATTTCGGCGCGCTAAGCGGCGCGTAGCGCACGTTAGCGCGCCGAAATCGCAAGAAACGAGGCGACGTCGGCGGCGACGCGTCGGCCCCGCGCGCGTCCCGCGCGGGCGGACGGTTCGCGACAGGCCGGGTCAAGCGGGTTGCGGCCGAAAGCCTTCAGCGACTCGTCGTCGGCGAAGATGCCGAGCGCGCGCCCGGGAAACGCGTCGACTTCGTACGCCGGATCGCGGCCGAACGGCGACGGCGCGCCCTTACCTGACGGCACCAGGACGACGACGGTGTCGCAGTCGGCGGCCAGCGTGAGGTTCATCGTGCTGCCCACGCCGCCGTCCATATAGCGCCGCCCGTCGATGGTCACCGGCGGCCACGCGCCGGGCACCGCGCAGCTGGCGGCGACGGCGTCGACCAATTCGACATCGGAGGTCGGGTCGAACGCGACCAGCTCGCCGGTGCCGATGTCGATCGCGGAGATCCGCAAATCGCGGTCCGGCCAGCGGTGCGACGGCAGGCGCTGCGCGATCACCTCGCGGCGCACCTCCTCCGGCACGGTGGCGGTGGTGCGCGCCACCTCGCCGATGCGTTGCAGCTTCTGTTCTTTCGAGGCGTCGGGATCCGACAGCGCTTGCAGGAACAGTTCGGTGATGTCGTCGATGTCGACGTTCGGGTCGATCTCTTTCCCGTGGCCGGAGATCTGCCGCTCGAACAGCTCGTCGAGGCTCAAGTCGCTGCCGAGTTGAGCCGCGACCGCTGAGCCTGCGGATGTGCCGACGATGACGTCGGAGTCCAACAGCGTGCGCACCGTCTCGGCCGATTCGTCTTCGATACCCCGCAGAATGCCGGTTTCCAGGCGATTCCCTCCAATCCCCCGCCGGCGAGCACAAGAGCGTGTTTCGATGTCACCCCGAAAGTCTGCCAGCCCCGGCTTGTGGCGCTTAGCGTGCATGCCATGATCGCGCGCATCGTCGTCATCTTTGCGACCGTGACACTGCTGGTCTGCCCCCCGCCCGCGGCCGCCGATCCGCCCGCGCCGCCGGTGCCGATCGTCCCGCCGCCGGTGCAGCCGCCGAATCTCGGCGACCTGAAGGTCCAGATCACCCGCTACTACGAAAGCGGGGCGTATCTCACCGACCTGCAGGCGGCCGCCTGGCCTGCCATTCCGTGGATCGACGAGCAGGCGCCGCGGGTGCCACGGCCCGCCGCCGTGTTCGACATCGACGAGACCTCGCTGTCGAACTGGGAAGCGCTGAAGGCCAACGACTTCGGCAGGATCATCCCCGGCCCGTGCGACGAGTTGCCGCAAGGCCCATGCGGATTGGCGGCGTGGGACGAATACGCCGAAGCCACGGCGATCCCGCCGACGCGAGACGTGTTCAACGCGGCCAAAAACCGCGGTGTGGCGGTCTTCTTCATCACCGGTCGACCCGAGTCGCAGCGCGCCGCGACCGAACGCAACCTCGCCGACGTGGGCTATCACGGCTACACCCGGCTGATCATGGAACCCATTGGCGCGCAGTACTCTTCGGCTGTCGATTACAAGGCGCCGCAACGACAGGCGATCGAGCAGGAGGGCTATACGATCATCGCCAACCTTGGCGACCAGCCGTCCGACCTCGACGGCGGATTCGCGGAGCGGACCTTCCTGCTCCCCAATCCCTTCTACCGCATCCCCTGACCACCTACCGCATCATCCCCTCACCACCTACCGCATACCCTCACCACGCCGAAACCGACATATGGGTGCAAAAGTGCGAGTAGGCCGCGCCATTTCGTCGATCTCGGCGTGGGGTCTGTGCGCCCACTGGCGCAGGTCTGTGCACCAACTGGCGTGGGCTTGTGCGCCCGCAGGCGCGCGTCAGTGCACCAACTGGTGCGAGCCAGTGCACCAACCAGCGCGTCAGTGCACCAACTGGCGCGACAGCTCCTCCAGCGACTGGCGGGCGTAGCCCTTCCACAGCCAGCCGAACACCGGAAGCAGCGGGGCGACGATACGGCTGCGCGGGTGGATGGTCCACCGCCGGGTCACGCTGGTGCCTGCGCCGATCGGCTCGAAAATCCATTCGCCGTCAACGTGGTCGACCAACGGCGACAGCGGGCCGGTGATGTTCGACAGCGTGTAGCCGAACGAATGCGGCGGGTCGTACGTTGTGAGTTCTTCGCGCATGCTGCCGCCGCCGACCAACACGACGGTTCGGGTCTGCCCGACGCCATCCCAGTCGCCGGTCTGGTCGCGGGTCTCCTTGATCGGCGGAATCGGCCCGTACCACCGCTGGAACAGCTTCGGCAACGGCATCGGAACCATGTCGCGGAAGACGTCTTCCTGGCCCATCGCAATGGTCTTGGACCTTTCGACCACCAGGGGCTGGCTCATACGTCGAGACTATCCCAGCTCGGGTGCGGCCTTGCCGCTGATCAACGGCAAGTCGAGGTAGGTCAGGATGCCCGGTTCGGCGGCACACGTGGCGGGAACGGAGTTCACGCAGTGCGCAGCCGTTCCAACGATGCCGTACTCAGGCCCCTGTCCGCCGACTTCGGAGTGAAATCCCTTGACGGTGACCGTGATATCCGGATTGCCGCGCACTTCCATCTCATATCGCTGCCCGGCGGGGCCGAGAGTCCATGCGGGGTCGAGGTTTTCCTCGCCCATCAACCAGTTCACCGTCACCCGCACCACCGGTTTCGAGTCGACCAGCGCCTCCCAATGGAATCGCCGGCCCGCAACCTGACCCGGTTCGATGACGCCCAGCGGCGACTCGATAGGCGCCGACGCAACCGCAACCTCCTGTGTCGCACGCACTTTCGGGTCTGCGTTGAAGCCCATCTTGTCGACGACCATCTTCACGGCCTGGATGAAACCGCTGTCGAGCATCTTCTGCATCGGCCCGGTCAACGCCTTGTCCGGCGTCTCTCCGAAGCCCATCACGTGGCGCAGTACATCGGGCGCCTCATAGGTCCGCAGGTCGGAAAACTCTTCGGCGCGAACGAATGTCACGCCCGTGGAGAACGCCGAGAACAACAGCGGAAACTTCTCGCTGATACCGCCGGGAGCCATGCCCGTGCCGTGCAGCGTCGCGTTACCCGCCAGCGCGGCTTCGCGCATCGGTGCGGCGCTGCGCTCGCTCGGGTACAGCCAACCGACGGGCGTGACGACGTTCTTGCCGGACCTCAGCAATGCGGCCACCTCGTCGGGGTTGGCCATCAGCGGCGCATAGATGACGGCGTCGGCGTCCATCTTCACGATGTCGTCGATGCTGTTGGTCGCGACGACTCCGAGCGGCTCGGTGCCGATGATCTCGCCGACGTCCTTGCCCGCCTTGTCCGGCGAATGCACCCAGCAGCCGACGAGTTCCAGCTCCGGATGCTCCAGCACGCCTTTGATTGCGGCCACGCCGACGCCTCCGGTGGCCCATTGCACGACTCGAAGCGCCATGCTCCTCCTCCCCATCCCGACCGATCCGAACGATCCCGCCTGATCCCCGCCCGGTCCCGCGGAATTAGAACACGTTCTATCCAGATCTACACCCGCGGGACGGCCGGCGACACCCTTTCAGTGCAGATCCGGCAGATTCAGCGACGCGATCTGCTCGAGAAAGACGCGATCTGCTCGAGAAAAGCGCGGGCGGGTGCGGACGCGCTCGCAGAGACCGCCACCCCGAGACGACGAACGGTCTCGGGCACCAGCGGACGGACGACCACACCGTCGGGCAGCGGCGGCAGGCCCGCGCTGGGCAGGATGGAGACACCGAGGTTCGCCCGCACGATCTGCAGCACCGACGACATCTCCCGCGCCTGGAACGCCACGTCGAACTCGACGCCGACCGCCCGCGCCACCGGAGTGAAGACGTCGGCGCATCCGCCCGTCGAGATGACGAACGGCTCCTTGGCCAATTCCGCGTAGCTGACGGTGTCCTTCGACGCCAGCCAGTTGTTCGCGGGCACCACGGCGACCATCAACTGGTCGCCGAGCACAGCGCTATCCAGGCCGCGGACCGGCAGGCTGACCACCCCTGCCTCGGCAGCGCCCTGGTCCAGCCAGTCGCGCACCTCCTCCTCGCTGCCCTCCAGCAACCGGATCTCCACGGCGGGATGGCGCTCGGCGAACGCATGCAGTTGCGGCGCGACAAGCGTTGCGGTGACGCTCGGCAGGCTGGCCAGGCTCAACGTCCCGGTGACGGCGCTCGCCACCCCCGCGACCTCGGTGCGCATCTGCGACACGTGGCGCACCACTTCACGCGCATGCGCCAGTGCGGCACGCCCGGCCTTGGTCAGCGACACCCCGTCGCGGCCGCGCACCAGCAGAGGCCGGCCCAGTTCCTTCTCGAGGGAGGCGACGGCGCGGCTCACGCCAGGTTGAGACAGGCCCAGCGCGCGGCTGGCGGCCGCGAAACCGCCCTGCTCGACCACCGTCACGAACGCCGTGAGCTGCGAAACCGTCGTCATCGGGCCTCCATATGACAAAAGGGCATCGCCTCATACCAACAGCGGTATCGCCATTTCCCTTTCCGGATGCGTTGAAGTGCGAGGCAAGGCTCTTCGGATAAAGGAGGACACGATGGCAGGCAAGCGAGTGCTGATCACCGGCGCGTCGAAGGGAATCGGGCGCGCGGTGGCCGATCGGGTGGCGGCCGCGGGCGATATCCCGGTCGGGCTGGCACGCAGCGCCCCAGCCGAGTTTCCCGGCGAGTTCTTCGAGGTCGACCTCGCCGACCGTGACGCCACGGCTGCGGGCCTGCAGCGGATCCTGGCCGTCGGGCGCATCGACGCGGTGGTGAACAACGCCGGGCTGGCGCGCTTGGCCCGGCTCGGCGAAATCGATTTGGACGACCTGTTCGTCACCTACGACCTGAACGTGCGAGCCGCCGTCCAGGTGGTGCAGGCGGTGCTGCCCGGCATGCTCGATGCGGGATGGGGGCGGATCGTCAACGTCAGCAGCCTCACCACGCTCGGGGTCGCCGAACGCACACCGTACGCCGCGTCGAAGGCTGCGCTGGAGACCTGCACCCGTATCTGGGCGCGCGAACTCGCGCAGAGCGGCATCACGGTCAACGCGGTGGCACCCGGACCCGTCGAGACCGAGCTGTATCGCGAACGCAGCCCGATCGGGTCCGAGCGCGAACGTCAACTGCTGCAGGGCATTCCGCTGCAACGTGTCGCGCAGCCTCGCGAGATAGCGCACGCGATCATCGCGTTGCTCAACGAGGACGCCGGCTACATCACCGGCCAGATCATCCGCGCGGACGGAGGCGGGAGTATCGCGGCATGACGACCGTGGGTCGGCTGGGCGATCCGTCGTCGGTCCGCAGGCTGCAGTTGGACGGAGTGGTCGCGACCTACGTCGTCGACGCCGTGTTGAGGATGGACGTCGGGTTCTTTCCCACGATTCCGCGCGACTTCTGGTCCGCCAACCGCGCCTTGCTCGGCGCCGACGGACGGCTCCCGATGAGCGCGGGCGGACTGCTGGTGGAACTCGCAGGGACCACCGTGCTCATCGATGCCGGCGTTGGGCCGGGGCCGGTTCAGTTCCCGGACGCCGACATCCGGTCCGGCGCGCTGGTCGACGTGCTGGCCGACATCGGGCGGCGGCCCGAAGACGTCGACGTGGTGGCATTCACCCATCTGCACTTCGACCATTCCGGATGGGCGTTTGTGGACGGAGAGAAGACATTCCCGCATGCCCGTTATGTGCTCGCCGCATCGGAGTGGATCGCACACGCGAGTTGCCTCGGCGGTGACGGCGCGGCGGCACCCGAGCATGTGCTGCGGGCGTTCGCATCCGGGGCCGCGGAGTTGGATCTCGTCGGCGACGGCGACGAGGTCGTGGCCGGCGTGCGAGCCATCGTGACACCGGGGCATTCGCCGGGCCACACGTCCTACGTGATCACGTCGCAGAGCGGCCACCGCCTGGTGGCGTTCGGCGACGTCTTCCACGCCCCTGCCCAGTTGGCCCATCCCGACTGGGTGGCGATCGCCGACCGTGACACCGCCGGCGTCATCGCGGCCCGGCGGCGTCTGCTCGCAGAACTGTCTGCGCCGAACACCGTCGGGTTCGGGTTTCACTTCGGCGACCAGGCTTTCGGACGCGTGGTCACCTCTCGGGGTTCGGAGGCGCTCTGGGAACCGGTGCCGACGTGGGTGCTGGCTCCTGCGCCGCAGCAGTCGCAGTAGCGCCGGGAACCCGGCCGCCGTCACAATTGCCCCCATGGCCGATTTCGGCGTGCTGGGCGCGCTGCAGATCTGCGTCGACGGGGTGCCGGTCGGGCTCGGCACCCCGAAGCAGCGGGCGGTGCTCGCCATGCTGCTGATCAACCGCAACCGGCCGGTCGCAATGGATTCATTGATCGAAGCAACGTGGGAACAGTTCCCGCCGCCGGATCCGCGCGCCAGCCTGCACGCCTACATCTCCAACCTGCGCAAGCTGATGGCCGGCCTCGGCGTCGACTCGCGCGCCGCGTTGACCAGCGCGCCGCCGGGCTACCGCTTGTCGGTGCCCGAAACCGATTGCGACATAGGACGATTCGTCCTCAACAGGACGGCGGGCGTGCGGGCGGCCGCGGCCGGGCACTTCGAGCAGGCCAGCGAGTTCCTGTCCGCCGCGCTGGCCGAATGGCGCGGACCCGTCCTCGAAGACCTGCGCGACTTCCACTTCGTCGAGACTTTCGCCGCCGCGCTGATCGAGGACAAAGTGCTCGCGCACACCGCCAAGGCGGAAGCTGAGATCGCGTGTGGCCGAGCCTATGCCGTCATCGGCGAGCTGGAGTCGCTGACCGCCGAGCATCCCTATCGCGAGCCCCTGTGGGCGCAGCTGATGACCGCGTACTACCTGGCCGATCGCCAATCCGATGCGCTCGACGCCTACCGGCGACTCAAGACCACGCTCGCCGAGGATCTGGGCATCGATCCCGGCCGGACCGTGCAGGCGCTCCACGAGCGGGTGCTGCGTCAGGAGGCGTTGGACGTCAAACGCGTCGCACAGACCACCGCCATCGGCACGGTCGGGACGCTGGACCGGCGCACCGCGGTGGGCGGGGCACCCGTCGTCGCCCGGCTGCGCGACGCGGCAGGGCGCGAGTATCCGCTTGTGGCGGCGGCGACGCGGATCGGGCGGCTGGCCGACAACGACCTCGTGCTCGACGATGCGAAGGTCAGCCGCCATCACGCGGTCATCATCGACACCGGCACCAGCTTCGTCGTCTCGGATCTGCGGTCGGCGAACGGCGTCGAGGTGCGCGGGGCGCGGATCCGCGCCAGCGTCACCATAACCGACGGCGACCACATCCGCATCTGCGACAACGAATTCATCTTCGAGGTTTCCCCACCCGAGGGATAACCGTCGAATTAGCACGTGAACACGGTGCCGCGGCATTAGGGTGTGTTCGCTGGGAAGCGAATGAAGGAGCGACCGATGAGCGGCGAAGACGACTCGCGGGCGGGTACTGAGTTCGGTCGCTACCGGCTGCGTCGGCTGATCGGCCGCGGCGGCATGGGCGAGGTGTACGAGGCCGAGGACACCGAAAAGGACCGCATTGTCGCGATCAAGCTGTTGCCGGAGGCCATCTCTCACGATCCGGTGTTCCGCAAACGCCTTCAGCGCGAGGCACATTCGGCGGGACGGTTGCTCGAACCCCACGTCGTTCCCATCCACGATTACGGCGAGATCGACGGGGTGATGTTCGTCGACATGCGGATGATCGACGGCACCGACCTCCGCAAGATCCTGAAGAACTACGGGCCGATGACGCCGGCGCGGGCGGTGGCGATCGTGCGGCAGGTCGCGTCGGCGCTCGACGCCGCGCACGAAGCCGGCATCATGCACCGCGACGTCAAGCCCGAAAACATCCTGATCACCCGCGACGACTTCGCCTACCTCGTCGACTTCGGCATCGCCAACGCCGCCACTGACGAGAAACTCACCGAGTTGGGCACTGCCGTCGGGACTTACGCCTACATGGCGCCGGAGCGGTTCACCAACGACGAGGTGACCTACCGCGCCGACATCTACGCGCTGGCGTGCGTCCTGCACGAGTGCCTGACCGGGTCTCAGCCCTACCCCGCCGACAGCGTCGGCATGGTCATCACCGCGCACTTGATGCAGCCCGTGCCGCGGCCCAGCGTGATGCGGCCGGGCATTCCGGCCGAGTTGGATCACGTCATCGCGCGCGGGATGGCCAAGAAGCCAGCCGACCGGTACGCCAGCGCCGGCGATCTGGCCGTAGCCGCCAATACCGCACTGACACAACGGGATCGGGATCAGGCCGCCGACATCTACCTGCGTAGTCAGCAGGCGACGATGCCCGGTATCGCCGCCCGCGGCGCCGTCACGCCCGGCGGCTATCAGACACCGCCGCCTGGTGCACCTGGTGCGGTTGGGCCTGCTCCGGGTGCTGGTGCGCCGCCGACACCGCCGCCGTTTGCGGCCACCACCCCGGCGTCGTTCCACACCCCTCTGACACCGAGCGGGAAAGCCCCGCGGGGCAAGAGCACCGCATGGATCCCGCTGGTCGCGGCGGGGGCCGTCTTCGCCGTCGTGCTTGGCGCCTTCGGCGTCTGGTGGGCGGTCAAGAAGGACGACTCGACCAATCGGAGCGCGACCGTCACGTCGTCGACCACCCGCGAACCTACGACGTCGCGGCCGACACGCACCACCGCGACCACGGTCAACCAGGCCTACGTCGCCAAGCTGCTGGCGGCGCTGCCCGACAGCTACGACCCCGGGGCCTGCGAACCGGCGCACCCGCCGGCGGCCGACGCGCTGGCCACCGTCGACTGCGGCGAGACGAACGTACCGACCGGCCCGAAGATCGCGCGGTACTCGCTGTTTGAAGACCAGGCGACACTGGATCGGCATTTCCGCGACGCGATCGCCGAGAACTCCGAAATGCTGAAATGCCCAGGCAGCGACCTCGACTCGCCGACGGCCTGGCACTACAACGCGACCCCAGACGAAACCGCCGGGCAAGTCGCATGCGGCACCTACGACGGCAACGCCGACGTGACCTGGACGAAGGACGCCGACCTCCTGCTGGCCAACGCGCAGGGGCCCAACATGGAAGACCTCCACAAATGGTGGAACGACTACGGGTGAGCTGAGGCGGGCGCTTTTCCAAGGATCCGCCAAGCGCCATTTTCGACTCTGATGTCACGCCGGCAACGGGCCGGAGAAATCGACATCAGGAGTCACCATGTTCACCACGCATCGAGTCACCACATTGGCCGCCACCGCGATCGCCGCGGCGGGTCTCGGACTGTCGGCCCTGACCGGCGCACCCACCGCGGGGGCGCTGACCTCCGTCGACGCGAATTTTCTTGACATCATCAGCGACGAGGGCATCGCCTACGACTCACCCGGCACGGCCGTTTCGGCCGCAATGTATGTGTGCGAGTCGATCGACGACGGCGCCGACCCGGCGGACCTCGGCAACGAGCTCCTCGCTACCACCGATCTGACGGTGCACCAGGCGGCGGTGTTCGTCGTCGCGTCGGTGTTCCACTACTGCCCCGAGTACGAGGATCTGCTGCCGTAAGCCCGTGGCGCGGCGGCCCGGCTAGCGCATCTAGACAGTTCGCTCGCTTTGTGTTTCTGTCGATCGCAAGACAGACAGCGAAGGGACAGCAGATGCCGAACAAGGTTTTCGTCGTCGGAGTGGGGATGACGAAGTTCGAGAAGCCGGGCCGCCGCGAGGGGTGGGACTACCCGGACATGGCGCGCGAATCGGGCACCAAAGCGCTCGAAGATGCGGGCATTCACTATTCGGAGGTCGAGCAGGGCTTCGTCGGCTATGTCGCGGGCGATTCGACGTCGGGCAACCGCGCGCTCTACGAACTCGGTATGACGGGCATCCCGATCGCCAACGTCAACAACAACTGTTCGACGGGTTCGACGGCGTTGTTCCTTGCGGCGCAGACGATTCGCGGCGGGCTGGCCGATTGCGCGATCGCGCTGGGCTTCGAGAAGATGCAGCCGGGCCCGCTGCAAGGCGGCAGCGAGGACCGTGAGTCGCCGATGGGTCGGCACGTCAAGGCGATGGCCGAAATCGACGAGTTCGCCTTCCCCGTCGCGCCGTGGATGTTCGGCGCGGCCGGACGCGAGCACATGCGCAAATTCGGTACCACCGCAGAGCATTTCGCGAAGATCGGGCTGAAGAACCACAAGCATTCGGTGAACAACCCGTACGCGCAGTTCCAGGATGAGTACACGCTGGAAGACATTCTGTCGGCGAAGATGATCTCCGACCCGCTGACCAAGCTGCAGTGCTCGCCGACCTCCGACGGCTCGGGCGCGGCGATCGTGGCCAGCGAGGCGTTCGTCGACAAGCACAATTTGGCGGGCCAAGCCGTGGAGATCGTCGGCCAGGCGATGACCACCGACTTCGAGTCGACCTTCGACGGCAGCGCCAAGAACCTCATCGGCTACGACATGAATGTCCAAGCCGCACGCAAGGTTTACGAGCAGTCGGGCCTCGGGCCCAACGACTTCCAGGTGATCGAGTTGCACGACTGCTTCTCGGCCAACGAGTTGCTGCTGTACGAGGCGCTGGGGCTGTGCGAAGAGGGCGAAGCACCGAAGCTGATCGACAACAACGACACCACCTACGGCGGCCGGTGGGTGGTCAACCCGTCGGGCGGGTTGATCTCCAAGGGGCATCCGCTCGGTGCGACGGGCTTGGCGCAGTGCGCGGAGTTGACGTGGCAGTTGCGCGGCACCGCGGACAAGCGTCAGGTCGACAATGTCACTGCGGCGTTGCAGCACAACATCGGGCTTGGCGGCGCGGCCGTCGTCACCGCCTACCAGAGAGCCGAGCGGTAACTCACCTCTATTGCGCGAGCAGACGCAAAAGTCCCCCCTGTCCTGGGGCGATTTCTGGGGGTGATTGCAACAGCCACCTTGTTGGAGGTTGTTGTGTATCTGAAGGCTTATCCCTGGATTAT